>ONAG01000015.1 GCA_900315745.1 uncultured Prevotellaceae bacterium
CTTGATGTCTCTTGTCGTGTAGATGCACATTTTCCATTCACCGTCCAGGAAAGGCATCTTGAAGGCATAGTTGCCCTCAGCGTCCGTCACGGCATTTCCAATGAGGCTCTGCCCCTTCTCGTTGTAGAGGCTCACATACATGCGGACATTTGAAACGGGGTTGTGTTTGCGGTACGCTTTCAGCTGACCGTTCAGATAGAACTGGTCCTCAATGGGCTGCGCCTTGCGGAAGGTGTATTTCTCTGACATCAGCCTCCAGTCATATCTGCGCCAGCCCTGCGTCAGCATCAGCAAGTCGGCATTCTGTCTGTGCTCTTTGTCATCTGCCTCGAAATAGTAATCCACATTGCGGATGTAGCCCCTCACCTCGGAGGACAGCAGCATCCAAGTCTTCATGTTCCCCTGCTTGCCGTTGGTCATTGTCTGTGCATCAATGGCGGAGAAGGACAGGCTTGCATTGGGGCATGTCTTCAGTTCCAGCTCCACCATTCCGCAGGGCTTCAGCCTTTGGGTGATGGTTGTGACCTGTATGCTGTCTGACTTGTCGGGCTTGGGGCACAGGAAGAACAGCCGCTCCGCCATGATGGCACCCCTGCTGTCAAACACTGTCATCTGGTTCACTCCCTCAGGCATTGCCTGCCTGTCCAGCTCTATCTCCATCAGGGGGGAGGCGGTGAGCGTGTCACAGCGGTAGATGTTCCCGTTGTGCATGATGACATAGCCAAGCATGCTGCCGCATATTCCATCGGTGCATTGCAGCGTGGCGAGCATATTCTCATTGACGGCGTCCAGATGAAGGGCACATCCGTCTCTTTTTGCCTCTGGCAAGTTGAAGAACTGCACCTGATTTTTCTCCTTCTTCCGGAGATTCCGCATCTGCAAGGAGAGTCTTCCTGTATCGGGAACCACCTCAAAGAGACCTCTCCCCAGTGTGTCGGTCTTGACGGAAGCGAGCACATCGCCCTTCTCATTCATCAGAAAGCCCTCTCCCTCGTATGGATGCCCGTTGTCATCCACCGCCAGCATTGCCACACGGCTTTTTTTGCCCACAACCATGTCGCCTCCTTCAGGATAGAACTGCACGCTGACGGTCTTCATCTGACCATCCGTATAGATACCATCTTCGACAGCCCGCACATAGAGGGAGTCCAGTGGATCCCGACGGTTGGGCAGCCTGTGGTGGGAAGAGATGGAAGCAATGGTCAGGTCAGAATAATCACCCTCCTTGGCTGGTTTCTTGAAGATGGGGATGACGCGTGAGAACACAGCGTTCGTACCCCAGTTCGTCATGTAGCGCGTGTAGGCACGCACCTCATAAAGACCAGAACCCAGAATCGTATCGAGCTTCATCTCCCCGTGCGACTGCCCCAGCGAGTCAATGGGGTATTTCAATGTCTGCAACACGTCACCAGTCGGGTTGAGCAGCTCCACGTACAGCACCTTGCTCAAATCAGAAGCGCGTCCATCATACGTCCTCGTCACGTATGCCTTGAACCAGAGTGTCTCGTTCTCGAAGTAACCCATGTTGTCGAAGTGCAGATAGACCTTCTCCTGCGGCACCACCTTGTTGAAGTTCATCGCCTTTTGGATATATGACAGGATGCGTGACGTCTCCTCGCTCTGCGCATGCAGAGGCAGGGCGAGAAGCACAAGGAATACTATGTATATCAGACGCTTCATGGGTTGTTTCTATTTATATAACGAATAAGAGAGGCAAAGTTATACAAAAAAAGTCATTATTTCTTCATTTTTCAAGTTTTACAGTTGTGGGAGTGCAGAACTTCCCAGCCCTGCACATCCCATGATGAAGTCTTCACCTTTTCTAAATCTTTTATTAATCTCTACCTGCATATTACCCATTTCATGAGAAATGTATAAAAACCGAGGCACTTTTTTTATGAAAAAGGTGCAAATTTAACATTTGGGGACGCA
Source organism: uncultured Prevotellaceae bacterium (assembly GCA_900315745.1). Taxonomy (GTDB): domain Bacteria; phylum Bacteroidota; class Bacteroidia; order Bacteroidales; family Bacteroidaceae; genus Prevotella. The sequence goes on from ONAG01000015.1 coordinate 1,933, forward strand.
AATGCTGCAAAAGTACAAATTCAAATCCGTGCACCCTTAAAACTACTCGTAAAAGACTTTATTTCAGCGATTTCAAAGAACAATTAGTCCACTTTAACGGGACAGTAGTGGCTTACTATAATGAATATAATCACTCTCTTTCCCTGTCAATGGTGTCATACCGTATTGGTATCTCCAAGTCCTTGATGTATTTAACATGTCGAAGGAAGAATGTGGCAGGTTTGAATGGTGGAAGAAGTTTTGTCACATTCGTGGCAGAATCTATAATTTTATCCATGAGGTCAACAGCCTTTTTGTCAAGAATCCATGATTGAGGTGTCTTCTCGCTTGGAATGGAAATACGAAGTGGTTGAGGCTTGTAAAGCTCTATGCATTTGGGCTCACATTTCTCCAATTTCCCTTCTTCATCTAAATAGCATGTCATCACCACCAGACCGTCAAGGTCTGATTGTAGAACTTCTGCGGGAACAACATGATGTTTCTTTAGGAAGAAAAATAAACTATCCTCTCCTTCTGAAAATTCGGCAGGAAAATCCCCCTTCCTGAAGTATCCACCAGCAGGGGTTGGGAAATGCTCCTTTTCTGCATGCAGGTATATAAGTCCGTTCTTACCCCTTTCACCAGCAAGTTCTTCCACAAGTGACTTCACATTCAAGAATACGCATGTTCCAAAATAATCGAGGTCAAGTTTGGCAAACTCCTCTATGGGAAGCTCCTTTTCATTACATATAATAAGGGGAATACCTCCAAACTCATCCTTTATGTATTGAATCCTTGCTTCAGGTGTATCGGGATAAGTCTTCTTTTGTGCGTTTAACGGGAGGGACACACATAATAATAGTAATAAAATAGCGATAGCAGAACCATCGTGGTTGTTACAAATAACGTGGCGAAGATGCCACAAAGATTTGAAAATTTTAATCATAATGAATAGTTGTTTTTAAGTTATTAATGTTTTTATAAAGGTTCAAAATGAATTTGTTAACTGTCAACTTCATTTCTTTACTGTTTTTAGTTGTTTTGGTATATAAGTTTTTTTTGATTGTTATTGTTTTCTATTCACATATTACCCCTTTTTAGGAAAATGTATAATGAACACACACACTTTTTTCGAGACCAATGCGTTTTTAACATTTCGTGCGGCAAAGTTACCTATTTCCTGTAAACCTTCTTGCCGTTCTTCCAACTCTTCAGGTTTTCCCAGCTGGTGGGGATGGCGACGCCTCCCTTGGAGGTGATGAGAAAGAAACTATAAGCATCCAGGTCTTCAACATAAGTGATTCGGATGCGGAACTGCTCCCGGATGTCCTTGTACATGTTTTCCACTCTGATGGGTGAAGACCAACGTCGATTGAACGCTTCCTGCATGTCGATGTGGTAGTCGCAGTTGGGGTGTTGGTCGATGAATTCCCATACTGTCTGAAGGACTTCCTCCAAGAGTTCTTTGGCCTTGTCCTTAGGTTGTGCATCATAAACCCTGATGGTGGTCTCGCAGGCTTCCCCTTTCACCGCTCCTTCATACTCCAGGATTTCATCCCTGTTGCGCCAATTGTATGCGCTGTCCATCTCCACTTGCAATGTGTGGTATTTCACCTTTTCCTTTTTAAATACCTTCCCTATTGCCTCCATCAGTTCGTCCATCTCCACCTGCTCAATCTTTCTATCGATGCTGTCTGGATAGAACTGATAGTGCAGGTCGGCACTTCCGATGCTGACACGTTGACCTTCCCGAACGTTCTCCCGTTTGTAAGGTATATATTTATAGGTGAGAATCTCTGGGGCAGGAAAGCGAAATTCTGTTTGTTTCCCCATTTCTGAGTCCATAATTTTCCTTGCATTGCTATATTTCCCCAAGGTCAAGGTGTAATAGATGCTGTCCCTGCCCTCCCTGTCCTTTTCCCACAGGTACTTGTCGGTCGCTTCATCGGCAAGTCCCAAGAACGTGCTCTTGATGGAGTCGATCAAGAGGGCGGGATTGTCATGAGGGTCGCTGTCATTATATTCAGAGACATGGAAACTCATGGATCGATAGTTTCTGGAATAGAATTCCCATACATCCACGCCCATCGACTTTGCATATTTCATGAGTCCATCTATCTGGGGATTCCTGTACTCTCTCAGTCGCTTGGTGGTCTGTGCCTGCATACCCATGATAAGGCAGATGCCTATCATTGTCAATAGAATCTTCTTCATATTTATTTCTTTTTGCTTATTGATAATACTTCTTCTTGCCATTCTTCCAGCTCTTCAGCCGACCCCAACCAGCAGGAAGGACATAGCTTCCCTTCGCGGTTGAGATGAGGAAGCAATATTCATTCCTCCTTTCAATGTATTGGACACTCACACAGAATTGCTCTCGGTCTTCCCTGCCGACCTTATACACTCTGATGGGCTCAAAGCTCAGACGGCTGAACGCATTTGCATTGTGAATCATGAAATCCGCATCAGGATGCTTGTCCAGATAATTCCACAATGCCGCTTTTATCTCCTCAAGGATTTCCATCGCCTCTTCTTTCGGTTTCGCATCATATATCCGACTCGTCGTCACACTGCCCATCCCTTGTGGTCTGCTATAATACAGGATTTCATCCTTGTTTCTCCAATCGTATGTGCTGTCCATTTCCGTATGCAGTGTACGGTACTTCATCTTGTTCTTCTTGAGCACCTTTCCCACGATCTTTATCAGTTCCCTCATATCCACCTCCACCCTGTTGCTGTCGGCGTCCTCCGGTTGAAACTTATATTCAAACCATCCACTTCCTTGGGTTGAATGGTAGGTCGCGGGGACATGTCCAGGTTCGTGTTGACTATATTTGAACGCGAGAATCTCAGGAGCAAAAGAATACTCCAGCTCTCTTTCCCTGTCCTCCCTTCGCCTTTCCTTCACCTTGCTGTTGCTATAGCTCCCCAATGCTACAGTAAAGTACATGCTATCCACACCTCCTTCATGAACTTCCCATATATAACTCATGCTGGCTTCATCAAGAAGAGCTGAGAAAGTGTTCCTGATCGAATCCATCAACAAGACCGACTTTCTCTCCCTTTCATCATACTCCTGATTGAGCTTCCCATGCAGATCGTCATCAATGTCCCTCCCCTCAATCTTATATCTGAAGTCATTATATCTCTCCACAAAGAAGCTCATACGCTTATACTCTCCCGTGTGTACGACCGTCACCTCCCTCCCCAAAGATTCTGCATAGTTCAGCAGTCCCTCAATCTTGGGGTTCTGGTATTCTCGCAATAGCTTCGTGGTCTGTGCCTGCATACCTATGGTGAGGCAGCAACAGAGTATGATCAATAGTGTCTTCTTCATATTGTTCATCTTTCTTGACGATTACTTCTTGTAGTAGATAGCTTTGCCGTTTATCCAGCTTTTCATATTCCGCCAACCCTTGGGAAGCCAGAGGTAGCCATCTGTTTCCTCCACCAAGATGCGGCAGACACCGTCCCATTTATTGCCAGGTGGATAGAATGTGATGCGGTATTCGTGTGGAGTGTCTTCCCTCTTGGTGTAATCATAAACCTGACTGCGAACCAGATTCACCTCCCATTTCCATTGGTCATAGGTTGGGGGTATGACGCTCAGCCCAAAGTGAATGTCATACGGATGGTCTTTGTAGTATTGGGCAATCACCTTTCCCAACTGATGATAAATCCTGTCTTCCATCTCCTTGGTCGGTATAGTGTACAGGGTGCCCTTTGTCTCAGTGTCGAACCATAATCGTGAGTTTGTTGCGTGGCCGATATATTCCAACTCATCCACTTTGGTGGGGTAAGTCTGGTCGTGACGGATATAGAGGTCGTGCCGTTCTATGCTATCGTTTTCCAACAGAGGGGCTATGAGTCGGCTCATCTCTGCTACGTCAATGAAGTGGTTCCTGCTGTTGTCGCCGTTCTCCAGATGATATTCAAACTCAAACCATCCCTTAGGCTTCAACTCACTGGTTCCATCATCATCAAGCGTGACGAAGGTGACGTTTTTGTCCGTGTACATCAGTTTGAGCGTCTCTCGGCAGGTAGGGTTGTTGAGGGTGAGCAGGTACATCAGCGTATCCGTGTCTTCCTCATGACTCTCCCAGAGATAGCTTTCCTTTGCCTCCTTGGAAAGCATACGGCACACGTCCTTCATGGCCTTGAGCTCCTGCTCAGGTTCACTTACATTCCTGTAGTTGATGGTGTCCTTGAAGTCTGCCAGATGGTAGGTGACGCCAGACCGTCGGATAGAGATTCCCTTCTTGTCAAAGTCTGATGAGCCCAATTTCATCCTTAGGCAGTGCTGTATCAGACTGTCTATCTTGGGGTTCATCTGGCTATAGGCATTGAGGCTTGCCAGCATGACCATGAGGGTGACGATTGCTCTTGTCATATTGTTGCTTGGGGTTTAATAGTCGTCTAAGTCTATGTTGATGGCTAGTTCCACTTGACTGATCATTTCCTCGCCTCGTGACCTGATGGCCCGCTTCATCTCTTCGTAAGCAGGGTCAATCTCTCTGATTTCCGGCTCAGAAGCCTTTTCTGGTTCTATGGCTGCAACCTTATAGGGAGGCGCACTGAAGATGATGGAATCTGTGGGGACTGTTGCTGTTTCTTTCGTGATTTTTGCCATATACGTCTTGGGAGGGCGATTGATTCTTTGCATCTCCTTTGCCTTGTTCACGCTGTCCACCCTCTCCTCGACAGGCTTCAGAGGTTGTTCCTCCACTTGTTTCTGCTCCGTGTGCGGATTACTCTTGATGGTGTCTGCTTGTGCGATGAGATGAGGCTTTTCATCGTTCCGGCTGTTGAAATAGAAGCCTAATCCCAACAGCAGGGCGATGGCAGCTGCTATGCCTGCATACTTCCACCAAGCCATGCTTTCCTTTTTCTCTTCCACTTCCACCTTCCCCTCGTCGAACAGGGCGAACATATCCTTGTAGGTTGCCCATTCACCTGCCACCTCGTGGGTGCGGAAGAACTCTGCCAATTGTGCCTCTTCCTCCAATGTGGAAGTGCCGTCCATGAAACGTTGGAGCAGTCGCTCCACTTCTTGTGTTGTCATTTGTGTATGTCTTTTCATTGTTGGTTCCTCCTTTTTAGTTGTTCCAATAGTTGGTGTCGCGCTCTTGTCAGTAGGGTTGACACTGATGATTGTGTGATGCCGAGCAGGGTGGCTATCTCGCTCAGTTCCCGATGTTCCAGTTGCCGCATCTTCAGGATGATTCCGCAGGTGTCGGGCAACTGCTCGATTTGTCGGAAGAGCCAATGCTCCAGTTCCTTGTATTCGAGTGCATCATGCTGGTTCTGTTCCTTGGCGATGACTTCCACCTGCTCGATGTCTTCTTGCTTGTGGTGCAATCGGATGTTGTCGATGCAGGCGTGACGTGCCGCAATGCTTGCCAACCGTTCCACGGGGTCATCTCCTCCGATGCGTTCATGGATAGCCCACAGCCGCAACATCACGTCTTGTGCCACGTCTTTAGCCTCCTCTTCGGAGAAGCCGAATCCATGTGCCACACGCAATGCTTGTGTGCGCATTTCCTTCACCTTATGTTCGAACTCTTTTGGTGTCATCTCACCTATATAACGAATGAACATGGCAAAGTTAAACAAAAAAATGCATCTTTTTTCAAAAAAAGTTCATTTCATGCCAGAAAGACACTTTTTGAACCTCCAATTATCCCGAAGGGAAATGTTTTAATAAAACGTCAGTTCGGTATAAAAGAAAATGCTTTATTGCGGCAAGCCGCCGAAAGAAAAATATAAAAAAACAGGTGAAAATATAAAAAAACATGATCTTTTTGGCGCAACTTCTTATACCGAACTCACGTTAATAAACAAGTTCCTGCGGAACGATTGAGCGGATTAAGCGGATGTGAATTATCATTTATATGAATGCGTAACCGTTCAAAATAATTTTATAAGATTGATGGAGAGAGTTCTGTTACGTTTATCTGATGACGTAAATTCCATCGTGCTCAATTTCTTGCAATAAATAGGGGTTGATATGCTTGTGCATTCTGACTATATCGACAGGACATCCAAGCAGATGTTCAAGGAAGCGCTTGAGACGCACCAAAAGAAATGCATGAGGTTCCATCTCTACACAGACATCCACATCGCTTCCTTCATGTTGTTCATCTCGCGAAACAGAGCCAAAGAGACGCAATGTACGGATTCCAAACATACTTTTTAATTCATCTGCATGCTTGGAAATCATTTGAATGTATTCCGATCTCTTTTTCATTGTGTTCCTTCTTTTTTGCAAAGTTACAGACTTTTTCTCTACAAACAAAAGAAATGGAAAGAAAAAATTTTTTTTTGGTATCTTTCCGTGAATATCTGTGTTTTCTGTGTGACATGTTCTTTATAGAGCCTTGCACGGCTCTAAGTAGCTCACACAGAAAGCACAGAAAACACAGAAATAACGCCGTGCGCGGCGTAAGGAGGGACACTCTACAAGTGGAAATCATACAAATCTTTTCAAAATCATTCAAAATAATAATCCATATATCCTATAAATCCGCTGAATCAGCTTAATCATCCCGAAGGGGTATGTTTTAAAAATGAAAGAATGAAAAAATGAAAGAATGAAATCCGTGTTCAAAAAAATAAATGTTTCTGTGAATATCTGTGCTTTCTGTGTGACATGTTTCCGTGAGCTGTGCAAGGCTCATGGATAGACAAATGAAGCGCCCTCTCCTTGCAATCGGGAGAGGGCGCTCCATTTATGTATTTTAGTGGTCTGTCACAAGTATCACTGCACTTCCACGCCAAGTGCGTTGTACTTCTTGCCGTTGCGGAAGATGAAGGAAATTACTCAACTTTCTGAAGTAAAATGAACTTATCACCGAAATTCCCCTACGTGCGCACCGTGCGCGTGTCATTTCACGCACCCAGCGCATAATATTTCGTTCTTCCAGCGCATATTATTTCGCGCTGTAAGGCGATAATTGACACTCAACGAGTTAGGGAAAATTACATAAAAACGCTCAAACGTTACATAGGAACTTGTTTCTATAAGAACATAGCTACGTTGGAGGTGTTAAAGGAGTTATTGTTAATTGACCGATTAGGGCTCAACAAAAAAACTTGCCTATTCTTAATTTTTTCAAACAGAAGGGCATTTTTTTGAAAAAACGATACATTTTTTCAGAAGAAATGTTGTATTATTCAAGTCAAAAATGTACATTTGCAACGGAGACTTAATCAACTCTGAATTCTTAACCCTAAACTCTAAACCTACACTATCTCCAACCAAAAGTAAGCATACGAACCTTCAGTTCGACGAAGTCAAACTTAAATTACAAACTATATAACTATGTTAGAACATATTCACCTCCAAAAAATGATAAACACAATGAACCGACCACAAAACCGAAATCACAAGTGGCTGCACATCAAGTTTGCTTGCATAGCCATCATACTGGCACTGTTTACTTCAACAGCCAAAGCCGACGACTTCATGCAGAAAGAGTCTAACTATTCTGCTATGGTGATTGACAAAGACCGCATCCAGTTCACGCTGCCGACGCAATACTGGAGTTCGTTTCTCAACGAAGGAATCAGCGAGGGGCACGTTTACGTCACGATAGATGGCGGAAGCAGGCGCAACCTCTTCGACTGGAAGGCTGCCACCTATAACAATATCAACAGCCGCAATGAGAGTGGAAACCTGCTCATCCAGGCATTCCAGGCAGGCACCTTCCAACTGGCAGGCAAAACCAAGGGAGGCACCAAGTCGTTTACCAACAACAGCGGGCAAGTCAGTTACAATGTGGCAAACAGCGACCGTGGCAGGGACTACTTCGAGACCACCGTCATCTGGACAGTGCCCTACGAACTCCGCGGGCACACACTGAAATTCGAAATGTGGGCACACATCGAAGACCGCGACTACAACTATTATGTGCCGACGGACAACAAGGACAAGAGCAGTTTCAAGACACTGCTCGACAAGTGGGATTGTCCTGCAGCACCCGAAGTGTCTGTCTTGATCAACGACCCCATGATAGCGGTGGAGAGCGAACACGTCAACGAACTGATGCTCACCTACAGCATCACCGCACGCAGCGTGAAGTCTGCCGACCTCCACTACACCGACCAACTGACGGGAAAGACCTACAGCAAGAGTCTGGAGAAAACGCTGGTGGGCAAGGCTTACCTCCCTGCCGACCGCCCTTGGAAGGACGTGTATATCGACGCCAGCGTGGTGGATGCTGAAGGCAACACCCCGACACAAAAGATTTCGTCGGAGAAAAAGACCACCAAGATAATCCACCATCCGAAGAACCTGCAGGTCAGCATCAACGCCAAGGGCGAGGCGGTGCTGACGTGGGGAGTGGAGAACGCCGATTGGGAGGATTTGGCAGATGCCGACAATTTTGAAATCCAGCGCATCGTCACCGGCTCCACAGCACGCATCGACCCCAACTGGACCACCATCTCGGGTGATGTCATCTATGAGCAAGGCAAGGCGAGATACACCACGACCGACAACACACTCCTGAACAGTTACACCGGTCAGCGAGTGGCATACCGCATCCGCCGCATCTACTCCAGCATGTGGAAATGGGCTGACAACTCCGGCTATGCTTTCTGCGAGGTGCCGACACAACTGATGCTGCCCACGCTGAACAATGCCCAAGTGACACGCAGCGACACGTGGAACGACGACCAGCACCTGGCACAGTTCTCCTTCAACCTCGAAGACAACATCGTTCCCGAGGGATTTTTCGTCATCCGCAATGCCCAGGACTGGCACACGTTTGCCGTGATGATCAATGATGCCAAAAACACCAAGGACATCAATGCCATACTCGAAGCCGACATCACCACCAGTGAGCATGTGGGAGTGACTGAAGGTGCTTACTATCGTGGCACCTTCGAAGGTAACGGCCACACCATCACCTTCAACAAATCGGACTGGAAAGAACTACACATGGCTCCCTTCCGCTATGTAGGCAATGCCACCATCCGCAACCTGCACACGACAGGCGCCATCAGCACCAGCCAGAAGTTTGTCGGAGGCCTCATTGCCCGAGTAGTGGAAGGAAGCACGGTCAACATAGAGAACTGCCGCTCATCGATGACGCTCACCAGCAGCATCTATGGCGATGCCACTAACGGCGGCTTCGTGGCATTGGGCAGCAACGGTAGCAGTGTAACATTCAGCAACTGTAAGTTTGACGGCATTCTTGAAGGGGCTAATTGCTACAACAACGGTGGCTTCGTGGGCTGGTCATACGGCTCCGTAACCATTGACAACAGTATCTTCGCACCCGACCACATCGGCACCAAAGTCACAGGCTGCAACACCTGGGCACGCATGGAAAACGAAACCAAACTGTCGGTCATCAACAGTTATGCCATCCATGATTACGCAACAAAGTTTCTCACTATCCGCAGCGAAAGCGACTGGACGAAGTTCAGGGAAATGATTGATGCAACTGACGGCAAGGAGCCTATACATGCCGTTTTGGATGCCGACATCAAGATCAAGCATACAGCGGCGTTGAACACAACATTCACCGGCACCTTTGACGGTAACGGCCATACGATCGATGTCAACATCAGTGGTATCGGCTTGAGTGAGATCGCCCTGTTCGGTCATGTGACGGGCAACACCACCATCAAGAACCTGCACCTGACAGGCACGGTCAAGGGTGATATGCACACCGCCGGACTTGTGGGCTATTGCTCCGGTTCTGATGTCACCCTCAACGTTGAACGCGTATGGGTTTCGACAGAGGTGACTGCCACAAAGACCCATGCCGGCGGCATCATCGGCCATTCAAACCTTGCCCATGTGTATATGAAGGACTGCCGTTTCGATGGCTTGATCATCACGAACAATGCCCCTAATTCGTATGCAGGTGAAATCATCGGATGGTGCAACGGAGGCTCCTGGCATCTCACCCGTGTCTATGATTGCGGCGACCCCCCCAGAGCCTATTGGCGTTTTTACTGCATCAATTATAATTCTGGTACCGACCAATGGAACAAATGGGGAACCAACGGTTCCAGTTTCACCGTTACCCAGCACGCTTGGAGCGATGTGAACTATTACAACAAGATCGACCAGAACGAAGTGGTGAACCTGATGAACGGCAACCAAGCCGGCACATGGCAACTCGTCGGTGGCAAGGCGGTGCCCGTCATGGAGACACTGCCGATGGAGTCCTTGGCGGATGCGAACAGCGTGGCAGGCTGGACAGTCCAGCAGTTGCAGGAGACCCTTGGCGATGAGTGGCAGATTGACAACGGGCAACTCACACCCAAGATAAAGCCTTCTTCCTTCGCCGTAGCACTATGGGACTCACGCGCCAAACTGCAGTTGCGCATCAACATGCAAGGCGAAAAGGGCGTGGAGCAGAAGATTGCCGATCTCTCCACCACCGACGCCGTCACGAAGCATGCGTTCACACAGGAACTGACACGCAAGTGTGTGGAGTACTCGTTCGACCTGCTGGTCATCCGCGACTCTTCGCCTTTGAAATTCAACGGGTATGACGGTGACACCCTGGTGGTGCCTGTGCAGAAGGCGGACAAAGGCGACCTGCAAAATTACCGTTTCCTGAACAACGACCGCATCACATCGTTGGAAACCATCACCAAGCAGAGCAGCGTGCAACTGGTGTGGAAGACCTCTGGAGGCGACCACGACTTCTTCCGAGTGCTGCGACGCAAGCACACCGACGATGAAAAAGCCCTGTTCACCGACACCCTCGCCACCAACCTGGAACAGATGTCCTACGAGGACAAGACGGTGCTGGCACAACAGGCATACGACTACCGTGTGGAGAGCGTGTGGCAGTGCGAAGGCTCCCATGTGGAGAGCATGACCCGCACGGGCCAATGCAAGGTCACAGGTCTGGTTGAAGGCTATGTGCGCATGGCGGACGGTACGGCAATGGCAGGCGTCGCCATGGAATGCAAGCCCATCTCTGGGGCATCGGGCGCCAACAGTATCTACAAAACAAAAACCGACGATCATGGCTATTACGCATTCCGCGAACTGCCCTATCAGACCAACGGCAAGTATGAAGTCACGGCCATATCCTCTGGCGATGCTGGCAGTTTCACCGGTCCCAACGCCAATGGCGAGGTGAACTTCACGACCAGTTCGAACTGGAAGCAGGACTTCAACTTCTTCCTCGATACCTATTATATCTATTCCGGCAACGTCTATTACCGCGACACCTCCATTCCTGTTCCGGGCGTATCGTTCAAACTCGACGGACAACTGATGCACGATGCCAGCCAACACCTCATCACCACCAACACGCAGGGTGCTTTCGAACTGAGCATTCCTCGAGGGGCACACTCCGTGCAGGCTGTGAAGGAAGGACACCATTTTGCCAACAACGGCTACCTCATCAACAAGGACGCCGTGAAAGACAGCACCCAGTATAACTTCGTGAAGAACGTGGCTGGCGTCTTTCTGTGGGACTCCACGACGGTGGTGCTCCACGGACGCGTGGTGGGTGGCGACATCCAAGGCACGAAGCCGCTGGGACGCTCGCTGTCGCAGAACAACCTGGGCGACTCGCTGAAAATCGTCATGCAACTGGAGGGCGACAACACCTCGTGGCTCATCCGCAAGCAGAATGACGAGACGGTGAAGAGCGCCGACTATAAAGTGGCATTCGGCTTGAATGAAGGCGACACCACCCAAGTGAACGTCACACGCCACACGCTGACCATCCGTCCCGACCAGAATACGGGCGAATACGAGGTGGCACTCCACCCTGCCAAGTACAAGGTCATCGAAGTCTCGGCACAAGGTTACGCCACCCTCTTCCAGCAGGGCAAGGTGGGCGAGACGCTCGACCTCACGTTTAACGTCGATGGTGACACCTGCGTGTACAACCGCATCTACCACGCTGTTCCCGACGTGGATGTGAAGCAGTTCAACCCCCGCGACGAGCAGTATTTCGGCACCAAGCAAATCACTTCGACCGACAATATCGGCAATCATTACGACATCGCAACGTGGTACTACCGCAAACTGGAGAACGGCGACAGCATCGCCACCTACGCTTTCGAATACCCTGTGTTCATGGCTGGCACGCCTTACGGCTGGATTCTTCAGGCATGTGAGAAATACTATTGGAACAACGAGCCGAACAACCAGGTGGACATTGTCAACCTGAACGGCGGGTGCGTGACCATCCAGAACGCCATGCTGAGCAAGAACGAGCAGACAACGGTGGAACTGGACGAGAACGGCGGCGGCAGTTATGTCTTCACACCCGACAACAAGAACTTCCTGCTCACGGGCAAGTCGGCATTGAAGAACGTGTCCATCACCCTGGAGTATGACAACAGTTTCTTCGACATCAAACCCCTCAATGGCAAGATAATGAGCGGCTATGTGATGGCATCCACGCCCAAGACGGACGGACGCAAGGGCGTGATGGCTGGTGAGCCCCACCTGTTCGAGATTCTGCGCGACCCACCGGGTTCCGGTTCGTCGGCATACATCGAGGAAGGCTCTAAACTGAGTTACGGCTACACGTTCGACCTGAATGCCTCAGCCGGCGTCAAGTTCGCACTGAACAAAGGTGAAAATGCCAATATCTACAACGGCACCGTCATTGTGCCGCAGTTGGCTGTGGCTGGCACAGAAGCAGGCACCATCATGGAGACTTCCAAGAAGAATGTGTTTGCCATCGATGCCATCACCAACTTTGGCACAGGCTGGACCTACAGTTACAACTTCGACGTGACGGAGCGCATCCAGACCCGCACAGGCCAGAAGTGGATAGGTCCGAAAGCAGACCTCTTCATCGGCATGACCGACGAGGTGGTGGTGGAAGATGCCATCGCCGTGCGCGTCATCCCCGAGAAACTCTATCAACTGCTGAAGACTCACGAAGGCGGCAGTTTCGAGGCAAAGGACGCTTTAGGCAACAAAGCCACCATTAAGGTGCCCACCGGCACCATGAAGGTGCTTGCCCAGGGCACCGACCCCGACGGCAAACCCGTCTATCTTGTCCGCGACGAAGTGATGGCTGTCGGTCCACGTCTGCAGAGCACCTTCATCCACTCGCAGCACTTTGTCGAGACCGAACTGCTGCCTGACCTCATCAATCTCCGCAACTCCATGCTGCTGCCCGTGGGCACCAGCACCGACTATGCCCAGCAACTGGCGGACAAAAAAGGCTACACCACCTACATCAGCACGGTGGATGAGAACGATGAATCCTACGGCTTCAGTTATACCACCATATTCCCCAAGAACAACAAAATCTATGCGGGTGACAGCATCAGTGCCCTGAACAATACCGTGAAACGGTGGATTGGCTTCCTGGCAAAGAACGAGATGGAAAAACTGGCTGTGACTCCGAATGACCTGGTGAAACGCTACTCCATCGATGGCGGTGCATCCTCTATCCAATACAGCGAAAGTTTCTCGGTGAGCGACAACGAATCGCGCTATCTGCATTACCCAGGTATCGACGACCTGAGTCAGGTGACCTCCGGAACAATCGGTGTACTGAAAACTTTTATTGATAAATGCAAGCATTTGTTCGAAATAAGCGGACAGAATGCCAACCACGATCCTGAGAAAAAGGAAAGCTCCCAAAACGGCGTTAATACCATTGAAATAAAGACGGGAGGCTCTTACTTCCAATTCACCATCACGCCTGCCCTTTCCCTGAGCGTCCACGACAAGAACACGACGTCGAAGACCAACAGCAAGAAGTTTGGCTTCACGTTGGGACTGGCGAGCAAATCGAGCCTGACCGTGGATGCCTACCGCACTGGCAGTGTCTACACGGTGGACACCACCGCCACTGCCTACAACAAAATCTCTTACGAGATGCTGGAGAAGGTGCGCACGGGCAGTCTGGGCAGCAACCCGCTGACCTACGTAGGCTACAACGAGAAAGTCTATTCCAGTTTCGTCTTCCGCACACGTGGCGGCGTGACCTGTGAGCCTTACGAGGATGAGCGCAAGACGAAGTGGTACCAGCCTGGCGCCGTGCTCGACGTGGCGACCGTTCCTGTTGACAAGCCACGCATCTGGATTGACGAGCCAGTGAAGAGCAATGTGCCTTTCGACCAGCCGGCACGCTTCAAACTGCACATCGCCAACGAGACGGACTATCCCGAGCAAGCCTCCATGACGTTCAACTATTTCCTGTTGGCAAGCAGCAACCCCGATGGCGCTAAAGTCTTTGTGGACGGCACACCCATCAACTCGCAGGGTGTGAACATCACGCTCTACCCCTTCCGTGACGAAAATAACGACATCATGGTTTTCACCAAGGAAATAGAAGTGTACCCCGGCACGGCGTTCGACTACAACGACCTGACCTTGTGCCTCTTCAACCCTGAGGATATGAATCGTGTCTTCGACACCAAATTCTCGGCTCACTTTGTGCCCACTGCCGGCAAGGTGAACATCAGTTCGCCCAGCAACAACTGGGTGATGAACACCGAAAGCCCTTACGACGGTAAGCGACAGGGGTGGTACATGCCAGTGCGCATCGACGGCTTCAACACCAACGAGCCTGGCTTCGACCACATCGAACTGCAGTACAAACTTTCGACACAGGGCGACAAGGACTGGGTGAACGTATGCTCCTACTATGCCAACGATTCGCTGCGTGAAAGGGCAAGCGGCATGACCGACACCATTCCTAACAACGGAACCATCATCGCCAAGTTCTACGGCGAAGTGGACCCCGTGGAGCAGTATTATGACCTGCGGGCAGTGAACTACTGCCGCCACGGCAACGGATTCCTGACCGGTATGTCACCCGTGCTGAAAGGAATCAAGGACACGCGCCTGCCGGAACTCTTCGGCACACCAGAACCGGTGAACGGCATCCTCAGCATCGGTGACGACCTGAAAATCACCTTCTCGGAACCCATTGCAGGCAACTACCTGAGCAAGATCAACAACTTCGAACTCTTAGGTTCACCCACCAACAACGACATTTCCACCTCGACATCGCTCACCTTCGATGGCAAGCGCTCGATAGCCATCTCCCAAGGCAGCAGAAACCTGTCGAACAAGAGTTTCACCGTGGATTTGATGCTGAATCCTGCCACCGACAAGGGTGACATGGGTGCGTTCATGCACGGTGGCAAGGAGAATGGCGTGATGTTCGGACTGACTGCCGACCGCCGATTGATGGCGAAGGTGAACAACCAGACGGTTGTGTCGGACTCTATTGTCAACTTCAACAACCAACTGCATGAAGTGGCATACGTGCTCGACCAAAGCGGCACGAACATGACAGTCTCGTTCTTCGACGGCAGCAAACAGATAGGCAGCAAGGAACTGACAGGCAAGTACGAGAACAGCAGTTACCTGTATCTGGGCAGCGATTTTTGGAATGAAGACATGATGTACAAGGGTGACATGCTGGAATTCCGTCTGTGGAACCGCGCCATGACATCGGCAGAACTCGATGAATACGGCAAGAAACAACTGTCGGGCTATGAGAGCGGACTCGTGGACTACTACCGACTGAACGAGGGTGCAAGCAATATCAGTTATGACCGAGCATCCGGCAGCAACGACCTCATGTTGGTGTTCACTAACTGGAAACGCCCTGCAGGCATATCCATGAAGCTGGACGGCAAGAAGGGACTGCGCCTGAAACCCGACAAGTTCATGCGTTCGAAACAGCACGACTACACGCTGACATTCTGGTTCCGCACCAACTCTAAAAATGCCACACTCTTCTCCAATGGTGAGGCAGTCGCCACTAAAACTGTTACAGAGAGGGATGAATCAGAAAAGGACGAAACGAGAGTGACCACACGGGAAGTCAAAATTGAGGGCGCAGAAGACCAGTTGAATATCGGTACGAACAATGGTAATCTCTACATACGCTCAGGAGGCTTGCAGCAGAACATAGAGGCCTACGTCAGCGATGGCGAGTGGCACCATTTCATCCTGACCGTTTCCCGTTCACGCAACTTGGCAAACGTCTATGTCGATCAAAAACAGGTAGACGCCTTTCCTGCCGACAGTATAGGCGGAATAGCGGGTGACCACATTGCGCTGGGTGCCACCTATGTGGACAAGAACACACCGACAAACGTGATGACCGGTAACATCGACGAGGTGGGCATGTTTGAGAGTGTTCTGCCAGTGAAACTCCTCAGTGAGTTCGCCACCCATACTCCGACAGGTACGGTGAGCTCGCTCATGGCATATCTGGACTTCGGGCGTTCCAAGAGGATGGACGACAACACCTTGCGGTTGGAGCCCACCGGCATCAGCATTAAGCGCTACAAGGACAACCAAGGGAACATCGTGGAACGTCGGGACACGCTGATCAACGACATTGACCCTGACTTCGTGGACCGCAACATCTATGCACCAATGGTGAGCAACTCGCAGCTGAATAACCTGAATTTCAGTTATGTGGCGAATGGCAATCAACTACTCGTGAACATCAAGGAACCCGACTACACCATCGAGAAGACCAATGTCTATCTCACTGTGAAGGAGATTCCCGACTTGCAAGGCAACCTGATGTCAAGCCCTGTGACAATGAACGTCTATGTCTATCGCAATCCATTGCGATGGGATGTGAGCAACATAAGCAAAGATCTTGCCTATGGCGAGGGCGTAACTTTAGAGACAACCATCATGAACCAGAGCGCTGAGCGCCAGAGTTACGAACTGAAAGATCTGCCTATATGGATCACTGCATCGCAGACCAGCGGCGTCATCAACGCGTTGGGCAAACAAACCATCACCTTCACTGTTTCACCCTACATTAATATCGGCACGTATAATGAGCAGATTGATTTGATGGGTGAAAACAACATGTCTGAACCCCTTCCGCTGACTCTGAATGTGCGCGGCGAAGAGCCTGACTGGACAGTCAGTGACGAACGGAAACAGAACTGCCCGACCATGATGATGGTGGCGCGGGTGAAGATTGACGGCGTGGTGGCTGACTCGCCAGAGGACATCGTGGGTGTGTTCAACGAGAACCTTGAGACCCTGGGAGTGGCACACATCGAGATTGACAACACTGCCAATGTCAACGAGGCACTTGCCTACCTGACCATCTACGGAAATGACGAGGAGCACCTGCACTTCAAGTTCTTCGATGCCTCGACAGGAAACATCCACACGCTGAAGGAAGCAGACAATACGTTATTCGTCTTCAAGAAGGATGCCATGGTGGGCAGCGCCAGCAACCCTGTCGTCTTGGTCAATGAGTTCTACGACATGCAGACCATCAAACTGAAGAAGGGATGGAACTGGGTAAGTTTCAACGTGATACCAGCGGATGGAACCACCGTGGGATATTTCCTGGACAACTCCACCATCTGGGAAGCCGGCGACAAGATCACGACGGTTGACGGCACCGACACGAAGCAATACACCTGCGACCCGGATAAAACCGCTCCACGCGGCTATAAGTGGGACAGCGAGGACCAACCCATCGACATCGACGCATCCGTGATGTATCAGATCTATTCGATGAGTGACAAGACTGTCTATCTTGAAGGATACAGTGCAGGCTTCTTCTCTGTGACCGTACACCAGAACTGGAACCGCCTGGGCTACACACAGAAACTCAACCTGCCGCTGGCACAAGCCATGAACGCCTATGCCGACGAAGCCAGCGAAGGCGACGTGGTGAAGTCGCAGGATGCGTTTGCTGTGGCAACCAAGACCACCAACGGCATCATCTGGAAGGGAGACCTGAAGTATATGGAGGCTGGCAAGGGCTATATGCTGAAACGACTCGCCGCCGACAGCGTCTCGTTCTACTACCCGAGTTACTACTCCGACAGCCGCTACCAGAACACCAGGCTGGCAACTCCAAGCACCGTGAATTCTGCCACAACGATGAACATAGTGGCAAGCGTCAGTGGCGTTGATGTGGAGGAAGGTGACAAACTTGTGGCATACCTCGGTGGTGAGCGAATGGATGAAGCGGTGGCAGACGACGAACAGAACTACTATCTGTCCATCGGCACCGACACCCGAAACGCAGAGACCATCCAGTTCGTGATGGAACGCAACGGTGAGCCTGTCGTCACGACGAAGAGCGGCATACGCTATGAGGCAAACCAACTGCTCGGAACACCGGCTGAGCCAACCGTCATCAACTTCGTTTCCATCAGCACGATGCCACAAGACGGAAACTGGTACACCCTCTCAGGCATTCTGTTGCCACAAAAGCCGACACAAGCTGGACTTTACATCTACAATGGAAAGGTTCAGGTGATCAAGTAACAAACAACTACAGATTTCAAGGATATGAAAACAAAAGTATTTTTATTGAGCATGGTGATTGGCTTCATAACATGGGGATGCTCATCTGACGACGACGGTGGAACTGAACGTGTCGCAGGGGGCTCAGATGCTCGCCCTACTTGGCAGGTGCCCAACTACGACCACTACGAACAGATTATGGTGGTTGAAGTACAGCTGCAGGACATCTTGCAGACCTATGCCTCAGCCACCGATATGATGTGCGCCTCTGTCAACGGAGAGGTGCGTGGCGTGACCACCCCCAAGCAGGTCGGCGACCAATGGAAGTTTCCACTCATCATTGCTTCGAACGATGCTGGCGTAAACATCCAGCTGTCGTACTACAGCGAAGCGCTGCATCGCATCTTCACCATCAATTGGACTACGTTCGACACCTCGGTTGCCCCAACAGGTACGGGTGGCATTTATGAACCGTCATTTGTCCACATGGAATGAATGATGGGCTGTAAGACAAATGAAGCGCCCTCTCCTTGCAATCGGGAGAGGGCGCTCCATTTATGTATTGTAGTGGTCTGTCACAAGTATCACTGCACTTCCACGCCAAGTGCGTTGTACTTCTTGCCGTTGCGGAAGATGATGAGCTGACCGTTCTCGATGACTTTTCTGCCATTGAGTGGTGTCAGTTCAGGAGTGACCTCGTTGATGGCATTTGGCTCGGTGCAGATGAGCTTCACCTTGTCGATGTTGCAGTTGGCTCCTGTGATGGTGAAGCGCAGAATCTGCTTGCCGGCAGGGAGTTCCTTGAGGAAGTTGCCTGTGAAGGTCTTGTAGGTGCTCCAGTCGCTGTTGCCTGTCTGTGACACAGAAACATTGGCAAGTGTGGTGAGGGTTCCGTTTTCGTTGACAAGACTGATGCGGAATCCTGAACCGGTAACGCCTGAAGAAGCAGTTGCCTCGTAGGAGTATTTGCCTGCCTCGGTGACATTGATGGAGTATTCAAGCCACTCGTTCGCGGCGGTGTAGCCAATCACCGTGCCATTGTTGCCCTTCACGAGGTCAACACCCTCAGCATCGCTGCGGTAAGAGGAAGCATCGCCCTCGGCATCGGAATTAGCGTCGTGGAAAGACAGCCCTTCCCCACCCTTGTCGAAGTTCTCTGCCTGGATGATGCCAGGGATGGAGACTGGTGCAGTCTTGTATGGAGTGCGCTTGTTGTTCACCTTCAGGGTGTACTTGGCTAATTTAGAGTACTTGCCGTCGGCATCGATGGCTTCGGCAGTGACATTGTAGGAGCCCTTGGCTTTAGGTTTGTAGGTCATCTCATAAGGTGCCTCGTTGACTGTGCCAATCAAGCAGTCGTTCACGTAAAAGCGAACGCTCTGGAGGTTGGTGGCAGTGGTGGTTGCCAGCAATGTGGCATTCTCATTCACCGTGGCTGCTGTGGGATTGGACTTGACAGAGAAACTGATACCATTGTTCACCTCGATGTGGTTGAAGACCACCTTGTCGATGTCACCTGAATCGCCTGTCACATTGATGCGAAGGACGTGTTCGCCCTCAGCCAGAGAGATCAGAGTGCGTCCATGCACTGGCACATAGTTGTTCCAGTTGCCGTCGCCTGTCTGCGGAACGTAGATGGTCTCGCTAAGTGCCTTGGAAGCCTCATCTGTCTCTATCGACATCTTGAAGGATGAGCCTGTCGTGCCAGAAGACACATAGGCATCGTATTCATAGATGCCAGCCTTCTCCACATTGACGGTGTATTCAAGCCATTCGCCCGTATGGGTGAAACCGATGGTGTGCCCCACCCCGCTGACTTTCTTGATGTCCACGCCGCCATGATCGGAACGGTAGGAGTTGCCGTCGCCTTCAGCATCGGTGTTGGAATCGTGATAGGTGACCTCTTCCCCACCCTTGTCGAAGTTCTCTGCTTCGACGGTGCCTGGAAGACTGATGGGTGTGCCTGCGTATGGCGAACGAAGACCTTTGACCTTCAATGCCTTCTGTGTGGTTGATTTGTTCTCCTTGCCCTCTGTATCGGTGGCAATGGCTGTGATGGTGTAGGTGCCTCTTGCAGCCGGCACATATTCCAAGGTGTATGGCGCCTCGGTCATGGTGCCAATCAGGAGGTCGTTGGCATAGACCTTCACTTCGGCAATGGAGGCGGTGGAAGTGCTGGGCAGACTGGCTGTCACGTCGATGGTGACAGGGTCTCCGACAGACACTGATGTGGCTGAGATGGCAGTCACTTTGGCTGTGATATCTTTGTTCTGCTCATAAGGACGGAGCGTGATGCTCTTGATGTAGAAGCCGCCCTTGTCGATGTTCAAGCAAAGGGTGTGGCGTCCAGCTGTCAGTTCTTCCCTGAACACGCCGTGCAGACTCTGGTAAGTGTCCTTGTCGCCAGTGGCTGGCACCTCCACGAAATTGGTGTAGTAGGTGAGGTTGTCAAATCCATATTCAGACAGGTGGAACACGCCCCCTGCATTCGGGGATGCCACCTCCATGTCGAAGGCATACAAGCCTGGCTCTTTCACATCGACGGTGTATTCCATCCAACCATCGTCCTTCGTGGCTGTGGTGCCGTTGCGCCCTACTCCATTGCTGTAAGACACGCCTGATGCACCTTTGTCGTATTCATTGCTCAGGATGGTGCCGGGCAGTTCCACGGGCTCACCCTTATAAGGTGCGCGCTTCTCTGTGGAACCCAACACATTGACACGTGCATAACGCTCATACTGATTGCCGTCGTTGGTGTAAACAATTGCCTTCAAAGTTGTGTTTCCTGTGGTTGCCGTTGCCGGAACGGCATATTCTGCAATGTATGGCTCCTTTTCCATGGTGGAAATCAGCTCGGTGCCTGCATACAGCTCGACTTTCTCGATGGCGATGTCAGCCTTTTCAGCCTTGGCATCAGTGGTGATGTGTGTGCGCACCTTGATGGGCAGCACATCTCCCTTAGCCACCTTGTAATCCTTCGGTCTGATATACACGCCCACACGCTTCTTCATGCCGGGGAACGGGCTCTTGGCGGTCTTTGCCTTCTCGGTCTTCATGTATTGACGCAACCAAGTCATGGCAGGACGGTCGTTACCGTTCTTGATGAGACCTGAGTTGTCCACCCATGTGGAACCATGGATGAAACCCCAAATGGTGACACCTGCACAATAGTCAGCCTCCCACATCATGGGGAAAATCTTCTCGTACTGCGCCTTCTGCTTGGCATCATCTGCTTGGTCAATATCCAGCTCGGTGATGTACATCGGCATCTTCAGCCCGCTCTGGAGCTTGTTCATGGAGTCGCGCAGTTTGTCAACACTGATGTCGGTGACGTCGTGCGACTGATTTCCGTAGGCATCAATCGGAGCACCCGAGTCACGCAATGCCTGCACCAGCTGCAGATAGTTGTCGGTGTCCCACTGGAAGGTGTTGTAGTCATTGTAGATGAGGATGGAGTTCGGGAAACGCTCGTAAGCCATCTCAAACGCCTTGATGAGCCAGTCATAGCCAGTCTTACCGCCGCCACCCAACGATGACTTCATCAATGGGTTGCCTTGCTGGTGCATGCCGACAGCCTCGTTCACCACATCAATCATGGGCAATGTGGGATAATGTGACTTCACTTTGTTGAACCAGTTCTCTATGGCGTTGAAGCGCTCAGGGAGCGGCAGGCTCTCATTAAACCACCTGTCGGGATATTGGGCACCCCACACCAAGGCATGGAACTTGTAGGTGAAGCCGTTCTGCTTGGCATAATTGAAAGGTGTGTCACTACCCCAGTTGAAGTTGCCCCTGCTGCCTTCGACTGAACCCCATTTCGATTCGTTCTCAGGCGTAACCTGATTCCACAACTGGTAGTACTTCTCGCTGATACCGCCCGGATCCATCCGGTAACCCGTCGTGATGTTACCGAGGAACTTGTCAGGATTCTTCGACAGACCTTTCGTCGTGTACGTTGTCTGTGCCCCAGCCGTCAGCGGCAGCAGGCAGCACAGCATTCCCACTAAATAAGTAATAGTCTTATTCATAAAAGATGTTATTTATTTTGTTTGTTTGGTTTAGGTTAGTCACACTCACACATATCTTGCCACGGCAAAGATACGACTTTTTGATAAAACCAAACAAACATCTCCCGATTTAATGCAGAAAACTGCATGGATTATGTCACTTTTATGTCAGTTCGGCATAAAAGCAAGTCGCTTTATTGCGACAAATCGCCGAAGGTGCTTGGGGCAAAGCTCCCACCTCGGTTGCGCTAAGTAAAGTGTTACAGGGTCGGTTAATAATTCAAAACAAACTAAGGACACGGCAAGTGATTTTATCGTTCCAACGATTTTGTAGTGGCGTTGAGAAGATGTTATCAGGTACGAATAGACTCAAAGAGGTTGGAAAAGGCACGGATTTAGTCAACTTAAAAGGTAAAGCAGAATAGTGCTCGGAGACTCTTCTTACCAATAAAAGAAGTATTAAATTGGCAAATTAGCCCTTTAATATACAGGTAGTTACACCAAAAACGCGTCTTTTTTGAAGAATTGTTTTGTAAAATCTTGCCCAATTCAAATGATAGTTGTATCTTTGCATCGTGAAACTGTACGAAATTAGTTTGCACTAAAGATATAGAGATTTCAATGAGTACGATAGAAGAATTGCAGAAACTCAGTGAACGTGAAGATCATGTGGAGTTTAAGAAGGCAGAACACAATTATCCGTTCGCAGGAGGTCAGAAGACAGATCCTCGTGACCGAAGACATTGTGTATTAGGGTATGTAGTTGCTTTGGCCAATGAAAGAGGCGGGCGGCTGGTTCTTGGCATGGCCGATGCCCGTCCCCATAAGGTCGTGGGTAGCGACTTTGCTGTAAACGAGACTGGCAATCTTGAAGACGAAATATATGAGCGTCTCCATATTCGTGTCCGAACAGAGGAACTATACGATGAAAAACAGCGTCGTGTGCTTGTCATCAACGTCCCTTCACGTCCAGTTGGCAAGGCACTCCGATTCGAGGGGGTTCCATTGATGAGAGTTGGTGAAAGTTTGCGTGAGATGGACGATGCCGAATACTTCTCCGTCATTTCCGAGCAAGACCCAGATTTCTCATCCCGTGTATGCAAAGGTCTAACCTTGAACGACCTCGACGCAGAGGCCATAGAAAACATGCGCCGTCTCATTGCCGACAAGCAGAAACGGCCTGATGCTACAACCGTTCCTTTGAATCAGTTACTAAAGGACTTGCTTTTGATTGATGATAATGGCAACTTGAAGTACGCAACTCTTCTTCTGTTGGGTAAATCGGAAGCCATCAACCGCTATCTGCCACAGGCCAATGTCGTGATAGAATACCGGAACAACCATAGCCAGGTGCGCTATAGTGCCCGTCAGGAATATCGTCTGCCGCTGTTTATCGCCATCGAAAAGATTTGGGAGTACATCGACCAGCCCGCCTGCAATCCTCTTCTGCACGTCAATGACCTGCCGCGCATCCTCGACTGTCCTGCCTTTAACAAGGAAACAATACGCGAGGCTCTTATCAATGCCATGATTCACCGCAGTCTGCAGATGGGGTCAGACATCTTCATACACCTATATCCCGATATGGTGGAGATTTCCAACCCTGGCGGGTTCCCATACGGTGTGAACCTTAGTAATATTCTGACCGTCAACAGTTCGCCACGTAGCCGTTTGATGGCAGAGGTGATAGAGAAAACGGGGCTGATAGAGCGTAGCGGACAAGGCGTTGACATTATGTTCACCAATTGCATCAAGGAGGGCAAGCCACTTCCCGACTACTCCTATTCAGACGATTATCAGGTGGATTTACGCTTCTATGGTGAGATTCCAGATGATGCTTTCTATCTCTTTGCTCAGGATATATGTCATCAACAGGAGCTTGAGAGCAAGCTAAACGCATTCGACTGGTTGACACTTCACTACATCTGGAAAGGGAACATTGAGGCTGCATACAAGGACTGTTGTCCCAAACTGCTGGAGATGGGGTTGATCATCGAGGATTCATACTTCGGTTATGTCCTTTCTTCTCGCTATCTGCTATATAAGCCCCATGTTAGGACTACCAGCCAGCGATACGACATCAGTCATATCCAAACTGTCTATAATGTGATACGACGCAACGGCGAGGCTTCCATGAGCGACTTTGTAGAGGCTTTCAACAGCATTCTGACGCAGAAACAAGTGCGTACCCTCATTGAGGGACTTTGTAAGACGCCCTTGATTTCTTCTCACGGAAACGCACGGGCCACAAGGTACCATTGGGTATGATTTTACCCCCACCTATAGCTGAATCTGTCATAATTGGGGTAAATAAATCCGATTAATCTGCTTAATCATCGCGAAGCGGTATGTCTTTTATAAACAAGTTCCTGCGGAACGATTGAGCGGATTGAACGGATGTGAACGGAATTATTTAATTTTCAACCACAGATTGATCTGATTAAACAGATTGGTAAGCCATTACGCGGATTGATTCTGATTACTCGGATGAGAGCCTCGCGCGGCTCTTGCAACCATCGGGATGGGCTTTCGCCAAGAAAGCGGAAATCTGAATCTGTCATAATTGGGGTAAATAAATCTGTTAAATCAGATAAATCTGTGGTTTTATTACTTGAGAGCGTTTTTGTTTAAGACAGACACAGGTGTTTACGAGTGAGCCATAATTTCACTAACAACCTTAAAATCGACATCGTCGACGTCGGTTTGCCGACATCGTCGACATCGATGCACCGAGGTCGACGACATCGATTCAGAGGTTGTGAATGTGGGACAATGCGAAAACACTTTCATCTCGACAACACTCCCCTACCCTACCCCTATTTACAGACTCAATTTTTCCCCCTACGTCCGCACCGTGCGCATGTCATTTCACGCACCCAGCGCGAAATATTTCGTTCTTCCAGCGCGTGTTATTTCGCGCTGTAAGGCGACATTTGACAATCAACGGATTACGTGTTTAGGGTTCAAGTAACACTCCCCTACCCTACTCACCAAAGAAACCTAAACACTTTCTTCATGTGTAACACTACCATCTGTTGATAAGAACCAACGACATTCGACTATATAATGAATCGTTGTTCCATATTAAGACCAAACTGTTTTGCTATATAAAGAGTATTTCGTTTTGTTGCTTTATTGTTATTTCGGTATTTCGTATATATGATATATAAGTATTATTGTTTTATTGTTATTACATATATATCGTTACAATGGGATAACAATAATACTATATTAACGTATTAAAGGTATAACGATAATAACATATAACAATAGTATCGTTATAACGTATATAATGTTATTATGTTATTATCTTTAATCGGTATAATTGTAATAATGGAATATCATATATATTTATATATCGTTAAACGGATATAACGTTATTTCGTTATATTTAATATATTGATATAAGGGAATAACGGATTTACATAATATCATATATACAAAGAACTGAAAATCAGCAGGTGAAAAAAGAGAAGGAACAAGGTAGGAGGAGGGCAGAGTGGGGATGAAACTGGAGAAAACGGGAGTGAAATGTACAAATGACGGGGTAGGGGAGTGGAAAAACAATTTTTTTTGAGTTTTTTTGAAAAAAAAGTCTTATTATTGTTTGGAAGTTAAGATAATTTCCTATCTTTGCATCCGAAAAAAGTTCCCTAAAACGGGAAACTTTTGGAAGGGCTGAAATGAAAAAGTTTCCCGTTTTGGAAAACTTTGCAAGGAGAGAGAAAATGAAAAACAACTGATAGATAGATAGTTACGAGTTGATGAATAAAGAAGAGGTTGAACTACGAAAAACAAAAAGTTGTCCAAAAGTGAGAAAAAAGACATAAGAAAGAGAGGATGAAAAGTGTGGGATGGCTTCACAGGAGTTGGGCAAAATGGAACAACAATCTTTTGCAAAATTAATACACATATACACATATATTATAATAGTACTAATATAGAAGAACAATGGAAATTAGTAATTTTACCATTACGAAGCGAGACGGCTCGAAAGACAGCTTCTCGTTGGACAAAATCATGAACGCAATTGTGAAGGCGTTCGAGAGTGTGGACGAACCTGCTGACCTTGGCACGATTTCCAAGATCATCAGTCATCTGGACATCAAGGATGACATCAAAGTGGAGGATATTCAGAACCAGGTGGAAGAGGCGTTGATGAAAGAGGGGCATTTCAAGGTGGCGAAGTCATTCATGCTGTACCGTCAGGCACACATGGAGGACCGTGAGACGTTGGCGAAGCTGCAGTTCCTGAGCGACTACTGTGAGAGTGTGAATGCAGCGACCGGTTCGAAGTATGACGCCAACGCGAATGTGGAGCACAAGAACATCGCCACGCTGATTGGCGAGTTGCCCAAGTCGAACTTCATCCGTCTGAACCGCCGTCTGCTCACCGACCGCATCAAGAAGATGTATAGCAAGGAGCTGGCAGACGAGTACATTGACAAGTTGACGCATCACTTCATCTACAAGAATGACGAGACATCGCTGGCCAACTACTGTGCCAGCATCACGATGTATCCTTGGCTCATCGGCGGCACCGTGTCCATCGGTGGCAACTCCACGGCTCCCACGAACCTGAAGTCGTTTGCCGGCGGATTCATCAACATGGTGTTCATGGTGAGTTCGATGCTGAGCGGTGCTTGCGCCACGCCTGAGTTCCTGATGTACATGAACTACTTCATCGGCAAGGAGTATGGCAAGGACTACTACAAGCGTGCCGACGAGCAGGCTGACATGAGTCTGAAGAAGCGCACCATCGACAAGGTCATCACGGACTACTTCGAGCAGATTGTGTATTCGCTCAACCAGCCCACGGGTGCCCGCAACTACCAGGCTGTGTTCTGGAATGTGGCTTACTATGACAAGTATTACTTCCAGAGCATCTTCGGCGAGTTCTACTTCCCCGACGGTTCTCAGCCCGACTGGGAGGGACTCTCCTGGCTGCAGAAGCGTTTCATGAAGTGGTTCAACCGCGAGAGAACCAAGACGTTGCTGACATTCCCTGTGGAGACCATGGCGTTGCTGACCGACGAGAATGGCGAGCCCAAGGACGAGGAGTGGGGCGACTTCACGGCTGAGATGTATGCCGAGGGTCACTCGTTCTTCACCTACATGAGTGACAACGCCGACTCGCTTTCCTCTTGCTGCCGCCTGCGCAACGAGATCACGGACAACGGCTTCTCCTACACGCTTGGTGCCGGTGGTGTTTCGACTGGTTCGAAGAGTGTGCTGACCATCAACCTGAACCGTTGCATCCAACAGGCTGTGAACGAGAAGAAGGACTATCTGGAGGAGTTGGGCAAGGTCATCGACCTCTGTCACAAGGTGCAGCTGGCATACAACGAGAACCTGAAGGAACTGCAGGAGCACGGCATGCTGCCTCTGTTCGATGCAGGCTACATCAACATCGGTCGCCAGTACCTGACCATCGGCATCAACGGTCTGGTGGAAGCAGCTGAATTCATGGGCTTGAAGATCACGCCGAACGAGGATTACAAGAAGTTCGTGCAGGGCATTCTCGGACTCATCGAGAAGTACAACAAGCAATACCGCACCAAGGACGTAATGTTCAACTGCGAGATGATTCCTGCCGAGAACGTGGGCGTGAAGCACGCGAAGTGGGATAGGGAAGACGGTTACTTCGTGCCACGCGACTGCTACAACAGCTACTTCTACGTGGTGGAGGACGACTCACTTTCCATCATCGACAAGTTCAAGCTGCATGGCGCACCCTACATCGAGCACCTCACCGGTGGCTCTGCCCTCCACATGAACCTGGAGGAGCACCTCTCCAAGCAGCAGTATGCACAGCTGTTGAAGGTGGCTGCACAGGAAGGTTGCAACTACTTCACGTTCAACATTCCGAACACCGTCTGCAACGACTGCGGTCACATCGACAAGCGTTACCTGCATGAGTGTCCGAAGTGCGGCAGCAAGAACATCGACTACATGACGCGCATCATCGGTTACCTGAAGCGCGTGAGCAACTTCTCACAGCCACGTCAGGAAGAGGCTGCACGTCGATTCTATGCACACGCAAGCGCGTAGGCAGTTGACAATTGACAGTTGACAATTGACAGGTGCCATTCGGCGAGTACGCACATCGCGTCAGCCTAACTGTCAATTGTCAATTGTCAACTGTCAACTAACAAAAACTGTCAATTGTCAACTATCAACTGTCAACTAATCCAATGCTTAAATACGTCAATACAGGCATTGTCTTTCAGGAGATTCCCGATGAAGTGACACTTGCCATCAACATATCAGGCTGTCCCTGCCGTTGCCCCGGCTGCCACTCGCAGTATCTGTGGGAAGATATCGGCATGCCGCTCACCACCGACGCCATCGACGAGTTTGTGGAGAAGAACGGCAAGGACATCACCTGCATCGCCTTCATGGGCGGTGACGCCGAACCGCGCCGCATCAACCGTCTGGCACAGTACATCCACGAGGAGTATCCGAAGCTGAAGGTGGCGTGGTACAGCGGCAGGATGCGCGTGCCATTGGAAGTGAACAAGGACGACTTCGACTACATCAAGATCGGTCCTTACCTCCAGCACCTCGGTCCGCTCAACAGCCCCACCACCAACCAGCGGCTTTACCGCAACACCCACGACGATTCGTGGGAAGACATCACAAGCCGTTTCTGGAAGAAGGGGGGAAACCCGTCATAAAGACATTCTGCGGACAGACTCACGTGAAGAGCATAAAAGAAGCCCCGTGCAACAATCATTGCACGGGGCTTCTTTATGGTTTCTTCAATATTACAAAGCGCTTTACTTGACCGCCTTGGCACGCTTTCCAGATGCCTTCCTGTATGCCTTCATTTCTGCAGGAGTGGCAAGTCCTTTCTTACAGCGGAACTCCAGTCGTGCCAGTCGCATCTGTTCCAGGAAGCGCTCGCTAGTGTGCAATCTTGCGTATGCAGCCGATGCAGCCAGACGCGCGGCATTCACATCGCTCTGCCAGTGGGCGCCAACAATGAGACGGCTGTCACCATACATGAGACCACGAGCCAAAAGGGTGTCGGCGCGGTCGGGATTGATTTCAGACAACAACAGGGCAGAACTCCATCCCAAGAGCGTGTGGCCAGAGGGATAAGAACCATTCTTGCGCAGTGACTCCTCGTCATCGGGTGTCAGTGTCTGCTCCTGGAAGCGCATGAAGGGGCGCTTGCGCATATAGTATCGTTTGGGAATCGTACAGATACTGTCGCAGGTGGCTGTACCCTCACGCAGCACCTTGTAAATCTCAGGTGTGGCTTCCTTGGAAATCTGCAGTCCGAAAGGATCACTGAACTCCTGAATGATGCAGTCAATCCCATAAACGGCATCACGCACAGCGATGTCGGCACGCTCTTTGTCATTACGCATCTGCTTGCCCCACATATATTGCATAATATCATACGCAAAAGCAGCGCTGAGGGTGTCTGGGGGTGGGGGACACCACTTGAGCATGTCTGGCATCTCACCGGTGGTGAAATACGCATCAACAGGGGATTTGTCACTCTGTGCCGAAGCGCAGACAACTGCTGTCAGCATGACAGCCATCATAATCAGTTTCTTCATAAGTATAGAAATTAAAATTTAACTTGCAGACGGGTTTCGAGGATGCTCACTTCATTGTCGGCAAAACCACTGCGATTGGTGACCTTGGAATAAGAACCTCTCACACGCCAAATCATATATTTATTGAAGTAATAATTGTAGCAGAGTGCCCAGTCGTTGAGGTAACCGCCATAGAGACCTGCTTTGTGGTCGGACAGTGACGTGTAGTTATATTGAAGGCACAGCTCCATAGAACCTGCATCGGGCGTGGCAATACCACCGTCGGTCTTCGTGTATTTGTACTGGTGCCCTTTGAGCAGTCCACGCAGGGTGACGTATGCACCGCTGCCCGTGAAGGCATGAAGACCTTTGTTGCGCGAGATTCTATTATAGAAATACTGTCCTATCACGGCAAAACGACCATAGGAAGCCATCACCTCAGGTGAAAACTTGAGCATGGTCTTCGCATCGGTCACGACCACCTGCTGAGAGTTAACTTTTGCCACACGCATAGGCCACTTCGATGCCAAGGTGATTTGTTTGTGGTTCATATCGTCAGTGTTGCTGTACTGGGCTCCTTCAATGCCGCCGCTGATGCCCACATGAAACATCTTTCCGGGTTCGATGAAAGGATGATAAACCAATCGCGTCAGACCGCCAACCGACTCGTCACCAGTCACGTCCGTAGTCTGTTTCATGGCATCCGACTCCACCACAAAGCTGGCAGTAGCCAACACTTTGTCGTCAGCATGCTCAAACATCACACCAATCAGGCGGTCGTCGTTGAACACGGCGTTGCTTTGAGGCTCTTCCATCGATTCCTTAAAAGAGGAACTGGTACAACTCTGATAACCATATTGATGGATGAAATAACCACCACGAACAAAGTTGGTCTGATCAAAATCATACTGCAAGAGAACATCCTTCATGCTCACCTTGCCATAAGCAAAGCCCATGTCGACCTTACCTTTCCAATGGTCATAACTGAAACTCACGCCGATGCGCATGTCAGGGACACCCACACCACTCTTCAGTTTGTCGTCTTGATTTTGTGCATGAACATAGGTAGCATCGAAAAGGACACGCCCCGTTGGTTTCACTGTGAATTTTGGCTCTTCTTGTGCACAAACTGTGGCTGCCATCGCCAAGGCTACCACCACACTACTAACTCGATGTTTCATTATGTTTTATCCTGTTTATTTGAAGCTGCAAAATTACGGCTTTTTAACAATAACTCCAAATATTTCATCGAAAATGTCGGAAGTGTTTGGCTTTACGTGAAAGAATCAGCCCCTTGTCAATGAATCACACTTAAAAAACGTAAGTTCGGCATCAGAGACTGCGATGAGCCGAAAGAAAAACTGACATTCTTACATCGAACTGACCATCAAAGAAGCCCCGTGCAACGAGAATTGCACGGGGCTTCTTTGTTTTCCTCTCTTTGAAATGGCGGTTCAGGCATGAGCAGCCTTTTCTTCCTCTTCAGCCATCTTAGCCAGCTGTTCCTGCATGTCCTTGAGGAGTGTGGAACGCTCGACACAAGGTTCCATGGGGATGAAGAGCCACTTGGCAAGCCATTCCGCCTGATAGCAGCGGCCGATGGCACCCTCGATGGAGACGATGTAGAACTGTCCCTCTTTCGGAGGATGCTGTTCGTCCCATTCCTTGGCGAAGTTGAAGATCTCTATCACGGTGAATATGTTGTCCGTTTCAGGCATGCGCCACACCTGACAGCGCGAGACAGCCACGGCAAGGGCTTGCATCAGATAGGGGTAGTGACCTGTCATGAACGCCTCCTCTGCCTGCTGGCGGATGAGGTCCTTGTTTGCTTGTTCATTGATTGTATCCATGTCGGTTGATGATTAGCGGTTCAACGGAGGTGGGGGTGGGGGACACGAAGTCAAAGGAGGAGGAGGCGGAACGGCACCCGGAGGTGGGGGAGGCACGGCACCAGAAACTGGCGACACAGGAACAGCACCCGGGGGTGGGGGAGGCACAGCACCAACGGCAGCCTTCGCCGTTGCAGGTTGCTGCTGCATGTTCTTTGCCACCACGGCGAGGATGACGCCGGTGATGAAGAAGGGGAAGGCGAGCCAGAAGCACCAGTGGAGACCGACGAGGCTGAGACCCACGGCAAGTGTCATGCCCAGGGTCATGCCTGTCAGGAAACGCACGACGGTGATGTGGCGCGGCACCTTGCCTTTCGTGATGGTGCGTGCACCCGAGAAGATGAGTCCGGTGAGGAAACCGCCCTTGTTGCCGATGTTCTGCAGCAGCATCACCGCCGACATGAGACCCACCATGGAGTTCTGCCAACGCTGGTTGATGTTCATGAACGTGTAGAGGAACAGGGCGATGCCCACACCCATCAGCAGGGGCGCGATGCCCTTCGCCGTGTCTTTCGACATATTGCTGAACATGCCTTTCAGACCGCCAGCCACACCCACGAAGGGGGGCTTCTTCTCAAACAGCGGCAGGATGAGCGAGTTGATGAACACCGCCATCACCACCTTGCCGGCAATGCCGCCGACAGCGCCCAACACACCGCCGAAGAGTCCGCCCTCGGCATAGGAGAGGAAGCTGAGCACCTGCATGGGCCACGGGAAGGGCTTCCAGAGGCTCGACAGGATGCCGATGATGATCCACACGGCACTGATGGCAATGGTGGGCAGTAGTTTCACGGGATTCCTCAACACCTGCAGCCCCTGTTGGACAGCATTTTTCAGATATTGGCCTAAGCCTGTCTTGTCTTTTTCTTGTTCCATACACTTTCCCTCCTTCAACTAAAGATGAGACTTTTTCCGCACTGGCTGCAGAACTTGTTTTCCTGCTGCACCCTGGCACCGCAGTAGGGGCAGAAGTTGATTGCCCGCTTCGGCACTGCCTTTTCCGCCTGCTCCTTCTTCTCCGTCTTTTCAGACTTCTCCGACTTTTCCGTCTCGGAGGTTCCGGTCTCTGCCTGCTCTGCCTCCTGACGGTTTTCCGGTTCGGGAGCCTTCTGAGTTGCTGATGCGTCGTGGAGGTCCTCCTGCATCTTGCGCAGGATGAAGTCGCGCTCCTGGCAGTCTTCCATAGGCACGAACATCCACGTGGTCAGCCATTCCAGTCCCGGGCTGATGCCGATGGCACCATCGGTGGTCACCATGTAGAATTTGTGTCCGTCGAGCGGATGCTCCCGATCCACCCTTTGGGCAAATTCAAGGAGTTCCATGGCGGAATAGGGCTTTTCTGTCTCCATCTCGCGCCACACCATGCAGCGTGTGACGGCGACGTCGAGTGCCTGGGTGAAGGTGCGGGTATGCATCGGCAGCACTCTGTATCTCGGTTGTTCCTGTTCTTTTTCCATACTTGTCTGCTCTTTGGTCCGTTACTTTTTGCGGTTGGCAGCATAGCGTGCCGCTGTGTCAGAAAGTTTGTTGATTTCCTTGCCGAATTCATACACATCGGAGCCGTAATTGCCGCCAGTGAGTTCAAAGACGTTCTTGGCATCCTCGCCTTTGCCGTACTTCACCTGTGAGAAGGTTTCGTTGACGGCTGCCTCTGCCAGCTTGCCCTTGTCGATGGTGCCTTGGAAGATACCAGCCACCGAAGTCGTCTTGGTGATGAGCTTGGCATTGCCATCGCCGAGATCCGACACACGCACGTTGACGCCTTTCATCTTAGGTCCCAACTTGATGTTCGACTTTTTGTTGAGGACATTGTTGATCGTCGTCATGACCGAATAAGTCTTGTCGTTGTCAGGCACGAGTCCCTTCTTGGCATAATCGACATAGTCCTTAGCCCCTCCCTTCAGGGTTTCGAAACCGGCGTTGACACCCTTGCCGAACGCGAAACCTGCAGTGTGGCTGCCCACGCCGCTGAAGCCTGCCTTCAAAGCCTTGTCCATGTTACCGCCCGAATCATAATACTCTTTCGCGCCCGACTTGAGGAACTCCGTACCTGCACCGACGCCGTACTCCATCACCCAGCCGCCGCCATACTTCTCGGAAATGCCTTCAGCCTCGTTCTGGATGACGGTCAGTGCACCCTCACCCGTACGCACAGCCACATGTCCGACGGCCTCCCAGCCCGACTTGCCCTCTGCCACAGCTTCCGACACACCCACGCCTGTCGCCTTGATCATGGTGTAGGCATTCTTTACATGACTGCCGCCCGGGGTGATGGTGGAAAGCACGTTCACACCGATTTCAGCCGTCTTGTCAACCTTCTCCAGATACTGCTCCTTGTCGTCCCATGCTTCACCTTCGTATTTGTAGGTGCGCGAGTCTATCTCATTCATGACCTGCTCAAATTTCTGTGCTTTCCTCACGGACTCGTAGTCCGCCTTCGTGTGATACTTATCAGCCAGCTTCTCCAGGTCTTCCTGCTTCTTCTGTGCCAGTTCCTCCTTTGCCTTCCAGTCGCGGTAGTCCTTCATCTCGTCGGAGTAGCCACGCTCGAGGTCGCGCTGGTTCTGGGCTTCCCACTGATCATGCTGCTCCATCTTGTTCACCTGACCTTGGATGTAGTCCTGACGGAGCGTGTCGGCATTCTCAGCCTCATGTCGCAGCATCTCCCCAATCTCATCGATGTTGTATCGCTGGTTGGGATCGTCCGGATTGGTTGCGCTGTCCGTGTACCAGGTGCCATCGCCATAGGAGTAGAAATGCTTGTCCTGATTGGTCACCGGACTCTTCATCACGATGTCACCATCTTCCATCTGCTTCAGGTGATCACCGTAAGGGATGTCAGCAGGGTTGATGCGGTTGGGATCCTCCTGCTCCTCTGTCTCTTCAGCAGGCTCTTTCTCTTCAGCAGGTTCTTTCTCTTCCTCAGACTCTTTCTCTTCCTCAGACTCTTTCTCTTCCTCGGATTCAGATTCCTCACCCGACTCCTCTTCCTCAGATTCTTCCTCTCTTTCTTCAGGTTCATCCTCAGGCTCATCCTCTTCTTCAGACTCTTTCTCCTCGGGTTCTTCTTCTTCCTCCTCGGATTCCTCTTCCTCAGACTCCTCTTCTTCTTCGGATTCTTCCTCTTCTTCGGATTCTTCTTCCTCTTCCTCAGACTCCTCTTCTTCCTCCTCAGATTCTTCCTCTTCTTCAGACTCTTCCTCCTCAGGTTCTTCTGGCTCTTCTTCGGACTCCTCTTCTTCCTCCTTCTCAGATTCCTCCTCTTCCTCGGATTCCTCTGGTTCTGGTTCCTCCCCTGGCTCTTCTTCTTCCTGTTCCACCTCAGGTTCCTCAGGCTCGTCAGGTTCTATGCCCTCGTCGGATGGGAAGTCAGACGGGAAGTCGGGAGTTGACGGTGACGGGGGTGGGGGAGGTGTGGCACCTGCGGCAGCACCTGCCGCTCCTCCTGCAATGCCGCCACCCACACTGCCGCCGACGGCACCGCCTACTGCTCCGCCGACAGCTGCTCCGATACCTGCACCCAGACCGATGGCGGCGGCACCACCGATGACATTGACAATGGCCGAACCGACAGGACCGGCATGGTCATGCAGTCCCAAGGGGTCGTGCGAACCAGTCAGGTGGTAAATGAAATGATCAAAGGCATCGTGATGATGATCTTCATAGCCGTCACCGTAGTCATAGCCATAGTCATCATCGTGATGGTGGTCTTCATAACCATAGTCATCGCCTTCGTCACCGTGATGATGGTCTTCATAGCCGTAATCATAGCCTTCGTCATCGTGGTGATGGTCTTCATCATCATGATGATGTTCCTCGCTGTCCTGCCCCTCCCCTTTCTTCTTCTTTATGTTTTCCATGAGAGAGTGGGCAAGTGATTGGGTCAGTTCTTCTATTCTCTTGTTCTGTTGTTCATTCAACCTTTGAGCGGCATCAACAGCAGCACGAATGGCTCTATCTTCCTCTTCAGTCTGGTTGGAAGTGCTGCTTCCCGACTGGTTGGGATTAGGCATGGCGCCTACGTCGTAATCTCTTCTGGAGGAGGGCACGTGTTGGGTTTCATAATTTCCGCCTTGCCCTGCCACATGCAGTCCCGGTTCCATCACCTTTTTCCTGTCCTGTGCCAGTCCCGGTAACGACACAACGGCTGCAAGCATCAGCAACAGGATGCCCAGCCGTTGTGGGGTTTGTGTGTATTTCTTTTTCATGTATGTCGTGTGTTGAAATGGTTCAAGGATGTTTCCGGAGGGTTCACAGCCCGTCAATGCACGTCGATGCCTTCAAATTCCAGTTCTGAGATGGCAGTGTCCTGATACTTCGTGCCCGGATAGACATCGATAATCTCGAAGCGCAGACGCCATGCAGGTTTCTCGGAATCGTGATAGCCGAAGGGTCCGAACTTCTCAAGGTCGAACTCCTGCATGCCGCGCACGTCCTGCAGGTCGAGGATGCAGATGGGCTTGCTGCGGTAATACACCTTGATGTATTTGGGACGTGAGTTGGACTCGTATGCTGTCTTTGACTTCACGTAGCCTGCAAGAATCTTGACACCAGTCACGCGTGGACAAGCACCTGCAAACTCATATTCAATCCATTCACCGATGCCTTGTCCCTGGGCTCCTTCCACCCATGCCGACTCGTGGTCGAAGTCGTGGGCGTTCTTGGGCAGGTAGTTGAACTTCCCCTGTGACTTCAGGTGGCTCGATGCCGTGACACGCTGCACCTCCCCACCGCAGTACCAGCTGCACTTGCCTGAATAGAGTTCCTCGAGGACGGGATTCTCACCCAACTTCTCATAGCGGTCCCACATGTTCTGGGGCAGGTCGGCATCTTCTATGCTTGCCTGTTCGTTGAGTGACTTCCACTCTGCCAGCTCTGCGTCCGAAGGCATCAGCCACACATGTTCGGGCTTCACCATCGGGAGATTGTTCGCTGAATTGGGATTCGGTCCCTGCGCCTGTGCCGACAGTCCTGCCAGCACCAGTGCCATGCTCAAAAAAATCTTTTTCATATCCGGTTGTTTAATTTAATACATAATTCATATTGCATATGATTGAGAGCTGAGTGCCTCTTTTCATTCTCTCATTTTTTCATTCTTTCATTTCAGCGGAGCGCCCTCACTCCTCATACACATAAGGGTGGGGGTTGGGTTGGAAGGTCACGGGCTTGTCCAGCACGGTGTATTTCCAGTCGTACTCAAGTTCGAAAGTGAACGTGGCAGACGTCGGGGTCATGTCGGAGAAGGAGAAGCTCATGGCGTAGGTGCCGGCGTAAGGTCCTTCTTCAAGCAGATACTCTATCCATCCGGTGGTGTCGGGCTCGTCGTCGAAGTTGTGCCCTATCCGGAAACCTCCTGCCTCATTATATATATAATACACGTCAGGTTTGTAGTCGGGGTTCTCCTTGCAGTATTCCTCGTCATACTTCATCGCCTCGACGTAGTGGGTGGTGTCACGCAGGTCATATATCCTCGTGCTGTCCTCATTGATCCAAATCTTGTAGATGCTCACTTCCTGACTGGCTTGCTTGGCACCCTTGTCCAAGGAGTCTGCAGCCAGGGAGTCCATATCCGTCACCGTGGCGACCTTCTTTCCATTTGCGATGCATGCCGTGACCATCAAGCCGGTCACACACGCCAGTGCCCAAAAAATTTTCTTCATATTCAACAGGTTTTAGTTCAATAGGTATGGATTGTTATTCCGCCACAAAGATAACGACTTTTTCAACATCTTCCAAATGTTTTAAGAAAAACGTGACAAATTCCAAAGATGTTCCAAAGAAGCGTGACAGATTCCCAACTTAATTGAAGGTGAAGGGTAGGGGAGTGAAGGGGTGAAACGTGACAAATTCCCAACAAGGAATGAAGCGGCAGAATAGGCGAAGCGTGACAAATACCAAACGTGTCCAACGTGCTGATTGAACGGAAGTGTGACAAATTCCCAATAAGGACTTGGGCTTTAAAATGAAACGGAAAAATGTTTAAGCAAAACCCAATATATTTTATTTCAATAGAAAGATGATTAAGAATAAATTAGCGATATTTTGCGCAAGTTTTCGCATAACAAAATGAATAAAAGTGTGACAAATTCCAAATACGTTTTTGTCACGATGAAAAGCATGTTTGAGCGACAGGGCAGGGCAAGAAAGGTCTGTGGGGGACACTCCATGGTAGAGAGGGGCTAACTGACTCAAAAACAACGGTAAAAGTGGAAAGCCAAGGAGGACTCATAATACAAGTTTGTCACGCAAAAACCGCCTTTTCAGACACGGATTTGTCACGCACTTTTAACCCATTTCTGTCACGCTTCTGGTGCTCATGTTTAAAGAACTTGCATTAAGTGTATGAAAAATAATTGGTTAGACGGATTGTTTGCATCATCATCCAGAGAAAAAGTGTGACAAATTCCCAACACAATCTGCCGCACAAAGGACGGAAAGAAGGGCTGGAAAAAACGTGACAAATACCAAAGAAGCATTGAAAACGAGTGTTTTAGGGTAGTGTGACAAATTCCCAACTATATATAAATAGGTATAGGAAGATAACACCCATTTCTTAAAGATAAGAAAGAAAGATCTTTCCTTTTAAATAAAAATAAACAAATATATTATATATAGAGTGTCGCAACTGATTGAAAAACAGATGAATGAACGATAAAAACGTGACAAAAGGCAAACAAGACAGTGACAAATCCCCATTGAAAGCGGGACAAAAAGCAAATATAAATGACTGATAATGTGACAAATACCAAATAAACAATGGAATGTGTGACAAAAACCCAACATAAACGTGACAAATCCCAAATGCAAGTATTTCTCGTGCCGACATTGAGAGGTACACCCTTCCTGAAGACTGACGCACACACATGTTGTAACTCGACGCATAAGCATCTGAAGGAGGGCGTTGCTCTCGCTGACCCACATTTGTCACGATGAAGGGGGCAGATAGCACTATTTTATCAAGAAAAAAGAGAGAAAATCAAGAAAAATCTTTGGGAGAAAAAAAAACTTTGTATCTTTGCAATGTTTTCATTAAAGACCAACCAAAACCAATGAAAGAAGAAACAGAACGGAAACCCGAAGAAGGCAAGAAGGTGGGAACGGCTGCCGCGCAGAAAACGAAGAAGGCGCAGGACGAGACCATCATGAAGAACCTTCCCCAGAACGTGGAGTGGATCAAGCAGCCCTATGCGCTGTCGGTCATGCGCGGCGACCTCTCGCTGACGCAGACCCACATCATGGTGGAGCTGATGGGTGCGCTGCAGGTGAAGATCAACGACTTCATCGCCCACATGGGTGAGGAGGGCAATGCCGTCTTCAAGGAGGAGGACTTCAACGAGAACGGCGTGGCGCATGTGGACGTGAACCTCGCCGCCGTCTCCAACCGCCCCGACTACTATGCCGACGTGGAGTCGATGGCTTACCGTCTGATGGGTGCCACCATCAAGCGTCCCGAGGAGGTGGAGGGCATGAAGATGATGAAGCTCTCCCACGTGTTCGACTCCATCAGCGTGCCCTTCGAGGACAATGAGCGCGGACGCCGCAAGGGGTTCATTCGTTTCTACTTCAACCGTGAGCAGGCGAAGGAGATTTTCAACTTCACGCGTTACAGCAAATACATCAAGGCGGTGGCGCGCAACTCCTCGAGCCAGTACACCAGCCGTCTCTACATGATCATCACTGCCTACAAGGCATTCGGCCGCTGGGAGGTGGACTATAGTGAGCTGCGCAAGATTCTCGGTTTCCTTGCCTACGAGGAGGACGAGAACGGCCAGTGGCGATGGGTGGAGAAGAAATACACGGAGTACCGCCAGTTCAAGCGCCGTGTGCTCAACACCGCCGCCGACGAGCTGCGCGACCTTGCCGACAAGGGCGAGGCGGACTGCTATTTCGACTTTCAGGAGATTTATCCTGCCGGAAAGAAGAAGGGCACTCCCGAGAAGATACTCTTCACCATCACCGTGAGCGACCTGGGCAAAGAGCAGAACCATTCCGCTTCTTTTGCAAAAAAGTTGATAACGGTCGAGGACTTCCTGAAGCAGGACTTCGGTTTTCGTACTTCTGAAATTCGTCAGATGTTGCCGCGCATCAACGATGACAATATCGATGTGTTCATTGCCAAGATGAATGAGGTGAAGAAGTATATTGACAAGGATAGTAGCAAAATTCTTGACAAGAAGAAGTATGCCTTCACCGCCCTGCGCAATGTCATTGACGACTTTGAAGATGCCATAGCAGAGGAAGTGCTTGAGGCATTTCCGATGTATGCGCAAGAGGATACGGGGATGAATAATGTGCAAAAATCTTTACAAGAAAACAATCCAAATGGAGTAAGCAGCACCTCAACCATGAACGGAAAGCAAGAGACAGTACGCTCTCCTTGGGACGGCATGTCATTCACCGATGCTCCTTTCCGCGACGCACTCACGTCTGTTTTTGGTGCACGCATCTTCACGATGTACCTGATGCAGATCCGTATCATCTCCTACCGTCAGGACACGGTGGCGCTGCTCATCCCGCATGAGGAGGTAAGTGACTACATCGACTCAAACAATCTCATCAGTCAGTTGAAGGAATGCTTATCGGGCATCATGGGCAAGGTGCAGACGGTGAACTACCTGGTGGGGATGTGAGGAGTTAGGAGTTAGGAGTTAGGAATTAGGAGTTTGCCATGCGAGATGCAAGCATCGCGTCAGCCTAATTGTCAACTGTCAACTGTCAATTGTCAACTCAGCGCAGCGCTCACTTCATTAACTTCAATTATACAAAACTAGCAAAACTCATATACATTTATAAATAAAGGGCAAAATAATGAAGAAACTATTCTATTTGATGTGCTTGCTTCCCTTAGCTTTGACAGGGTGCAAGAATGCGCCACGCATCTTTGATGTGATGGATGGTCCAGGTATGGTGAACGAGCAGTTCATGTCGTTGGACAAAATTGAAAGTGAATGGAAGGGTGGGGACATACCCGTGCAGAATGGCAGCGAGCGTCCCAGTGTGATAGACCTGCTGACGGCATTCAACGAGCGTTTCCCAAGTTTTGGTGTGGATTCGTTGTTGAGGAAGCTCAACGAACCTGGCTTCGAAGGCGAATACTATGCCGAGGACGGTACGGGCACCATCCAGCATTTCCCTTCGAAGGAATATGTGCTGCTGTCCACCGAAACTGATGCCGAGAGTGTGGAGGCGTGTGTTATGCGCCGTGAAAACGGTCACAGTCTTTTCGTGTGCTCATTGAACAAACCGACCGACCCGGTGGCTGATTTCCATGTGTTCTACGACTACGACCCACAGACCAAGACGCTGACACCCGAGGATGAACCTTGGAAGAAGGTCTCGCCTGCAATGGAAGGCAACACGCTCATTCCTTCGTGCAATCTTTTCGACGGCGTATTTTTGATGGGCGAGTTCAATCCTGACGATATCCTTTTGGAAAACCCCATCTATTGCCACACGTTTGAGTTCGACGGACAGGACATCGTCTATACAGGCTATCAAGCCAACATCCCTGAAGATGAAGAAGGGGAATGAGAGGGACTCCCTAACTCCCTTCTGACTCCTCTAAGTAAACATTATTTGATCATATAATCACAATCATCATGAAAAAGATTTTCTTGACATTGTCTGCAGCTCTCATGCTGACGGGTTGCAATGGACTTTTCAATGGGAAGGCAGACACGGCAGCTTCCGACAGCGACAGCATCGTGAGTGCGGCGGACTCTCTCTCTGCGGAAGGCTTTGAAGAAGGCGAGGCTGACGGCTCCGAGGCACAGGGTCTCAGCATTTACGACCAGCAGGATTTCGACGACCTCAGCGCACTGCCGTCAAGTGCCGAGGAGACAGACCGCATGTTCAACCATGTGCTTTATGTCAATGTGGAACAAGCGCCCAGCGAGGACGACCCTGTAGGTCTTTACACCGTGTGGGTGGTTGACGAGCGTTGGGATCAGCTGCGGAGAGTCCTCACCACCAATCCCACGGCAGCACCTGCATGGGATCAGATGCAAGGGAAGAACGCCAACGGCGTGGAAGTGCCCATCCATCTGGTGGCTGTGGCATCCTCTGCCCAGTACGCATCGTCGGACTACAGGAAGATTGTCGTGGAGGGTTGTCCTGACGGGCGCAACACGTGGACTTACATCATCGACCTCGTTGACCGCACTGCCATCCAGCTGCCTTCCACCGAGGGAGTGCAGGAGATTGACATGGACAAGGGCGAGATCATCGCCGCCTCCTACGGCTATTACCCAGCCCCCGACTACGGACGCTACACCGTCAACAAGGCTTACTCGCTCGAGGGCAAGTTCCTGAGGCAAGTGGGAGAACCCCAGCCCGAGTGATGCGGGCTGCATGGTTCGAAGTAAGTTGGAAGTTTCATGACGGCAAGTCTCCTATGGGTGACTTGCCGTCATTGCAAAATAAATGTTCTTTTTTTTGGAGGAATGAAACAATTGTTGTACCTTTGCCGAAATATAATACATGATTAAATGAAAAACAAACATATAACGTTGAGACGGATATCGACCTTTGTGTTGATGATGGCAATGCTGATAAGCAATGCTGATGCCTCCGCAAGCGCAATGCTGAGGGGAAAGAAATCCAAGAAGAACAAGACTGAGGCGGCGCCTCCACCTTCACGCTACAAGACTTTGACAGGACGTGATTCCGTGCAGATGCAGGGCGTGATGAACGTCATTGAGAAGGGCGACACCGTCTATCTCGAATTGCCTGTGAAGTTGTTGGGCAAACCTTTCCTTGTGTCGAACAAGTTGCAGCAGGTGCCCTCCGAACTCAACGAGTCAGCCGCGAACAAGGGTGTGAACTACGAGAACCAGATGGTGCGTTTCGAATGGGACAAGAAGGCGAAGCTCGTCAGGATGCGTCAGCAGCGTGTCACCCCCGAGGCACCGAAAGGCTCTTTCCTGGCACAGTCGGTGGCAGACAACTATGTTGACCCCATCATCGCCAGTCTTAAGGTAGAAGCTGTGTCAGATGACTCCACTTCAGTTATCTTCAAGGTCAATGACTTTTTCAATGGCAGGAAGAACGTGCTCAACGACGTGTTCAACGAAATCAATATCGGCACCTCGCCCGTCTCCGACCTCTCCCGCATCGTGTCGGTGAAGAGTTACGAGCGCAGTGTGGTGGCTCTCTCCGAACTCACCACCACTGTGCATGAGGGCAATTCAAAGGTGAACTTGACGGTTGTGGTCAGCACAGCCATCATGCTGCTGCCCGACGAACCGATGCGCACCCGTCGTGAAGACTGGCGTGTGGGCTATTTCTCCACACCTGCCCTCATCTATGGTGACCGTCAGCAGAAGGTGGAACACGCCAACTACATCACCCGTTGGCGTCTCGTGCCCAGTGACACCTTGGCTTATATGCGTGGAGAATTGGTGGAGCCAGAGCAACCCATCACGTTCTACATTGGCGGTGCAGTGCCCACCCATTTACGTCCTTATATCACACAAGGCATTCTCGATTGGAACAAAGCCTTCGAACGAGCCGGGTTCAAAGATGCCGTGCGTGTCATTGTGCCTGACGACACCCTTGATGTTGAAGGTGACGACATGCGTTATTCTGTCCTCACCTATGCTGCCTCCGAAAAGGCAAATGCCATGGGTCCTGCCACTCTCGACCCCCGCACCGGTGAGATTCTGGAGGCGGACATCATCTGGTGGCACAACGTGCAGTCGCTCATCAGCGAGTGGATTCGTGTGCAGACATCTGCCACCGACCCACGTGCCCGCACTCTTACCTTGCCTGACGAACTCATCGGCGATGCCGTCCGTTTCGTTGCCTGCCATGAGGTGGGACATTCCCTCGGGCTCCGACATAACATGATTGCTTCGGCAGCCTATTCCACCGACTCGCTCCGTTCCGCCGCCTTCACCAGCAGGGTGGGGGGCACATCGGCGAGCATCATGGACTATGCCCGTTTCAACTATATCGCCCAACCTGGCGACGGCGTGAAGGTCATGTCGCCCAACATTGGTCTCTATGACCTCATGGCAATCGAGTGGGGCTATCGTTGGTTCCCTGCAGGCACCGACGAGAAGAAGGAACTGGCTGCTTTCCTTGCCCGTCATAATGGTAAGGAATACCGTTACAGCGAAACACAGGACAGGCGCACTGCCATCGACCCACGAGCTCTCTCTGAAGACCTTGGCGACGATCCTATCCGTTCAGCCACCCTCGGCATCGAGAATCTCAAGCGTGTCATGCCCAATGTTGTGAACTGGACGCGCAACGGTGACCCCGACCAGACTTACGACAAGGCAGCTGACCTCTACAGCGCTGTCATTTACCAATGGAGCCTGTACCTCTATCATGTCCTTGCCAATGTCGGCGGCATCTATATGGATCGCCCGGTGTTGTCTGAAACTTTCAGTTCTTCCAACCTTCCTGCAGCTTACACCCATGTGGAGAAAGCTCGTCAGAAGGCATCCGTGCAGTTCTTGCTCGACAACGTGCTCAGTTATCAGGAGTGGCTTTTCGGCTCGCCCATCTCCAAGGTGGTCTATCCTTTGCGCAACACTCCCAACGGCACCACCGAACAGGAACCAGCCCTGCTTTTGAAGAATCAGCAGAACTACATCTTGTGGGATCTCTTCGCCAACGAGCGTCTGGTGCGTATGTATCAGAATGAGTGGGAGAATGGCGACCGTGCCTTCACTGCTGTGGAG
This sequence comes from uncultured Prevotellaceae bacterium, assembly GCA_900315745.1. Taxonomy (GTDB): domain Bacteria; phylum Bacteroidota; class Bacteroidia; order Bacteroidales; family Bacteroidaceae; genus Prevotella. The sequence continues at coordinate 46,255 of ONAG01000015.1, forward strand.
ATGATGGACATGGTGCATCAGTCCCTCTTCCGCAAGACTATTGCTGGGCAGAAACTCAACGTCATGGAGCGCAGTCTGCAGAAGAGCCTGCTCGATGCCCTCATTACTGCGGCAGCCGAGAGCGAAGGCGTGAAGATTAACAAGAGTCTAACTGACAGGAATTCCATAGACACCGACTATTTCGGATGTTACGGAGAATCTGATTCTCTCGATTCCTCCGCACCTCGCACACTGGAGCTCACCATGAAGCAAGTGTCGCGTACTTCCGACGCCATCAGCCTGAAGCGTGGCGAACTGCTCCGCATTCTCCGTCTCTGCAAGAGCAAGGCAAACACCGGTGACACTGCCACACAGATGCATTACGATGACATGGCGTTGCGCATCCAGACGGCGCTGGGACTGAACAAATAAAAAAAGAAACCATGCGGAGAGAAAGAATGATTGAAAGAGTGGAAGAAATGGAAGAGATAGTAGGGGGATGAAAGTATATAATAAAGTATAATATGATGAATATGAAAAGACTTTTGATGCTCTTGTTGATGGTGCCTGTTGCCATCCTTTCGATGGTGGCACAGGAGCGTACCATCACAGGCACCGTGATGGACGGTGAGTTCAAGGGAGAACCACTTATCGGTACAAACATCACCGTGGGTGAAGGCACCTCCAAAGGCACTGTGACCGATATGAACGGCCATTTCACCCTTACCGTCCTTTCCTCCATCAAGAAGATAACCGTCAGTTATATGGGTTATGAACCCAAGACCATCGCCTTGAAGCCCAATCAGGACAAGTATGACGTGACGTTGTACGCTGCTTCCAAGGGTCTCGGTGAGGTTGTTGTCACGGGTTATCAGCAGATTGACCGCCGCAAACTCACCGCCGCCGTTTCCGAAGTGAAAATCAGCGACGAGACGGTTGGTGCCATCAAGAACATCGACCAGGCATTGGCAGGTCAGGTGGCAGGTCTTTCTTCCGTGTCTGCCACAGGTGCACCGGGTGCACCAGCCAAGATACGCATCCGTGGAACCGCCTCCATCAACGGAGTGCAGGAACCCCTCTGGGTGCTCGACGGCATTCCGATGGAAGGCAATGAGATTCCCGCCATCGAAAATCTCAATGACATAGACGACATCTATCAGACCAGCATCGCAGGTCTCAATCCGGCTGACATCGACAACATCACCGTGCTGAAGGATGCCGCCGCCACTGCCATCTATGGTGCGCGTGCCGCCAACGGCGTCATTGTCATCACCACTAAGAAGGGAAAGATAGGGCGCCCCGTCGTGAACTTTTCCGCCAAATTCACCTACAGTCCCCGCACCAGCATCGACCGTCTCCATCTGCTCAATGCCAATGAGAAGGTCGATCTTGAACTTGGACTTTTGCAAAGCGGTTACAACTACCGTGAACACAAGGGTGGGGTGGCGAACATCCTCGACGAACTGGGCGAGTTCAACACCTACAAGACAGGTGGTTGGGATGCCCTCTCTGCCCAAGCTCAGCAGCGCATCAACCGTCTCCGCACCATCAACACCGATTGGAACGATATTCTCTTCCGCAACGTGTTCAATCAGGAGTACAACGCCAGTGTGAGCGGCGGCAGCGACAATGCCCACTACTATGTGTCGGCAGGTTATTACGACGAGCAGGGTAACGTGAAGGGAGTGAAGAACAACCGCTTCAACATCACCCTGAAGACTGACTTCCGCCTGAACAAGATGCTGAAGATTGGTGCCAGCCTTTTCGCCAACCAGCGTAAGCAAAACAGTTACATGACCGACACGGGCGGCTTCACCAACCCCGTCTATTACTCACGCATGGCAAATCCTTACTTTGAACCATACGATGCTGAAGGTCATTACAACTATGATGTCAATGTACAAGGTCGTGAGAATGAAGCACCTGACTTTAATATCTTCGAGGAACGCTATAATACCTCAAAGCAGCGCAAAGACCGTTCCGTCATGGCGATATTCGATGCTGAACTCAAGTTCAACCAGCACCTGAAACTCACCTCCCAATACGGTCTGCAGCACGACAACTACACGTTGACACGCTATGCTGGCAACGACTCCTATGCCATGCGCAAGGCAAAGGCATACGCCACCTACATGATTGACGGTGAGCGCAAGACCATTTTCCCCGAAGGTGGCATGAACAAGAACACCGAAGGGCACACCGACCAGTGGACATGGAAGGCGATGCTCGAATGGAACCAGCGCTTTGCTGAGAAACACGATGTGGAACTGATGGGCGGTACCGAGGTGCGCCACGTGGAATCCAAGTTCCTCACTTCCACGGCTTACGGCTACGATGCCCGCACCCTCACCACGCAGCCCGTCCTCTTCCCCACGGAAAGCATCGGACAGCGTTATCCGCTCTATGAAGAGGCACATCAGGAGAACGCCTATGTGTCGTGGTTTGCCACTGGTTCCTACACCTACAACCACCGCTACACACTCGGAAGCTCCGTTCGTTTCGACGGCAGCGACGTGTTTGGTGTGGCAAAGAAATACCGCTACCTGCCCCTCTATTCCTTCAGCGGGCTCTGGAGAGTGGGGGAGGAGAAGTTCATGGGAAATGCCAAGTGGCTCGACGAGCTCAATCTCCGTGCCTCTTACGGTTTGCAGGGCAATATCGACAAGAACACCTCGCCCTATCTCATCGGCACTTTCAACCGCACCACCGTTCTTCCGGGCACTGTCGAGACCGTCATTTCGGCAGAGACAGCGCCTAACCCCAACCTCAAGTGGGAGAAGACCAAGAACGTGAACGTGGGACTGGACATGGCGTTCCTCCACAATCGCATCCGATTCACCGTCGATTACTATTACCGACGTTCCACCGACCTCATCTCCTCACGGCAGCTGCCTCTCGAGACAGGCTTCGCCATGACCACCATCAACTGGGCTTCGATGGAGAATACAGGTTGGGAGTTTGCCCTCAACACAAGCAATATTTCCACCAAAAACTTCACTTGGACGACCAGCCTGAATTTAGGTTTAAATAAGAACAAGATTCTCAACGAGACGGTGGCTGAAAACTCCACCTATCCCGGACGTGAAGGTCATCCTGTGGGTGCCATCTTCGCCTACAAGACTGCAGGCCTCGATGCTGATGGCTATCCGCTCTTCCGTGCCAAGGACGGCACCGTGCAGAGTGCTGAGGAGTTCTTCAAGCTCAACCGCTTCGGAGCCTCCACTCTCACCGCCGAACAGCAGCGCGACCTCTACACCTACATCGGCACCGACGAACCGAAGGTCAGCGGTGGCTTCATCAACAACTTTGAATATAAAGACTGGCAACTCTCCCTCAACTTCATGTTCAATCTCGGCATGAAGGTGCGCGTGCAGCCCAACTACTCACCCACCTACTATGACCGAGGACTCAACACGAATCGGGAAATACTGAGCCGTTTCGGTGGACCGAATGGCAATGACGGGCAGTCAGCGGCTTATCCCGCACTCCTCGTCTCCACGCCCGAGCGAGCTTCTGCCTACACCCATTTCTCTGAGTACCAGACTTTCTCCATGCTCGATGTGTGGGTGCGCAACCGCAACTACTGCCGCCTGCAGTCCATCCGCCTCGGCTACCGCATCCCCAAGAAGGTGCTCCAGCCCGTTGGCATCACCTCTGCCAGCGTCTCCCTCGAAGGGCGCAACCTCATCGTCTGCGGCAGCAGCTACCGCAACTATCTCGACCCCGAGACGATGGGCAACCCCTACGCACAACCAGTGCCAAAGAGCATCATCTTCGGTGTGAACGTGAACTTCTAAAAGGACTCAACGATAATCCTATAACAACTAAAAGATGAAAAGAAACACCCTCATATTAGCTCTCGTAGCAATGGCAGCCCTCCTCCTGTCCTCCTGCGACGATTTCCTCGACATCACCCCTACAGGCAAGGTCATTGCCAAGACAGGGGAGGAGTATCGTGCCTTGCTGACCAACGAGTACAAGTATTTCTCCAAAGACCGCTACTTGACCACCGTGCGCACCGATGAAATGCTGATGGACAAGAAGAAGACCTCCTCCACCGACCTCGATGCCTACCTGGATCTCTGGCGGTGGAAGGACGAGAACCCTTCACCCACCACCAGCTACTTTATGTGGCGCAACTACTACCATACCATCTACATCGCCAACTACGTCATCGAGCACCGTGACGAAATCACCCACGCCACGCGCGACGAGGTGAACCAGCTTGTGGGCGAAAGCTACATGCTCCGTGCCTACAGTCATTTCCTGCTCGTCAGTCTCTTTGCCGAGCCTTACACCCACTGTCAGCCTGCCGCCACACGCGGAGTACCTATGCAGTTGGAAGCTGATGTCAATGCCATGCCTGCCAGCAGCAGTGTGGAAACCGTCTATCAGCAGGTGCTCAGCGATGTTGCCGAGGCAGAGAAACTCCTGACTGTGGAGAAATGGGAAGAGGGTAAGAACTACCGCTTCAACAAGATTTCTGCACAGGCACTCCGCGCCCGTACTTATTTATATATGGGCGAATGGGAGAAAGCCCTCACGGCAGCCAAGGCAGTGATGGAGGCACACGGCGAGTTGGAGGACATGAACACCTCCAAGACTTTGCCCAACAGCTACAAGTCAGTGGAGAGCATCGTGGCATTGGAGAAGTTCAGCAGCAACCTCTTCACCGTCATCAACCTGCCCAACCCCGACTTCATCAACCTCTACCGCACAGGCGACCAGCGCCGCACGAAGTTCTTCAAGCGCGTCACCTCCTCCACTTACGACCTGTCGAAGGGTGGGGACGACGAATTCTCCTGTTCCTTCCGCAGTGCCGAAGCATACCTCACGGCTGCCGAGTGTGCCGCACGTCTCGGCAACACTGCCGATGCCATCGACTACCTCAAGCCACTGCTGCAGAAGCGCCTCAACGCCGATGCCTTCACCACTGCTTCCGACCTCATGGCAGACATGACGCAGGAGGAACTGACACAGGAAATCCTCGACGAGCGTGCCCGCGAACTTGCTTTCGAGGGACACCGCTGGTACGACCTTCGCCGCACCACACAACCAGCCCTCACCCGCACCTACGACGACGAGACCTTCACCCTCACCCCCGAGAAGTACACCATGCGCTTCCCCACCGAGGCAGTGGAGTCCAACCCCGAAATTGAGAGATGGGAAGGAGGTAGCGCTTCGCTAAATGATAAATGACAAATGATAAATGAATAGTTACTCTAAACTCTCAACTCTAAACTCTCAACTCCCCCCTTATCTCTCAACTCTAAACTCTAATCTCTAAACTCTAAACAAAATATAGTTAACCATAGTATTCATTATTAAAACAGTTAGTTTATGAAGAAATTTTTACTTATGTTGGTGGCATTCGTAGCCACAATGAGTGCATTTGCACAGAACGACAATGATTTAGACATCAAAAAAGGCTGGGCAGCCGCTTTCAAACCAGTTGCAGAAGCAGACGATTTGAATGGTGTGCATGTGGCACAGGCTGGCGACGGCTCTGTGTATGTGTCCAGCAAACAGAACGTTTCGTTCAATTTCGCTGGTAAGGCTGTGGCTCAGCCCGAAGTGGCAAAATCCAGTGTCATCGTGAAGTATGACAAGGACGGCAAGGAGCAGTGGGCTATCACATTTGACGGTGATGCAACCGTGACTGCCATGGTGGCTGATGAAGACGGAACGCTTTATGCAGCGGGCATATTCTATGATGTAGTGCGTTATACCAGCACTGATCTACAGCTCAGCAGCATCGAGAGCCCAGACGCAGTTTCCGCTTTCATTACAAAAGTGAACAAGGATGGTCAGTTTGTATCGATGAAGACGCTCACACCTTCAGGTAATTTGGAAGTGGTAACGTCTGATTTTCCTTTCTATCTTCCAGATGAGGAACCTATTGATATCAGACCAAACAAGATCCAGATTGATGGAGATAAAGTGTATGTGTCTGCCACTTATAAGGGAGATGTAGCTGAACTTGGTTGGAAAGGTGCTTACGTTGTCAACTACGACTTCGGCATGTATATGGACAATCGCAGTGCAGGTGTATTCTCTCTCAGCAAGAATGACTTCGCAAATGTTGCCAATGTGGCATATGTGCAGTCAACAGGCACTATCTCTGAAACACAAAACTATCCAGAGGCAGTCAACTTTGTTGCCAACAACGGTACGGTGTATGTAGGCTTCTTCGGCTTTGGTAATCTCACCATTACTTCTGCAGCTGGCAACAAGGACATCGCTTTCGAAAGTGACGGTGAAGGTGGCAATGAGCATGGTTTTGTACTTGCAACAGTAGGAAGCACACTGACAACAAAGGTGTTCAATGCTGCAGCCCATGCCATGCTAACTAAGCCATACAATGTGGCAATGCAAATGGCAGGCAACGACATCATCATTGCTGGTACATTCTTCGGTGAACTGCCTTTCGACAACAGTTTGTCCACTGGTGACATGGCTAATGCAGCATTTGTCACATCTGTCAAGAAAGATGGTACTGTGAACTGGGCAAACATTGTAGAGAAGGAGTCCAAGATGGCATCTATGCTGGTGACAGGTGAAGAAACTCACGTCAGCACCAATGTGGCAACTTTCATTGTCAAGACATCTACAGGTACCATCTCGTTGGATGGTGATGCTCCTGCTGAGGGCGACGAAGTGATTGTTATTGCCGATGCAGCAGGATGGGGCAACCAATATGTAGCCTTAGTCGTTGCGGATGAAAACGAAGTGACAGTCATCTCTAAGGACATGAACGAGGACGATGAACTTGAAGAAGGCCTCATCGAGATTGCCCAGAGCCAGGGTAAGGAGTACGATAATTTTAAACGTGCTGAATTGGTGGAAGGTGAGAAATATAACACTTACACAGTTACCGAAGACCTTCAGATTGCCATCAAGATGATGAACGTCGATGTGAAGGATTGCGACTACGTGGTGGTGAAGTTTGCCGAGCCAGTGGCTGCCGGTTGGAAACTCGCATTCTGGTCTAACCAAGACCTCACCGATATTCCAGAAGGTGCTAAAGAATACAAGTATGTCTTTGCCGATGATCCTAAGTGCGGCGTTGCAGACGGTGTTCTGCCACAAATCTGCATGATGACCTTCTTCGGTGGTTACACAGCTCCTCTGGAGGCTAAGGTTGTGGGCATCTACAAGCACTCTACAGATGCAAATGCTGTTGAGGCTATCGAAGCACCTGCAAAGACCACCAACGGTCAGCGTTACAACCTCGCTGGTCAGCCAGTTGATGAAAACTACAAGGGCTTCGTCATCATCGACGGCAAGACCTACTATGTGAAGTAATTCAACCCAATCAATGAATCGTTGGACAAGACGATTGCCTCTCTCAGGCAGTTGTCTTGTCCAACTTTTTTATGCCCACACCATTTCTGTAGCACACTTTTCTGTACTTCGCACCGTCACTGAAAGAAAAGCCGAAGAAATACAGACTAAATGAATCCCGAAATGTTAAAAATGCATATGTAACCAAACATTTTTTCCAAAAGATTTTGCTGTGTCATCAGAATGCCATTACTTTGCAAGTTGGTAACGTCATCTGAAAATAACAAAACCAAAAAACAGAGAAACGTCCCCTCAACAAATGCCGACGCTCGACGGCGGTAGAACCATCACTTAGACTCAATTTTATTTATTCATAGACAACCATGTGGCAGTCCATTCCCAGGACTGGCTCACTGCTCCTGCGCGCCTCTCGCCCCCACAGCGTTCAGCGGTTTACCCGCTGCCTGCTTTCCTCCCTCCATGCCTCTCTCCCTGCGTCCAGCGGTTTCCTGCTGCCTCCTCTCCTCCCTCCATGCCTCGCTCCCTGCGTCCAGCGGTTTCCCGCTGCCTCCTCTCCTCCCTCCATGCCTCGCTCCCAGTGTCCAGCGGTTTCCTGCTGCCTCCTCTCCTCCCTCCATGCCTTGCTCCCTGCGCTCAGCGGTTTACCCGCTGCCTGCTTTCCTCCCTCCATGCCTCGCTCCCTGCGCTCAGCGGTTTCCCCGCTGCCTGCTCTCTCCTCCCTCCATGCCTCGCTCCCTGCGTCCAGCGGTTTACCCGCTGTCCCTCTCTCCTCCCGACCCCGTGTCACCCCCACTAAAGCACAACAAAATCTCTTAACCACATAAAAACTTTCTACCTATGGGACTTTTAGACATTCTTCACTTGGACACCAAAGAAAAAATGGAACTTTTACTGAAAAGGCTCTATGAAAACGAACAGACCCACTTAGCTGTCAACAGCATCCTCCTTGAGATGGAAGAAGAACCCGACCCATCCGACACCGATGACGATGACTATAGTACCCCCTTCGACCTCGATGACGACGATGATGACTATTCCGACGAAGACGACCAACCCGATTTCCCCGAAGACGCTTTCCCCGACCTTCTCGACGATCCCAACGACCCCTTATTCTCCCTCGTCGCCCCCACCTCCCCCTTTTCCCCTGCAAACAGCGGTTCCCCCGCTGCCCCCACCTCCCCCTTCTCTTCCTCCCCTGCAAACAGCGGTTCCCCCGCTGCCACCACCCCCACCTCCTCCTCTCTCCCTCCCAAACCCACCGTCACCGACCTCACCGGCGAGAAGCACGAACTCCGCGTCGAAATGCTCCCCCTCCTTCCCAACCCCGAAGCCGAACTGGACAAGCTCCTCGGCTGTGACAACATCCGCCGTCAGATAGAGCACCTCACCGCCCTCACCCGCTACAACGCACAGATGCACCAGATTGCCCCCGACGTTCCGCCCCATCAAGTGTCGCTCCATGCCGTCTTTCAAGGAGCGCCGGGCACAGGCAAGACCACGCTCTGCAAAATCTATGCCTCCATGTTGCACAAGGCAGGCGCACTGAGCCGCGGACACGTGGTGGTGGCAAACCGCTCCACCTTCATCGGCACCCGTTGGGGCGACGAGGAAGTGATTGTTGCAGAGACCTTGAAAGCTGCGAAGGGTGGGGTGCTGATGATAGATGAGGCTTATCAGCTGGTGACGAATCACCCCAACGACCCGGGACGCCTCATCTTGCAGCTGATGATGCCGATGCTCGCAGACGAGCAGAACCGCGACATCGCTGTGGTGCTCTGCGGCTACAAGGGACTGATGCAGTCGCTGCTCGACATGAACGATGGATTGCGTTCCCGTTTCGTCAACGTGTTTGACTTCCCCGAGTTCAACATCCCGCAACTGCTCGAAATCAGTCGCCGCCGTTACCGTCAGTACCAGTACCACTTCACCCGTCAGGCATGGATGCGCTACAGCGACATCATCCGTAAGGGCTATGAACAACGTGACAAGAAGACTTGGGGCAATGCCCGTTTCGTGGCAAACCTGCTCGACGAGGTGTACATCCACCACGCCCAGCGCATCACAGACAGCCACATCACCGACCGTCGTCAGTTCCTCACCATCACCGCTGCCGACATCCGTCCCATCACCCTGGCGCCCACCACATCGAACCGCCGCATCGGTTTCTAATTCAATTGAGGTTTTTCCAACTAGTGCGCTGAGTGCGCGTGTCATTTCACGCACCCAGCGCGAAATATTTCGTTCTTCCAGCGCATGTTATTTCGCGCTGGAAGGCGACAATTGACACTCAACGAGTTAGCGAAAATGCGGTTCACCAATTAATCTTACGTGTTTCAACGTGAATTCGGTGTAAGAGGTTGCGCCGTTGGCACCGAAAGAAAAATATAAATAAACAAATAAAAATAGATAAAAAGAGGCTCACTCGTAAACACCTGTGTCTGTCTTAAACAAAATACACTCGCAAGTAATAAAACCGCGGATTTAGCTGATTCAGATTTCCCCTTTCTTGGCGAAAGTCCATCCGGATAGTTGCAAGAGCCGCGCGAGGCTCTAATCCGAGTAATCAGAATCAATCCGAGTAATGGCTTACCCATAAGCAAAAATCTGTTTAATCCGCTCAATCGTTCCGCAGGAACTTGTTTATATAAAAACATACCCCGCTGATTCAGCAGATTTATGGGATTTATCTAAATCCACACACAGGGTTTTACTGGTGAACCAATATTTTGAATGATTTTGAATAGATTTGTTCTATTTCTGCCCATAGGGCACTCCATTCCATACGCCGCCCAAGGCGTTCTTTCTGTGTGAGCTGCTCCGCACCACGCAACCCTCACTGAAACATCTCTCACACAGAATCCACAGATATTCAGATGGTTTTCAAACACATTAAAGTCCAACTTGAACGCATCAATACTTTATCTATGATAATCAAATACATATATTTATTATAAATTTTGCTATTCCAATGCAAATTTTTCCTCATTTCCCTTGGTGCTTACAGAAAAAAGTGCTATCTTTGTATCGAAAAAAGTTGAGCACCCCGCATGGTCTCCCATCGCCTTTCACGTGAGAGGGGGCGGGGAAGATAGTCTTCAATTATTCTTAACAACAAATGGACAGATATGAATATGACATGGACATTGTATCCATGACCAAACGCGAACTGGCAATGATGTATGCACCCGACCTCACACCCCATGCAGCGGTGAACCGTCTGATGCAGTGGATTAACTACCACCCGACACTGACGCAAGAACTGCTCGCGACCGGTTACCGCAAGACATCAAGAATACTCACCGCCAAGCAGGTTCACCTGATTGTTGAACGACTGGGCGAACCCTAAGAAAAAAAACATCCGTTCAATCCGCTCAATCGTTCCGCAGGAACTTGTTTTAACGTGAGTTCGGTATAAGAAGTTGCGCCGTTGGCGCCGAAAGAAAAATAGATAAAAAC
>ONAG01000028.1 GCA_900315745.1 uncultured Prevotellaceae bacterium
GGTTTCAATGTCTCCTCAGAGCCAAAGGAGGAAGAAAAGCCGGAGCAAGCCGAGCCTTCGTTGCTGAAAGAGGTGCTCGACCAACTCTACGCCCCCGATGGCACCACGGAGCAGAAGATTATGAAGACATCCGCCGACATCGCCTACGAACTGGCGATGACCGACCCCGGCTTCACCGCCTCAGACATCGCCAAGGTGCTGCACAGTCAAGGCTACCGCACACAAGTCATCGACGGCACGGTGTGCTGGATACTCTACGAGAAGAATTTTATTTAAGTTTATGTTTGTAAAGGTTGGAATAAGATTTGTTTAGTAGTAAGTGTTGATTTTTCAAAGACTATTTTTCCCGCATTGCGCCGTGAGGCGTGATGCGGTTTTTTTAGTCCCATGCAAATGGGGTGTCGATTGCTAACTTTGCACTCAATGAACAGCACATTGGATTTCTCGACAGCCACCGCCGACCTGCTGACGCAGGAACTTGACAAGGTGGTTTTCTCCGACCTGACAGCCGGGGATGCGCTGATGCTGACCACCACCGTGTATGACGGAGGTGGCAGCGTGGAGCGTGACAGTTGGACATCCACCTACTACGCCGATGAGGACGGCAAGGTGACTGTCTCCTCGCTTGCAAGGATGTGGAACAGTTACATCCTCGACGAGTGTATGAGGGGAACCGTCACGCCCACCTCGCCCATCGGCGGCATCGTGGTGGAGATGGAATATGAACTTGACAGCGGCGGGAGTGGCAGTTGCCGCCGCCGCCTGTGGTACTGCCGGAGGAAGACTGGTAAGACGCTCGCCGCATTGGCCGCCACCATGCCATTGTTGGCCACAACACGGAAGGTGGGTGCGTCATCCACTGAACTGGTGTCGGTGGAATGCCCGTCTGGCGTGAGCCTACGAGTGACATCCACCTACGTCCTGAACGGTGAAGTGCTGACGCACGATGACCCACTATACTACTTGGCCACCAACGCCTACAGGGCCGTGGCCAACGTGTCACCATCCGTTGTCGCCGCCTTGCTCCCCGTTGGCGGCGTGTTGAAGGAATACAAGGTCTATACGGATGTGACAGGTGCTCCCGGCAACGACGCGACATACGTGGTGGATGACCATCACCGCCCTTGGAATACGGTGCTCTGTTGGCTCAACAATTACGGTGCCTGGGAAACCATCACATTGGGTGGCATCAAGAGCAGCGTGTTGGATGCCAAGCGGGAAACTGCCATTGCCGGTGACGGTTGGACATCCTTCAACGCTGAGGCATACGAAACGATTACTGCTTTCACCGCCCATTCCACCAAGGAAGTGGGTGAGCAGTTGCGCGACATCTCCGACACCCCCATCGCTTTCGTGTTTGAAAACAACGCGTGGGTGAGGGTGAACATCGAGGATGTGGACTTGGAGCGACGCTTGCCGACCAACGAGACCACTGTTGGCAGCGTGACCTACAAGCACGCGACGGACATCTATTAAGCGACGGCGGAGCCGTCACCTACGGAGAAAGGACTAAAACTGAAGACAATGATATTTTCTGAAGACTACTGGAAAGACGAATCGGAGGGGCAGCGCGTGGCCGCTGTGTCCACCGGCCTCTCATGGAAACGGATGTCCCCGCTCCTTGAAGCGGCGGAAACCGACTATCTCCGTCCGCTGCTTGGCGACACCCTCACCGAAGAGGTGGACGGCATCTACTGGAACCTGCAACCCCCTGAGCGCACACCATCGGAGGCGGAAGTGCTTCGCGTGGCACAGAGGGCGGTGCTGCATCTCGCCTTGTGGAGCAATTTTGACGTGCTGAGCGTCCGCGTGACCGACCAAGGCTTCCAGCGTCAGGAGACCGACAGCTGGCATCCTGCTTATAAGTACCAGGAGGACAACCTGAGGAAGCAATTCCGCAACACCGGCTTGAACTCCCTCGACCGTCTGTTGGAACTATTTGAGAAGAACATCGAGGAATTTCCGCGTTTCGCCACCTCGCCAGCCTACACGGTGAGCCAGAAGGAATTGGTGAGGAGCACAGCCGAGGTGCAGGATGTGTATGACATCAACTCTTCAAGGCTGGTGTTTCTGAGGCTGCGCCCGGTGCTGCACCAGGTGGAGGAACTGACGCTGCAACCTGCCATCGGCGACACCCTCTATGAAGGGTTGAGAAAATTGCTGGATGACGGCACAACGACCATCGGCAGCACCGACTATGCAGTGGAATCATGGGAGGAACTGAGGGAGAAGTGCCGCAAGGTGGTGGTGATGGCCGCTGTGAGACGGCTGCTGCGCACCACCGGCACCGTGACCGACCGTGGCGCATTCTTCACCGAGACCACGGCGACAGGCGGCGGCAACGATAGCGAGAGAGCGGTGAGCGACACCCGTCTGCAACTGCTTTTGGCCGACGCTCAGCAAGCCTACGACGGCCACCTTGGGCGGTTGACAAGATATGTGGCCACGGCATTCGTGGATGCCAACGGAGGCAACCCCCACACCGTGCTGCACCGCTACAACGACAACGATAACGGCAAGGCATTCTGGGCGTGATGCGACGGCAGAGCCGTCACCTACGGAAAACAGACAAACGAAGAAAGAAAATGGACATACTATTCAATACGAAGGGAGCACCGCTGATGATGACATCGGAGACTGTCTATGGCGAGACACTGACCGACCGTGAGACGCGTCGCAACTTCATGCGGCGCGAGGTGCTCCAACCCCATGACAACTGGGCATACGACTACTTCTGGGTGGGCAAGCACAAGGTTGTGGGATGGGGAGACGCAAACAAGTTTCCACAATGGGCCGCAAAGCTCATCCGCGAGACCACTGTGCTGAACACCGGCTTGCAATACCTGCTCTTCCTGATGATGGGGCAGGGCGTTTTCGGCTGCAAGGTGACGGGGTTCGACAGCAACGGCAAGGAACTGATAGAGCCGATAGATGACCCGAGGCTGACGAATTTCTTGGAGAGCCGTGTCGTGAGACGGTACATGGAGCGTGTGCTGCGCGACTACCTGAAATTCGGCAACGGAGCGGTGCAGTTCGTGCCCACCACAGACTTCCGCAAGTTGGAGTTGCTGAACCCCGTCAATGCCTTGTGGTATCGCTACACGGAGCCCGACGCGTTCGGATCGATGAACGCCATCGTCTCCGGCTATTGGCCTGTCACCCCACAGGAGGGACAGTACAACGTGCTCCCCGTGCTGAGGGAGGTGGACCCCGAAGGCCACGCCGAACTGCTGAAGATGGCGGGGAAGTTGGATAATGGCTTCATCTACCCAGTGAGAGACAGTTGGAGCAACGAGGAGATTTATGGAGAGCCCCGCTGGTACCCTGCTTGGGTGGCAGGATGGGTGGACATCGCCCATCTCGTGCCCGAATACCTGAAGAAGGCATACAAGAACCAGACAACTTGGAAATGGCACGTGCAAATCCCATACTCCTATTGGGACAAGAAATTCCCCGAGAACGACTTCACCAACGTGGAGGAGCGGAAGCGAGCCATCAACAAGTACATGGACAGCGTGGAAAGGAACTTGCTTGGCCCGGAGAATGCAGAAAAGCCGCTCTTCACCAACTATGCCGTGAACGAGATGAACGGAAGGGTGGAGGAAGAGTGGAAAATCAAGCCATTGGAGAACAAGTACAACGGTAACGAGAACCTTGTCACCTCCTCTGCGGCCAATAGTGAGATACTCTTCGCCCTGATGGTGAACCCCAACGTGATGGGTGCCGGCATGCCGGGCGGTGCCTACGCAATGAACCAAGGAGGAAGCAACATCCGTGAGGCGTTCCTGGTGAACATCGCCAACGCGTGGAAGGACCGACAAGTGCTGCTCGACCCCTTGGAGTTGTATATCAGAATGAACGGACTGCCAGAATGCCAGTTGCGGTACAGGAGCACCATCCTCACCACCCTCGACACCGGGGCCGGGACGGCGAAGACGATATCTTAGCGACGGCAGAGCCGTCACATACGGAGAAAGACAGATGCTATGGATGAGATACCTGCACAGTTGATGTTGGATGATATGGACGTGAGATATGACCGCTACGGAAAGAGGCGGTATTTCTCCATCAAGTTCGTTTCGCTGCAAGGCAAGGTGTACTACGTGCCCAAGGCGTTTGCCCAAGGTGCGGGAAAAATGGACAACAAGGCATACAGGATGCGAGGCATCCAACCATGCTGCGAAAGTGGCAACCCCGAGGGACACGCCTACGCCGTGAGGATTACCAACATCATAGAATACAACGGCCAATCGGTGAACTGGGATTGAAGATGAGCGACGGCACAACCGTCGCCTACGGAGAACGGAAAACAAAAGGAAGAAAAATGGTAAGCATTGACTTGACATACAAGGTGTGGTGGTGGCCGTGGGAGCGAAGGCTTCGCGGCTGGGCACCCACGCAATGGCGCGAGATGAGCGAGCGTCAATACATGGCGGTGGTGCGTGCCTGGCTTGGCGAGATGGACGCTGACACCTACCACGCAGAGATGTTCGGACTGCCAAGGCGGCTGATGAAGCAGTTGGACAGTTGGCAGACCTACATGCTCGACCGCCAGTTGGCATGGCTTGCCGCTCCCAACAGCGAGGTGTCTCGCTTCTTCATCTCCAAGGTGGAGGGGCTTGTGGCTCCTCCCGACGCTCTTGGAGGGATGACGCTGCAACAGTATATGATGGTGGACACGATGTGCATGAGGCACGGCGACACGGTGACGGAGGACAACCCCACCGGCGACATCGGCCGACTGTGCAAGATGGTGGGTTCGCTCTACCTGAAGCCGGGAGAGGGTTACTTCCCCGACGGAGAAATGAAGGTGGCCGACATCGAGGAAAACACCAAGCTGCTGTTGCAACGTGCAGACCGCGCCCTGTTGGTGGGCATCTGGCTCAACTGGAAGATGCTCCAGAACTGGGTGGCGAGGGCCTATCCGCTGCTTTTCGAGACGGAGGAGAAGGAGGAACGGCAAGAGAAATCGCACACCAGGAAGTTGAATATGTGGCTTGACACCTTCGATGCCTTTGTGGGTGACGATGTGGCCCACCTTGACAGTTACCGCAAGATGAGTTGCACGGATGCCTTCCGGCTCATGAACAAGCGCATCAAGGAGGCAAGGACACAAGCAGTAAGAAAACGACATGGAAAGAATTAGGAGTTACTTTGAGACCTTGGCCGCTCAGCACGTCGGGTTGAAGCATCGTGAGAGCGACCCACATTTCTGCTATCTCAATGATGAGAAGGAGATGCTGTTGCCAGCACAGATGGGTTTCCCCTTCTTGATGCTTGGGCACAATGGCTACGAGATAACCGATGATGAGTTGCACAAGCGTTGGCAGGTGATGCTGAGCGTGCAGACGCACGTGACGGACACGGGCGACGAGCGAGAGAAGAACTGCGCCGCCGGGTTGTGTATGCGCATCCTTGATGACCTTCTCATCCGCTGCAAGAGCCGTGACGAGATATCGGCAAACTACTGGCTTCGCGGCATCGACTTGTCGAAGGCGGTGGTCAGTCCGATAGAGAACGAGGCAGAGGCACTATACGGATGGGTGGTGGAGTTCCACATCGACCTTCCTTGGTGCAGAAAAGTGAAAGGTGAGGTATGGAAGAGCGAACGATGACGGAGGAAGAGTTCAGGTCTCAACTTAAAGATTGGGGCGTTGGTGTCCGTTCGATGATGCGTCAACGTCTGCAAGGACATGGCAGCGGCGCATTGGCGAAGAGCATCAAGGTGAAGGTGAAGGAGAGCAACAAGACGGAGACCCACTATGTAGGTTTGAATTTCCTCCATTATGGTGTTTTCGTTGCCTACGGTGTCGGGCGCGGATGGGTCAGGGTGAACGGCAGTGTCGTTCCTGGCTCGCGTGTAAAGAAAGGTTCTGCCGCTGAAGCCATGCTCAAAAGCCGTGGCTACTCGACGAAGAACATCCGTTCCTACAGGCTACTTTACGGCACAGGTGGCAAGGGAAGAAAACCTATGGACTGGTTTGATTCCGTTCTTACCAACAACGCGGAATCTCTTGCAGACATAGCCGCTGAATACTATGGCGACTATTCGATGGAGAATCTGACCGAAATGATGAGCAGAATGACAATCGCAAAGAAGTAATTATGGCAGACAAGAAAGCATCAAGAACTATAGCTCTCTACATCGATGGCAAGGCTGTGGAGGGCAGCGTCAAGAACATACGTGCGCGAATCAGGGAGTTGACCGGCGATATGAACAAACTGACCATCGGCACCGATGAGTATGAGGAAAAGGTTGCTGAGCTCAGGCAACTCAACGGCATCCTCGACGAACACCGCCGCCACCTCAAAGGTGTGGAGGATGAGACGGAGAAAGCCGGTGGCGTGATGGCCAACCTCGTGAAGAGCATCACGGGCAAGTTCACAGGGATGGGTGAGAGCACCCTCAGCAGCTTCGACGGAATGCTTGGCGGCATGAAATCCTCATGGCTGAAGTTCGCCGGGTGGATAGGTGCCGGTGTGGCTGCTGTGAAAGGAGCCATCGATGCCGGGAAATGGTGGTATGAGTACAACGTGGAGGTGGAGGAAGCACAGCGGTTGACGCGTGAGTTCCTTGGCATCACTGGAACCGAGCTCACCCACGTGCAGACACAGATATCCGCCGTGGCCAAGTCGATGGACAAGGACTACAAAGAGGTGCTCTCCACCGTTGACATGCTGACGAAGCAGTTCGGTGTCTCCACCGAAGAAGCCCTCACGGCCATCAAGGACGGCATCCAGGCAGGAGGCGACCTGAACGGCACACTGTTGCAACAGTTGCAGCAGTTCGGCCCCGCAGCAAGGGATGCCGGTCAGAGCGTGCAAGAATTGGTTGGGATGATTGTGCAGACACGTTCGGGCATCTTCAACGAGGCCGGCATGGCGATGGTGCAGACAGCCGAGAACAAGTTGCGCACGATGTCGGCCACCACGGCAAAATCACTTGATGCCATCGGCATATCCTCGAAGCAGTTGGAAGCCGACCTTGTGAGCGGCCAGAAGACGATGTTCGACGCGGTGCAGATGGTGAGCAACAAGTTGATGGAACTGCCTCCCAACTCCCAAGCCGTTGGCCAGGCGATGAAGGATGTCTTCGGGAAGACGGCATCCAACGAGGGCATGCAGATGGTGGCCGCCATCGGGCAGATGACCTCCAACATGGATGATCTAAAGGCCGTCACCGGGGAGTATGGCGAGATACAGCGTGAGCAGATAGAGGCAGAAGCAGAGTTGACGGAGAAATTTGAGAACTTCTTCAACATCGGCGAGAGCGGCTTCCAGGAGATGACGGGCAAGGCCAAGCTCTACATCACGCAAGGTCTCATCAAGGTCATCGACTACACCAAGAGCGTTGTCAACTGGTTCATAGATTGGTATAACAAGAGCATGTTGATACGTGGCGGCATACAAGCCGTTGCGTTCTCCTTCAAACAGGCTTTCACTGCGGTCAAGACCTTCGGCAACCTCTTCCTCGACATCTTCAAGCAGATTGGCCGACAGCTGAAGGGTTTTGGCAATGCGATAAAGGGTGTGTTTACACTCGACGGCGACTTGATTGAGAAAGGGTTGTCTCAGATTTTCGACATCAAGCCGCTCATTAGAGAATGGAATGCCGATGTCAAGAACGGCTTCAAGGATGCAGCCCAAAACGCGGTTGATGCGTGGAACAGCACCGTCGGAGGCAAGTTGGATTACATCGGCGGAAAGACCGAAATCACCGGTCCCGAAGTGACGGTAACAGGCCATCGGAGCGTCACCACGTCGCCCATCAGCGACGATGCCTCACCGAAAAGCACGAAATCTGGCGGCAAATCGGGTGGAAAGACCGGGAAGAAGGACACCGCCGCCGACAAGGAAAGGCAGCGTCAGGTCGAGGAGAGGAAGAAGATGCAGGAGCAACTGGCGGCCATCGACTTGGAATATCAGCAGAAAGCAGCAGCGATCCGGGAGGCTTATATCAGTGGAGAGATAGCCAGCAGGGAGGAGTTGGCCCACCGTCTTGAAAGTCTGGAGCGCGAATGTATCGAGAAGAAACTTTCCATCGCCGGTCTTGAACCAGAGCAAAGGCAGAAACTTGCAGACAAGATACTGTCTCAGCAGGAGAAATTGTATGAACAGCTTCAGGAGACCTTGGAGACCATCAGGGATGACCAGCGTACAGAATATGAGAAGCAGGAAGCAGAACTGAACCTCAGCGAGCAGAAACAGCGCGACATCCTTAAGCGTTCCTACGAGCAGAAACTGATGGATAGGGAAGCCTACCACAGAGCGTTGGAAGAACTGGAGAAAAACTTTGCCGCAAAGAGGCAAGAGATGGAAGACAAATTCCGTGAAGAGGCAGAAGCAAAGGAGTTAGAGGCAAGGAAGGAGTTGGAGGATAAGTTAATACAATCATACGAGATACTCCTTGACTTCACCCGGAATTTCGCCAACAGATTCGGGCAAACCATCGGCGAGGCCCTTCAAGGCGAGAAAAAGACATGGAGAGACTTCCTGAAAGACACCATCCTCATGACCCTTGATGCACTTGAAAAGATGGTCATCCTGTGGAAGACCGAATCCATAGCGAAAAACATCGCCAAGATTGGCATAGGCCCGGGACTTCTTAAGGCAGCGTTGGAAGTCGCCAAAATCACTGCCCTCTTTGAGTTCGCCAAGGGTGTGGTCAGTTCTTTCTCCGAGGGAGGCTTCACCGGGAAAGGCGGCAAGAACGAGCCTGCGGGCGTGGTGCACAAGGGAGAGTATGTGCTGCCTCAGGAGGCCGTGAACAACCCCGCCCTTGCTCCATTGATTGACACGATAGAGAACGCCCGCCGTTCTGGTTCGCTTGGCCATCTCACCGAGGAGGAATTGTCAAGGTCGTATGTCCCCAATTTGTCTGTGGCCACCTCTCCAAGCGTGAGGCCACAAGTACCTCCCCGTGGTGTGGGAGCAACCCCCATCATCACCCATCAGACCGTCTCTGCCTCGCCTTCCTCATCCAACGACGATGTGCTGCGCGACGTGGCCAATGCCGTGAGGGAATTGCGGACACGCCTGGAGGAACCCATCGAGGCAAGGACGCACCTGCTTGGTGATGGCGGCATCAACGAGGCGCAGAAAAAACTCACAATAATGACCAATAACGCGAAGAGGAAATGATGAAGCTATACATCGGCGGGATGCTCGTGCACCTCCCGTCGAACTTTTCAACGGAGTATTACACCAAGTCGCCGTATTTCACCAATGAGGGAGACTTCACGCTTAACATAGACCTTGACCTGAAAGACCCCGCCAATGCCAGGGCCTACGCCTACCTTCACCGCATCGACCGCACCAAGAAACCATCCCGACGCGAAGCCGTGCTACAGGATGAGACGGGCGTGGTGATACGCGGAAAGGAGATACTCTTGGAGGTGAGCGACGTGAAGGCAAGCATCCAGATTGTGGCTGGTGCGTCTGAGTTGAACTACGAGATAGGCGACCGAAAGTTGCGCGACCTTGACCTCTGGTCTGCTTTCGGAACCGACGAAGTGGAGTTCTTCCCCGTCTGCGCCTTCAACGAGACGGAGCATGCAGAATGGGGACTGATGACCGGCGACGAATATGTGACGGAGGACGGCGTGAAGCAACAGAAATGGGCGATAGCCAACAGACCGCGAATGCGCAACGGCCAATATGAGATGAACTACGAAGTTGGCCAGCCCTTCTTCTGGGCCATTGTGGAAAGGGTGGTGGCCGCCCTTGGCTTCGAGGTGGGCACGAACGTGCTGAAGACCGACACCCGATACAACCGCATGGTGATGGTGCATGCCATCCGCTCCCAATACATTGCCGACATCCTGCCGGACTGGACGGTGACGAAGCTGTTCAACGAGGTGCAGAAATTTTTCAATGTCATCATCGTGGTGGACAAGGCTACAAGGAAGGTGGACATCATCCACGCTTGGAATTTCTTCACCACCGGCAACATGGAGGTGGTGAAGCACAATGACGTGGTGAAGGTGGACAAGAGCTATGACAGCGGAGATGAGATGACGATGGTGAGCTACGAGGCAGCGCACTATGCCTTCACCGGGAAGCTCGTGAACAAATACAACGACATCTCCGAGGAGTTGAAGGCGGTGTGCGTCACAAGGCAGGGCGTGGCCGTGTCCACCGGCGATGCCTACGACCGTCAGCACTACTCCTACTTGTGGCAAGCCATACCAAACAACTCATCATGGCAGGGAAGCGACAGCGTGCCGGTACCCGTGGAGGGAGAGTTCGGGAAGCGTGTGCTGTACAAGGACACCTTCTTCGGTGAGGAGCGGACCTTCGTCTTGGCCAGCGTGGAGGATGACCTGTGCCTGTGGAAGATGGTGGACGCTTTCGGAGCGAAGACAACGAGAAGGGAGGGAGCCACAGACGTGGAGATGGCCATCGTGCCGGTGAGGATGGCGAGCAGTCCGCTGCAAGGGCAGGGCGGCCACTGGTGGCAATATCCGCTGCCAGCGGTGGACGGAGAGGCATCCACATACAAAGGTAACAGTTGGAGCGGTGGAGGGTCTCAGGACACGGCCCCCGAAGTGAACATCAATGATGACATCAAGTCTGGGTACAAGGAGGAGAAGAGCAACAGGGCAGATGTGATGTTCGCCGCTTTCTTCCTTGGCGAGTTGAAGCCCTCATCGTGGGAATCGGAAGACAACGACGTGCCGTCGGCGGTGCAGCTGCCCATCGCAGCCCCTGACTGGCAGGTGCAACTGATGAGACTGAGGGGTGCTCCTGGATCGTCGCGGTTTTGGAAGTCTGCAAGGCAAGTGAGGCTTGGCACGGACACGCTGACGATGGCCATCAAGGGCACGAACGGGATGGACGAATATACTTACTCCAGGAACAATGCAGTGGACACGTCGGTGGCTTACACCATCCGCTTCAGAAGCCACAAACAGCACGATGTGCGGAAGGTGTGGCTTATCGACAACCGTCTCTTCTATTGTCGTGAACTGAAATTCTCCATCGACGATGGGAAGAGAAGCGAGTTGGTGGAGGGCGTGTTCCTTCCTCTTGTCATCGCCGGTCAAGGAGAAAGCGGTGAGGCGGAGTATTATGTCAGCTACAACCTCAGCCGCGTGTTGGTGGAGGGCACGAAGGTGACAACCGTCAATTCCGGGGAAACGCTGCACGTGGACTTGAAGTTGACAGCCGGTGGCAGCGGTTCATCGACGCTGCAAGGGTCTGTGCAGATGGGCGGGGTGGATGTCACCTCTTCCGCTTGGCACCAAGGCAGCGCATGGGGCACGGCATACGTCGAGATAGCGAGCGTGACGGGTGATGTGTTCATCCAGGCATGGAGGACATAGCATAATAATGTGTCCCATGTGATGTGGTGGTATCTCCTTATTTTTGCATACATATTTGACATTTTTTATTGACTATGATAACGATATTAGACGGAAACGCGTTTTACCTGCGGATAACAGGAAAGACGAAGGTTGGTGAGTATGAGGCGACCTTGTGCTTGGAGGCCATCGATTCGCTCATCGTGAATTTCGTTCGCCGCGTGCGTGAGAGCCAGACAGTGACGCACGACCAAGGCAAGGTGCTGGCATACAACGACGGCAAGCTGGCGAAGGGCGTGTATGGCGTGGAGATGGTTGGCTACTACAATGGCCAGCCGTGGCGTTTTTATGCCCCTGAGGTTTTCGAGATTGCGGATGATGGCGAGACGGAAGCGTCCAACGTCATCGGCAGCGTCAACGTGTATGACGTGACATTTTACATGAAGCTTGGCGGAGATGGTGTGACACCTGGATATGTGGATGCAGCCGTGACGATGCACAACACATCGGAAGAGGCGCACACCGACATGAGGGAAGCAATCACGGGAATTAGGACGCAAGTCGAGCGTAGGCTTGTTGGCGCAAAGGTGACATTCAACGACGGCCACACCGAGGATGTTGAACTTGGCTTCAACGACCAAGGGGAGGTGATTTTGCTGCTCCCCAAGGAGACGTTTGGCAAAATCGACGGCGTGAAGGTCAACGGCGAGGAATTGGAGGTGGACGAGAACGGGAAGGTGGACATCACCATCCCTCAGAACGTCACCGACCTTGAAGATGCGGATAACTACGCCACCAAGGAGGATGCACAGGCTATGGTGGACGAAGCGAAGATTCGCACGGCATCTGCCAACACCGACAACAGCGTTGGCACTCCAAGGGTCGTGCCTACAATCAATGGGCAAAACATCCACTTCGACATTTACGGCATCAAGGGGGAAAAGGGCAACGATGGCAACACCGTGATACTCAATCCGCAAGGAGAGGGGACACCGCAGAACCCTGACAAATACACGCTCTACTCCGAACTTGGCGGCAACACCGACGGAGCAATGACGCAGAAAGCGTTCAGCGACATCATCGGGTACAATCTACTATCCAACACTTACACTTTCAACAACCCTGGCGGTATCATATCAATAGGGTATTTCGGCAATCTTTCCATTCCAGCGGGGACCAAGTTGAGGTTCTCCGTATCGGGCTTGGGACAAGTGATTAGCGGTTGGCAGCTGACTTTCAACAACAATTCAAGCTACAAATGGTTGCATGCAAAGGATTATGTTGAAATGGTTGCGCCGACCAACATCACCGTAATCAACTTCCAAGTCCCATTGGCAAACATCAAAGACAATGCTGGTACTGTTGTATGCTCCGTGGACAAGCCGGGCGTGTCCAATGTTGTCGGCGACATCGCCGAACTAAAGGAGTTCAAGGACGAAGCATCACAAGACCTTGAAAGCCTTGGAACGCTGAACACATACCACGATGCCATATCCGAGCAGCTTAACATGCAGAAGATAGTGCCAGAGGTAACTTGGAGCGAGGGGAAGATTGGCTTAGGAGGAAAGTTGGTCAGTGCTTCAACGGCTTTGTATTCTTCTCCGATTGAGGTAAAAAGGAATGACATTGTTTACATTAAGTCATACGCCAACGACACAACCACACAGATGGCGTCATGGGTTGTCAATGATGGTAAATTGTATGACAATATTCTCCTATATACAGCGGCCAATCAATTCAAGGAGTACACATTCCGCGCAAAACAAGATGGTTATATAAGTGTTTGTAGGAAGAACAGCACAAATGCTGCCACCATTAACATATTCCGAGGCATTGATGAAAGCACTGACGCAGTTATGCCGAATATCCTGCGAGTGCCGAAGACCGCATTGCAGGCAAGCAACGGAAATCTTTTCAATCCCATAAATGCCAAGAACTATTACTACCCAAGCAACGCATCAGCTGGAATTTCCTACGCTACTGATAAATGGATGACAGGGTTTATCGAACTTCCGCCCAACGTCAACTATATAAGATGGAACTACATGGCGACTGGCAACTATAACGCTCTCTATGATGCGGATGGTAATATACTAACCAGATTCAACGGATGGTCACCAAGGGAAATCAACCTGACAACATATCCGGCGGCCAAGTACATAAGGCTTGGGTTCGATAGCACAAAACTTCCATTCGCCGAAAGGTACAAGTTGATGGTCACTGGATTTTGGCAGGAAACAAACTACAAGCCTTATGCCACACTTGACCCCAATTACATAGGGATAAGGGATGTTGGGATATTCCAACTTTCCGACGTTGCCACCTATGCGGCTGAAATGGTCTTCGGCACTTATGTGGATGCTACGACATTCAATGTTGACAGCGAGCCTTTGGAGACATTAAGCCAATACAAGGCATATATCGACAACACTACAAGGACGCTCTACAGGTGGGACGGTGAAGCACTTTCCAAGGCTTGTATGTGGACTGACAGGGGTGTGGTGTTCACGAAGTCATTCTATTTCTCCATCCCGAAGACTTGGCACAAGGAGAACATGATTGTCACCGCATCTGCAAAATGGGTTGGTACAACTGCACCAACCATACGCTTTATCGCTGCTGTGGATGTTGGCCATAATAATAACAGGTGTTATACTATGCCTTATATCATAGGAGCAAAAGACAACTATTCGACAAAGGAATGGCGGCCTTACAATCTGCTCATACACCAAGAGAAAACAATAGTCGAAGTGAAGATACCATCAGGCACAACGCTGATGGTGGACGAGTTCACAAACTATTACTCAAATAGGAAAGAAAGGGGAACATTCCCGCAATTCCATTTCCGCTCTGGCAACGGCTTGAACCAAGGTCTGACCGCATGGGAGGAAGCAGCCAAGTTGGGATATGAGTACATCATCGTGATACCCAAGAGGACTGCTGATGGAAAGTGGGTGATATTTCATGATGATGGCAACATCAATGGCATGTATAGAGAGGACGGGACAAGTGTGTCTGGTTCTTCGCCTATTGGAAATTATACTTATGAGGAATTGCTTCAATATGACATAGCCAATGGTTTGCCGTGGAGCGGCAACAAACTGCCTTTGCTTGAGGATTTCTTCGCAATGTGCGCAAAGAGAGGCATTCACCCTTGTTTCTCTGTGCATCCTAACTTCAGCACCCAAGAGTGGGAAGAAGTGAGGGAGTTGTCCGACAAGTGGGGTGTGACAAAGCACCTCAACATCAAGGCGGGGTTCATGAGGCCAGTGATTGCTAATTGCTACTCTGTATTCGGCGACAATGTGGAAAGTTACATGACGGATATGAACACAGCACAAGGACAGACGGAAAGGAATACCAATCCGTCAGTAGTGGTCAACGAGACATTGGGGTGGAGTGTCAACATTGACAAGACAAAAGTAAGGGTTGGCATCGAGTATTTCCCGGCCTATGCCACATCAACTTGGATAAGTGCCGCTGTCGAAGCAGGGTTATCCGTTGGAGTGGTGACGAGCAATCCTGCTGCCGATGGTACGGATGGCAACACCGCAGCCGACATACTCAACTGGATTGGAATGGGCGTGTCAAGTTTCACTGACCTTATCAACCCATCCGTAGGACTTAATTGGTAATGATATGATAATATCCCGCACAAAGGCCAAGTCGCGTCTTGCCGCAAAAATGCCCAAAGGCTCTCCCTCCATCCGCTACATGAGGCAGGTGGGGGAGGACTTGATGGCCTTCCGACAAGGTGCGAAAGCCATCCTCACCACCACCGACGATGAGTTGCCTACCATCATCGGCGAGTGCGAGGCTGGCCACTTGGAGGATATTCCGCCAGCAATGACCGCGTGGTTGGAGGAGACGGAAAGGGAGGTGAAGAACTACCAAGCAGCACCAAAACCAAAAGGCATAGTCAAGGTCAAGGCAGCAACAGGCGACACCGAACCGCCAAAGGGGAGGATAAGCGTTAAGCCTCTCATCAAGGCCGTGTGGGGACAAAGCAGCCCCTACAATCAAAACCTCAAATTCGACGGAAAACTCTCCCACGTTGGCTGCAACGCTGTGGCAATGGCCATGGTAATGCTCTATTGGCACGAGCAAGGTTATGACCGAGGATGCTTGCCAACCAAGGGCTACACCTCCAAGACCAACGGCTACAAGATACCCTCTCTTCCGCCGCTGACTATCTTCGATTACGACAATATGACGGAGGGAAAGCCGACAACGGACGTGCAGAAATCAGCCGTGGCGGAGGTGTGTCAGCGAATAGGATTTGCACTGAAGAGCGACTATACTCCCAATGGCACATTGGCCTACATGGGGGATGTAGTGACGGTCTTCAAGACTTATCTGCGCTTTGGCAACCCCAAGAGCATATATGCCAACAAGGGTTACGATGTCTTTGAGCGACAAGTGTATGAGGAACTTGTCGCCGGGCGACCTGTGATAATGGCTGGCTACACGGTTAATGGTGCTGGCCACTGCTTCATTTGCGACGGCTACGATGCTGCGAGAGATATGTACCACATTAACTGGGGATGGGGTGGTCAGTGCAATGGCCACTTCCGCATGTCGGCTCTCGACGCAACATCAGCAAGGGCGTACAATTCCAACAAGGTCGCCATCATCGGAATTGGCAAGGACATTCACATTCTTGGTGACGTGGATGACAACGGAAAAGTAACCATAACCGACGCTATGAAAGTGGTGGAGTTGGCCTCGCAAGGCTCAACCGACCCCAAGGCTGATGTCAATTCAGACGGAAAGGTGACAACGGCTGACGCAAACACCATTATCGACCATGTGTTAGGAACCCAAAAACTATAAGGAAATGGAAGGGACAATCGGCATCATCGTCAGCATCCTCGCCGCACTTGGCGGGTGGGAGGCAATAAAATATCTTATTAACCGAAAGGCGGAGAAGCGCATCAAGGAGACCGAGGCTGAAACAGCAGAGGTGGACATGGCACAGAAAGTGCAGGACACATACGAGAAAATCCTTGAAGCGAAAGACAAGGAAGTGGCCGACAACCACCGTCTTGTGGAGGAACTGCGCACAGACCGCGACCACTACAAGCAGGAGCGCGACGAACTGCGCAAACTGTTTGATAAACTTGAAGGAGAGGTGCGGGACTTGAAGACCTCCTACGAAGAGGAAAAATGTGAAACTAACAGGAAAATAGCAAGGTTAGGAAGGATGGTGTACGCGATGCGCCCTTTGTTGTGCGGTCTTGCGCCAACGTGCAAGCACCGCCAGCCCGCAACCATATTGGAAGAAGAGGAAAGTGAGGAAGAGAAAGGAGGAGAGAAATGAAGATTGAACTTGTCAGAATATACACCTGCCCGACCTACACCATTGGCAAGTTGTATGTCAACGGCGAATATGTCTGCGATACGGTGGAGGACACCGACCGGGGGCTTGACCAGTCTATGACCGTCGAAGAAATCAAGAAGAGGAAGGTCTATCGGCAGACCGCCGTCCCGACGGGAACGTACAAAGTGGCCATGAACGTGCAATCTCCCAAGTTCGCACAGATGGCCTACTACAAGAACTATTGCAACGGCTTCATGCCTCGCATCCTTTATGTCCCCGGCTTTGATGGAATATTAATTCACTGCGGCTCGTCGGCCAACTCTTCAGCCGGATGCCTTATTGTTGGTTACAACACCATCAAGGGCAAAGTGACCGACAGCAAGAAGGCTTGGGAGAAACTGATGAAGAATTACCTCACCCAGGCCAAGATGCGTGGTGAGGAAATCACAATCACCATAACTCGCAAATACAAGGTTGCAGCATGAAAACAAAGAGGCTTGAAAATGGACTGCTCGTCATGGACGAAGACCCATACAAGGGCATTCTCGTGCATGAAGGGAGCAAAGGTTTCAGAGAATACGAAAACGACAATCCAGAACCTTTAAGTATGGAGGACATGTAGTTATGATGTCTATAGATAAAGTCATAAAGCGTCTCGACGAAATCGTGCGCGAGGAAAAAGAATGTTCATTCACGAGACTTGAATTTATGCAAATATCAAGGTGGTTGAAAGAATTGAAGAATACTAAAAAAGTGAGTTTATGACACCAAAGCAAGAAACACGGACAGCTATCGTCCTCGCAGCCATAATATTGTCCCTTATCGCGCTGACCTTTGTCGGCTGCAAGACACCAAAGACGGTGACGGAGGTAATCACCGAATACGTCCACGACACGGTGACAGTCCACAAGGCCGACACGGTGAGGGACGTGAAGATCACGCAGCGCACCGACACCGTGAGGCAGATTGAGAACCACACCTACACGCTCTCCAACCAGGGCGACACAATAAAGGAGGTGCATCATCACTATATGGCTGAGAAGACCATCGTCGTTGACAGCACAAACCGATACAAGGCCACCGTGGACAGCCTTCGCGCCGCCTTGCACGAAGCCAAGAGCAAGGAAAAGGTGGTGGTCAAGACCAAGTATATATTAAGGTGGTGGGAGTGGGGCATCATAGGACTGCTTGCCGTGACCCTCATCGCCGCCGTCATAAAAAAGAGCGTCAAAAAGTTCTGATACATTTTCATAGGTACTTTGTATTGTTTTAGGTTTTAAAGGTTAAGATTGTAGGCCGTCCTGCCCGTGATGGGTGGGGCGGTTATTTTTTCCCATACAGCACCCAGTCGATGACCTTCCTGTTGGCATCGTCCACCTTCCTCGTGTCGTACTGCACGTAGATGTTGGTTACGCCAAGGCCGAAGGAATGCCCCATGGCCTGTGATATGGTCTCCATCGGCACGTCAAGGGATGCCGCCACGCTCGCCCAGGTGTGGCGGCTCCAGTATGATGTGCAGCCGTCAACGATGCCTCCAAGCTCGTGGTTCATGTGCTTTAAAAAGTCCTTGTACCCCTTGCACGTGTCGGCGAAGCAGAGCAGCGTGTCCTGTCCATTGTACCTGTCGATGATGGCTTGTGCCTCCGGCTCCACCTTGATTGAGAACAGCCGCCCGGTCTTGTTGCGCCGGTATTCCAACCGCCCATCCCTTATGCAGTCCTTCGGGAGGTTGTATAGGTCGCTGATGTTGATGCCGATGAGGAAAAGCATCAACATGAAGGTGTCGGCGTACCTACCGCCGTGCGCTATGACCTGCCTCACCTGATCTACCGACAAGTTGCGCTTCCTTGTCTGCTCCTGCTTGATTTTGAAGGCGCGGAAAGGATAGGCGGTAGTCCATTCGTTCGCCAACGCCCAGTTGAAGACGGCGCGGATGTTCCGCAGGTCGATTGCCACACCATTCGTCATCCTCCCGGTTCTTGCCTCACCCTTCCCGTCCTTCCGCTGTGATGGGCGCGTCTTCGTGCGTTCGTGCCTCTCGAAGCGTTGCAGCCATTCTGGTGTAACGCTGCTGAAGGTGGCTTTCGCATCGAAGGCTTCCACGTTCCTCGCCGTACAGATGTAGGTGGCCTTCGTGCTTGCCTTTGTCTTCGTGTCGGCGAAGCGTCGAATCGATGAGGCGAGGGTGATTTCGTCGGGGCTTTCTCCATCGACAAGCAGCCGCAGCCTCCTTTTCATTTCGTTGGCGGCAAGATTGTCGTTGTGGACTATAAATTCTTCGATATGGACATAGATGTCATTCAGACGGAAAGTCTTCGCCTTTCCCCCTGGTTCTTTCTTCGGAAACTCCCTGCCTTGGAATTTCTCCGTTGTGGTCATTCCTGTTGGAATGTAAATCTTGACACCCCTGTATTTGACATAGATGTAAACGCGATTGTCGCGGTTCCTGACGTAGGTTGTGATGTTGTAAGTTGTCATAATGTTGTTTTTTTGGTTGACGAATGGTTGACGATTAACTGTTTCATAAGTTCAATATACGCGCATATTGTAAAGATTTTTTACTTTCTTGTCGCCTTAAAAACCCTTAAGCGTTGTCTTCAATCGCTTTAAACGACTGAAAATCAACGCTGTAAGGGTTAGTGATTCCGTTGGGGCTCGAACCCAAGACCTACTGCTTAGAAGGTAAAAGCCGACTTTTGCAACGTGCTTTGTATCAAGGATTTGCACATTATGTAAATTGGATGGTTGACGATGTGTTGACGATGATGGGTGTTATTCATTGGGAATTATAGCCTTGCCATAGTAGAATTGATGGTTGTCGTAGTCATCATAACTCTTCGAGATGAAGACATGCACCTTCGCCTTGCCTCCGATGCTGAGCAGCCCTTCGTGTAGTTGCCTGTTGCCAGCTGGGAGCCATCCAACACGCTTTTTCCCGATGAACACGCCAATGGCATAGGGGTCTTTCGGGTTGTTGGTGATGGCCTTGATGTAGCCGTCGTGGTCGCCAAGGTAGGAATCGTCAATGTTGGCATAGTTGATGCCCTTGATGGAGTATTCCATTTCTTCAAATTCATCATCTTCTTCATCGTCATCTTCTTTCTCATCTTCATCTGGTGCGACAAGTTTGATAAGATGGCGAGGCTCTGATGGAGAGGATGCGGGAGTTTGATCCAACTGTTCTTGTTCTTGCTCTTGTTCCAGTTCCAACTCTTCCGCTTCTGCCTGTTTTCGTTTCATATACCGATATGTAAAATAGCCGATAGCAAGACCGACAGGGAGTGAAAGAAGACCTTCCTTCCCGGCCATGATGCTGCCGATGATGAAAAAGAAAGCGAAATAATAGAGAATACCGATGAGGATTTTTGTTTTTAGTTTCATTTTGAATGATTTTATTGGTTATATTATTTATGTTGTTTTTCGAGTAGGGTGATGAGACGGTCTATCTGCTCTTGTGCCTTGCTGACCTGCTCGTAGGCTTTGTCGAGTTGTTCCTGAGACTTGTCAACCTGTGATTGAGATTTCTCTGTTAGCATCCGTTGGGCTGCAATTTCGTCAAGTGCCTTGCTGATGATATCGGGTATCTCGACGTGGATGGAGTTCCCGGCTACGGCGGTGCCGTCACCCTCCACAGTGGCCACATTGCCTTCTTTTGGCAACAACATCTCACCCTCGCCGGTCAACAACCAGTCTTTGTTAAGGTCTGGTGCAGCATTGATAATGCTCCTTAATTTCGTAGGCGATGGTTCGATTCTTAACTTAGAAATATAGCCAATAGCTAAACCTGCTTTCTTCTCAAAGCGATTTTGGCCAATTCCCTTATATTTCAAATATTCTATAAGTCTTTGTTTTACAGTTGTTTCCATTGTTGTCAATTTTAATTACGTAAATTTTGCGTAGATTTATTGAAAATTATCCATAATATTCTTGCAATTATAGATAATTATCAATACCTTTGCAAAGTATTTTCAAATCATTTGCAAATCATTTGCAAATATACTGATTAAACTTTAAAAAATCAAGGAATATGACAAAAAAGAGTTTAGAGCGGTTAATCGGGCGGAAGGTGCGGGAAGAGGAGTTCCTCACCGCCGAACTTGTACTCCCCACGATGAGCGACTACATGGATGAGGGAGAGTTCCTGATGAGCTTCAGGAGCACCGACAGCATGTGTGGCTTGGTAGAGAAGATGGCCGACGTTATCGAGGACTTGATAGCGATGGTGACAGCACAGCGGATTGCGTTGAAGAAATTGGAAGACAAAAACTCAGAACGATATGGAAAATGAAAGCATTAAGGACATCGAGCGTCTGCGCCAGGAGCGCAACGCATCGATCTGCAGTGACTGGGAGCGTGAAGCCCCTGCCGCCGTTCGCGGTGGAGCAGCACCTTCCCGTGTGATGGCCGTCCTCGCGTCGCGTTACAACATGACGGCGCAGGGCGTGGAGAGCGTGTTGCGCCTCGCCGGCCTGTACGACGGAGCGCGGAAGTACAAGGAGAGTGTCACCGAAAAGAGCGAAGGACATGAAGGAGACTAAGGTGGAGATGGTAGAGAAGAAGTGGATGTCGAACAGCGAGGCTCAGGCATACCTGGGCGTGTCTCCCGGCTTCCTTCAGAACCAGCGTCAGGCGGGCCGTCTTCGCCACTACAAGGTTGGTTCGGTGATATTCTACCGTATTAAGGACTTGGACAGTCTGATTGAGAGAAACCGCATTATCTAATTAAAATCAAGCATTATGACAAAGCAAGAATTTGAGGAGCGCATTGGCCACCCCGTGACCGATAATGAGTATGCTCAGGCCGATGCCATCTACTTGGCAGCCGGTGACATGGACAAGGACACCTTCTGCGAGCTCTACAAGAGCGAGGAGGGGTTGCGCAACCTCGTTGGCATCCTGGCCGACCGTGTGTACACGATGGAGGCCAACGTGGACGCGCTGAGGAACAAGATTAAATCAATCGGCTTGCAATACCTGGAGCATCATCAGTGTGACGATGATGACGCGAAGTTGGCCGTGGCCATACTTGGGTATCGTGAATACATCCGCGTCAAGCTGGAGAAAGACTACTACCTGACGAAGAGGGACCGTGAGAAGCTCATCGCCTTAGTTGACGGAGGGAACATATTATGAGAAGAGAGGAATATCAAGACCCGCTGGTGTGGTTGGTGTCGAAGGGTGCCGACCGCCTGACGGAGGGCCAAGTCCTTGCCGCCACCGTCATCATGTTCGCCATTGGTCTCATCATTGCATTACTGAGATGAACACCATGGCCATAGCAGATTGCATCATCGCCCTCCTCGTCGTGTTTTTCTCCATGTTCGCCATGCACCAAGGCAAGGCGACAAGGGAAACAGAAATGAAGTCTGCACTATGCTACCTAACAATAGCTGTGCTGCTTGCCTCCGTGCTATTTGTGGCAATTTAATAAACTTATAATAACTTAGAAACATGAAAAAGTACATCAAACCTAACAGTGAATTGATACCTGCCGACGCTCAGATTTTGAGCGACAGCACCACCCATGGCACCATCTCCATCATCGACGGCCCCGTCATCGAGGATGGCTCAGAAATCTTATCACCAAGAATCAACTTATGGGAGGACGAAGAAGATGAGGGATATTAAGTTCAGAGGCAAGCGTCGCAAAGACGGCAAGTGGATATATGGCGACCTGTTCTCAGCAGAAGGTTGCAAGGGCGACGATAGGCCCGCCATCAACTATTATGCCGATGACGATTTTGAGGATGAGGAAGAAGCCGGATCCGGGTGGCTATATGACTACGTTGACCCCGACACCGTGGGTCAGTACACCGGGCTGAAAGACCCCAACGGCGTGGAAATCTACGAGGGCGATATCGTCTATAACGCTCAGCTGGAGTTCGCCGAGGTGAAATATGAGAATGGTGCTTTCTGGATTTACAGCCCGGTGCAAAATATATGTACGATGGTATCAAATCAGGATTGTGTCAATGGCAACAAATACGACAACCCCGAACTATTAACTGACAAGCCATGGAAGCAATGATGACACTTGATGACTTTCCGCCCAACAAGAAGAACTGCGCCACCTGCACCCGAAAGGGTGGCGGGTGCGAGCGGTCGAAGAACAACAAGCAGCAGCACAATGGCATCCTCTACAACCAAGACACGAAGTTGCCTTCAGGCATCATCTACTGCTGCGTCCACTACACAGGGCCATACGAGAAAGGAGGCACGAAATGAAAGACTGCTGCGCATTGTGCAAGTCGTACAGCTGCACCAAAACCGGCCCCGAACGTGCTTCAGGATGGTGCATGCGTCGCCGCCTGTCGGTGTCCTCCGGGTTCTGGTGCGCACAATTCTCTAAATCATCCCCGGTGAGATACGCCCAGGAGGCTCACCAGGTGCAAATCAGCAACAACACGGTATGGGATTAAGGACTAACGACAAGAGAGCGAACGAAAACAATTATTAGTATGAACAACCCGAGAAAATTCTGCCTTTCCAAGGGCATTTATGAGAGACGTGCCATCGAGGCCGTTGAGATGTACGCGAGCACTGTTGCAGACGATCTGCGGCGCATCATGGAAGGCTTCCCCGCCAGGCCGCTGCACGAGCGGTTGCAGGACTACATCAACATAGAGCCATTGAGACCATGACACCATCAGACTATTACCGCATCTGCGCCCAACTCTCCGTCATCCAAGACGTGCTGGAGGAATACGGTAACAGAACGTTAGAGAATGCCGTGCAGACGCTTGAAGCGAGGAAGAAGTGGTGGGAGGAACATCAAAATAACGAGCCATGACACCCAACAAAGTTATTATCAAACGCAGCGAGCTCAACCCAATCTCCACGCGTGAGGGGTTGGAGACAGCCCTTCGCCTTACGAGCGGTGTGGTGAAGGTGGTGACAGGCGTGGGCAACTCTGCCGCCCACCTGGTGATGCTTCACGCCCACGACCAAATCAAGAGGCATCCGTCTTACAAGCACAAGGTGAAGAGGGCCTACCATCTTGCTTTCTTTGCGATGGACGCATACCGCCGCAACCTTCTGTTCCCACAGAACGGCATGGCTCTCTTCAACCTTGACAACCTCCCCCCGAAGGAACGTGCGCGGTTCGCCCCCGACGCTACCGATGCAGACTACTTCGACTACTGGACGAACAGCGGTGCGGTGGCCTACGAGCGAACGAAGCCTTTTATCACAAGTTTGTGGAACAAATATCGCCTCTCGCTTGTCTCTCACGACATCCCCGGTGCGGACGCTCTGGCTTGGGTGATGACGGCTGCTGCCGCGCTGCGCTGTGCCGTTGAGTTGTACAACTACGCCATCAAGGACAGTGCCGGCGGCAACGGCATCCCGGAGAAACTTCTTCGCCGCCTGTTCGGAGGTTTCGACTTGTCGCCGGTGTGCGAACGATGGGAGCGGGCGTTGTCGCTCACCGAGCCCTTGACATCATCCTACGAGTTGAGCGAGATTGAGGAGCGCAACATCATCAACGGCTTGGATCAGTTGAGGGAGCAGTGGATTTCGCCGGACAACCTTTTCGGCTCCACCGTCACCAACATCCAAGACTACGATGAGATGTTCAGCACCAAGGGCAATCAGAAACGTGCCGCCAAGAGCATGGCCGAGGTGCTGAAATGTGTGAAAGAAGAACTAACCAAAAGCAAATAAGCTATGAAACTGAAAGATTTCGAATCCAAGGTGATGGACATTGGCATCCCCGAATTGCGCATTGTTGGCTTCATGATGCAGGGAGGCCACGTGACACGCTGTGTCGCCCGCAGCACCACCTTCGTTGTGGTGTGGCTGTGGAGTGGCCGTGCCTATGTGAACTACCCCGATGCAGAGACGCTCGCCCTTGGCGATGACGAACTGGCGGACAAGTACGAGCGCATCCAAGAGATGGACATCACGACCGGTGCCGAGGCAGACGGCGTGGATTGGTGGAGAGAATACCGCTATGACATCCAGCGTTGACACCTACTACGCCCGTCTGGCCGACTATCTGTCGCGGATGGAGGACGGAGAGACCTTCTCCATCCGCGACAAGGTGTGCGAGGAGAACAGGGAGCAGTTCATGGAGTGCTTCAACCTGTTCTCCCACGTGACGAAGAGCGGTCCGTTCTGGTGGGAGTGGGATGACGTGAAAGACGTGCTTGTGAAGCATGCGCACGGTTGGTACAAGAAAATGAGAAGAAAGGGAGAGATATGATTAGCAACGATGACAAGAAGCGAATATTGGATGCAGTCGATGCAAGCGGCATCGAGAAACTGATAGGGGAGAGTGGTGTGCGCCTGATGAAGCGCGGCGGCCACTACGTGGCTTGTTGCCCCTTCCACGGCGAGAAGGGCCCGTCGTTCGTGGTCTATCAGCCCGGCATGGACCGGCAAGGGCAGCACAGCAGCGGCCACTACCACTGCTTCGGCTGCGGGAAGACCGGCAACGCCATCACGTGGATGATGGAGTATCACGGCATGGAGTATGCCGCCGCCTGTCGCTCCTTGGCCAGTCGTTACAATGTGGAGATACGCGAGGAGAGCCTGACCCCTGAGGAGAAAGCCGCCATTGACCGTGAGGAGCGCATGCGCACCGCCCTGGAGGCAGCCACGAGATATTTCGAGGAGCGTCTGGAGAGCGACCTGTCTTCAGACGGCGAGGTGTCGAAACTGCTCGCCAGGCGCGGCGGCTACACCAAGGAGGCGTTGGAGACCTACCGTGTGGGGCTCAGCGGCAACCGCCGCGAGATGACCGACGCGCTGAGGGTGAGTTATGCGATGGACACCCTCCAGGCTGCCGACCTTGTGCGCTGGTCCGACAAGTGGGGAGAGCATCAGGACAAGTTCTATGGCCGCATCATGTTCCCCTTCGTTCGCTACGGCAAGGTGGTGGGTTTCACCGGCAGGTCGATGAGCAGTGACAACAAGGTGAAGTATGTGAACACCGGCGAGACCGCCCTGTATCACAAGGGAGACAACCTGTGGGGGCTGTTCCAAGCCACGCCAAGCATCAAGGCCACGGGCAAGGTCTATGTGGTGGAGGGCCAGTTTGACGTGCTCGCCTGTTTCGACCACGGCCTGAGGAACGTGGTGGCGGGCAGCGGCACGGCTTTTACTGAAGCCCAGCGACGCACATTGAAGCGGATGGCCACCGACATCACCTTCATGCTCGACGGCGACAAGGCCGGAGTGGCCGCCACCTTGAAGCACATCCCAGAGATGCTTGCCGAAGGAATGAACGTGAGGTGCGTGGTGCTTCCCGGCGGCAAGGACCCCGACGAACTGTGCCACGCCCTTGGCGACACCGACCTTGGCGTGTGGCTTGGCAACCACGAGCTGTCCTTCGTTGAATACATGCTCCACCCCACGGTGCTTGGCTTGGGAGCCGATGACGTGGTGGTGAAGAGCGAGCGCGTGACGGAGGTGCTGCGCTGCATCGCCCTCGTTGGCGACCGCGTGTTGCAGCAAGCCTACCTGCGTCAGGTGGCGAAATCGGGCGGCATCGACATAGATGCCTTGCAGCAGCAGTGGCGCGTGGTGAAGAACGGCGTGAAGGTGGAAAGTCAGGGCGACACCACCCCCAGATTGGCCGGTTTGGACGAGGCAACGTCGCTGATGGGCGATGATCACGGCACATTGGAGGTCGTGACGAGTTGGGAGCAGTTCGTCAACGGCCTTGACGAGAAGCCCGTGGTGATGGCCGTCGGCTTACCTGCCGACAGCGAGTTGCAGAAGCTCCGTGTGCTGAGCAACGCCATCAGGATGATGATGCCCGACGAGGAGGTGGGCGTGGAGCGTGAGAGCGGCGACGTGCTGCTGCTGAAAGCCCTCTACCGCCTTGGCTTCAACATCGTGGTGGGCACCGCCGTTGGCGACGAGGACTTCATCTCGTGGTACGTGCGTCTCTACACGTCGCTGCTGGAGCGCGAGGATGGTGACAACGACGTGAGCGAGTTGGAGCGCGACACCTACATCGACCGCTGCGCCGATATGATAGCCTACGCCCCCACGCGAAAGCGTGTGCGCTCGATGGCCAAGTGGGCGCAAGGGCTTGGTCTCACCGCCACTGAGCTGAAGGAAAGCGTGAAGGTGGTGGTGGCCGAGCACGCCGCCGTCTCCGGCAAGTCCTACGCCACCGAAGCAGCGGAGGAGGAGTTCGACTTCAAGGACAGCAGCACATCGGTGCCGGAGTATGTGACATCCAACCCCGACTACGCCTACATGCTCAGGCGGTTCAACTTCTACCCGAGGTTGAACAAGAAGGATGAGCCGGTGTGCTACATGTTCCGTAGCGGCGACAGCGAGAGTTACCACCGGGTGTGCGACTTCTTCATGGAGCCATTGATTCACATCTACGACAAGGACCCCAACGAGAACAAGCGCATCGTGAAGTTGTACAGCATCAACCGCCACATCGACGGCACACCAGTCAAGCCGAAATACGTGGAGTGGACCACCGACACGTTTACAGGTGGAATGCTCTCGCTGAAGTCCGCCTTGAAGAGGGAGGGACCTTACAACTTGGAGAACGCCACCTCGAAGGGCAACGAATGGGAGACGGTGGAGACGTGGATGTCGCTGCGGTTCAAGGAGGCATTCCGCCTGAAGACGCTGGGGCAGCAGCGTGAGGGGTTCTTCGCGTGGAGCAACGCGATACTATGCCCGAAGGAACGGGCGACGGCAGAGCCGTCACATACGGAGAATGAGTATGAGATACGGTTCACCGACAACTTGGGGCTGGTGAGTTATAACAAGCAGATTTTCTACTGCCCTGCCTTCTCAGAAATCTACACCAACGACCGAATGGACGATGACCCCTACGAACAGGACAAGTGGCTCTTCTACGAGGAGACACCGGCACCGAAGCGCATCACCTTCGCGTATTGGGCGAAACTTTTCGACGAGGTGTACAAAATCAACGACAACGGCAAGTGGGGGATATTGTTCGCAATCATGAGTGCCTTCCGAAGCGAAATCTACCCCAAGGAGGGGAAGTTCACCGCCCTCTTCTTCATGGGGCAGACATCATCGGGAAAGAGCCAGGTGGCCACGAGCATCAGGAGCCTGTGGATGAAGCCGAGCGTCCCCATCTCCAACCTGAACCAGATATCGGAGGCTGCGTTCTTCTCGATCCTGGAGCGTTACAGAGACATCCCCTGGCTCTTCGACGAATACAACGACAAGGACATCTCGAACGAGAAGTTCCAAGGCTTGAAGGCGTTGGTGTATGACGGCAACTCGAAGCAGAAGCGACGCTCAGCCACCGGCAACGACATCGTGAGCACGAAGGTGAACACCTCCATCGTGCTGATGGGGCAGGAAGCACCACAGCGCGATGACAACGCACTGGCCAACCGTGTCATCCTCTGCGACGTGCCGAGCCACGACTTCGCCAACGACAAACACGCCACGGAGATTTTCGAGGAGTTGAAGGGATATGAGCGTGAGGGGCTGTCGTACCTGCTTTGCGAGATATTGAAGATAAGGCCCGTGGTGAGGGAGCTTTTCGTGAGTTACCGGAAACGTTGCCTGGCGGAACTGACGTCGAGGATGGTCATCTCCGGAGGACGTGCGGGCGACCAGACGCGCATCGTGCACACTGTGTCGTTCTTCTGCGCCATCTGCAAGATATTGGAGGATCGCTGCCCACAGCTGAAGCTGCCGTTCACCTACGAGGAGTTTGTGAAGCTGGCTGTCGAGAAGGTGGCGTTTCAAGTGGAACTGCTCAGCCATACCGACAAGGTGTCCACGTTCTTCGCCTCGATGGACAGCATGCTCGACCGGAAGATACTGCTTTATGGCCGAGAGTTCCGCATCGAGAAATACGAGGAGCGCATCATCAAACTGGAGGAGGGCGACAAGGCGATACCGCCGGGAACACGGCTGCTGTACCTCTGCGTGAAGAACGTCCACGACCTATACAAGAAGGACAAGGCGAGCGACGAGCCCATCAGCCGGCAGACGCTGCTCACCTACCTGAAGGCCAACCCGGCGTACATCGGCACGAAGAGCGGCGTGCGCTTCACCTGGCAGGAGCCGGAATATGCCTCACGCACCGACCGCGAAGGCAGGGAGGTGGAGGGGGCCATCCTGACGATGAAGACGGAGACGAAGGTGAAATGGTGCCACGTCTTCGACTACGAGAGGCTGGTGGCGATGATGGACATCGACCTGCTGCGCGACAAGCCAACCGACGCACCGGTGAACATGGAAGAGAAACCGTTTTGAAAATAATGATTATGCCAAAATTAGGAAAACGCGAAATTGTAGTCCGCAATGAAATAGACTACACTCAGAATCTATCTTTCGAGGTTGAAATAAACGTTTCGAAAGGAGGGGAGTTTTACTTTACACTCACCGAAGAGCAAAAAGAAAGGCTAACGAAGATGGGCGTGGACTTGTCTAAATCCGCCAATCGACGTACTAATAAGTTAGGAACATTCTACGACACATCGCTTGACAAGCTGATTGGCAGCTTCCGGGAATTGGTAGCAGATGCGGTTGCGGCTGATATTATTGAGGACAAATGTGTAATAATATACAAAATTAGCACGGCGTGTTCTTACACCATATCCGAAGGTGTTCCTGTACCAAATGGCTGCTACCTCAAGAAAGAAGAAAAAGATAAAAACGGGTACTGCAAATGGTATAGTGGTGAAGATGATGGTCGTGAAAGTTTTGGTTTCCATATATATGCTCGCATATATAAAAAGCAAGTGCTGAAGTTCAGATCCGGACAGGAGAAAACTTTCTATTGGGTGTTGAAAGACAATGAGGAGAAAGAAAGGCTTGGGGAGTATGGCAAGATGCTGAACAGCTTCATATTAAATGCAGCTAACATCAAAGACCCAAGTGTAAATAGCTTTTTACGTTACAGTATGAATGGACGCTTTGTGATAGATTACAACGAGCCGAATGCAAAGTTTTTCTATGACCTGCTTATTTCAGTTTGCAAGTTGAATGAGCAAATCAAGGACTTTGTGAAAGAACCAGAAAAAATGCAAGCCCTCATTAATTCATCCAATAAGCTACTAACATGACAAAGCGAGAGAGAGAAATATTATCTTCCATCGTTAACGAAATTCGAGAAAGCGATGATGAGATAGACCTATTGGTGCGGCTTTATAATGAAGTCAAAAAGATGTTGAAAATCTATTAAACAAAAATCATGACACAATTACAAATTACCATATACGAGAGCATGATACCCGAACTCTACATCATCACGCAGCTGTGGAAAATGGGGAAGTCCGATACCTTTGAGTTCATCCGCCGCGGCATTGAGGAGAAATTCCCTGAGATTGCGGAGAAATACAGGCTCAACGATAAAGCGAGAGAGCGAAACCTGCTGCTATGGGCAGAATACATCAATGGTGCAAGGGCGGCCGCCATCAAGATGGGGGATGACTACCTTTACAGGCGGGTGAGAAAATCTGACTGGGCGTATATGCAGGCTGAATTAGACTTCATCTGCGCCAACAAGGAGAATATGTGGGAATGGTTACAGAGCAGACCTGGTCAATTCCATTACCGCAATCATAAGAGAGATAAGAAAGGGAAGTTGGTATCAGTTGAAGCGTTTTTGAAATGAAACTAATTCCCGTTCCTGGAGCACCAGGGTATTACATAGATTGTGAGGGACAGAAAGCGTACAGCTGCAAGAACGGAGTAATCCACGCCCTCACTGACCGAACGGCATACCGCACACTCGTTGTGCAGATCGATGGAAGGCCGGTAGGCACCACAATCTGGCGGCTGATGTATTGCGCCACGAACAACATCCCGCTTACCACGATTCCTAACGGGTTCTGCATCACCTTCGACCACAAGGAAAACCGTCTCGTGGTGAAGGAGAAAAAGGACACAATCGAGAAAGCTATACAAGCAAATGGGCACTCCAATAAGGCTGCCCGAAAGCTCGACAACGTACTGGCAAACATCAGACTGGTGAAGAGATACTACAAGGGAGATACCGAACCGCTGCTCAATCACCTGAAGGAGGTAGAGAAAAAGGAGCAGAAAAGGTGGCAATGGATGTTCGGTGTTAGCAAGACAAGGGCTGAAATCATCACATCACAGGCCGTGAATGTATATCTCGACGAATTGGCCAACGGTTTCCCGGACTATTGCATCAAAAGAAGGATTAGGGCTCTGAGCAGAAAGGAAAACCGTAAAATGAGCAGGACAAATATATACCAAGTTTGGATGGATAAGATTATCGAAATCCCATAAACTAAAAAACGATTATGAAACAAGTAGAATTTGAGACGCAACTGAATGCGTTGAAGGCAGGAATGAACAGAGAACTGGAAGCCATCGAAGCATGGCAAGTGGACATCAAGCAGCGTGTGGCCGACGCTCACAGGCAGCGCACACACTACGAGGGCGAGGTGTCGAGACTGAAAGCCGAGCGACAAGCCTTGGCCGCCCGCCGCAACGAGGTGGAGCGGAAATGGAAGACCAAGATTGCGCAATTCAAGGCCGAGAACTACAGCGAAGAGCGAATGCTTGCAGACATGAGTGACTTCGCACTGGCGAAGGAACTTGCAAGGCGTGGGTGGCACGGCGACATCTGGAACGAGCGCGAGGACATGGAGCAAGAGCACAAGGAGAATGTGACGAAAGCATTCAACGCGAGCTATGCAGAAGCCGAAGCCGATAACGATTGACCAGCACAGGCTGGAGCTACACCTTGCCCGGTTCTGCTCCCACTATCTTCGGACGGAATCGGGCGAGGCTCTGTGTAGCCTACGCATGGATGGCGAATGTGGTGTTGGCACCATCGACCGAATTGTCTATCAATGCCCGTCGGACTGCCCGCATATCAGCCAACGGAGATACAAGCCTTGCAGGTCCGGGAAATGCTCATTCGTGAAACAAGCAATCAATGAAATAATAAAAGAACAACAATAACTGATAATCAAACAGACTATGTATTTGAAAATAAATCAAGACTCTCTAATGTATGCTGAATTATTCGACATACTCACAAAGGAGGAGCAAAGAAATGAAGATTTCAAAAAATGGCAAGTAGATAATTTGCCGGAGTTTAATCACAACATTCTGACACAACGCTCACCATGGTATATTTACGACAATGTTGTAGGATGGAAATTTGAAGGCGACATCGACAGCAAAACTTGGAAAGAAGTAAAAGACTGGCCGGGCTATTATGCGCCAAACAAGCGCACGAAGGCAGGAAAGGAAATGCAAGAACGCATCCTGAAGGCAAGAGGGCATCGTTTTAATCGCCTTGGATTTTTCGAGATATTCAAAACCACGACACCAGTATATGGGCAACCGTTCACAATTCCGATAGGTTTCATCTACGAAAATGCAATATATATGGTTTTCGATGATGGCAACTACAATGACATCAAAAAAAATTGTGCAGGAATGTACACGGAGATAACTCACGGAGAATGGAATGAGCTGATAGACAATAACGGAGGAATGAACGATGGCATGTGATTGTATTAAGAACTGGAACGAA
This sequence comes from uncultured Prevotellaceae bacterium, assembly GCA_900315745.1. GTDB lineage: Bacteria > Bacteroidota > Bacteroidia > Bacteroidales > Bacteroidaceae > Prevotella. The sequence goes on from ONAG01000028.1 coordinate 32,105, forward strand.
AAACTGAAGGAAAAGTTCAATGAGACGGCAAGAGTAAACGTTGAAATCTTTTCAGACCGTGTTATTGTCACAGGTCTTTACCACAAGCAAAAGAAAGACGGCAGTTACGTAAGCAAATGGGAGGAAGTATTTCTTTGGCCTAAGTTCTGCCCATTCTGTGGAAAGGCGTATGAAGAAACAAAGAAGGGAGAAGAGAAATGACCACTTGTAAAGATTTGGTACTTTTGTTTGGAGCGGCCACCATGGTCGCTCCTTTTGCTTTTTTCGGGGTGCGGCGGCAGACAGGCCGTGGCGAGTTTCAAAAAACTCAAATTTCAGCGAAAATGAAACCCAACAACCCAACAACCCAACATTTTGATGAAAAAAATATGGAGGAAGGTCTTTGCTTTAAATCCATATTACTGAAATTCAAACATTTATTAAATGATGTTAGGTTTGTTGGGTTTGTTGGGAAATGTTGGGTTTGTGTTGGGTTTATGTTGGGTTTTGCCCCGTTTTGTTGGGTTTTGAATGTTAAATTCGAAATTTGGCAAAACGTTAAAATGTGTAAATGTTGGGTTTCAAAATGCGAAACCCAACAAAAACCAACGTGTTTCGGGGTGTTTCCCAACAAACCCAACGGAAACCCAACACTCCCAACAGGAGTGAAAAATGTGGAAAAACCGCACCACCATTATGTTTTAACAATTTTCACAAATTTTAATGTTGGGTTGTTGGGTTTGAAATGCAAATACACACCCCTACCACAATATATGTCCATTTGAAAAAAACGCGAAAAAACTAACTTTGACAAAATAAATGATTATGAAGAAGAAAAACAAGAAAGAACGCTTCAGGGTGATTATCCCCTGCAAGAGTTATGTGAAGGCCTACCTCTTGGCCAACTACAACCGTCCCGATGAAGATTGGGCCGAAATCGTGAACTTTGCGGAAGACAAGCCGCTGCACGACTATTTCCTCTCCCTCCTGAGGAAAGGCGAGGAGCGATATGACAGCAGGGTGAAGGGCACGAGGTATAGAGACCAAGTGTCGATAGAAATCACCTACGACCAGTTCAGCCGCTACGGCTGGATGCTGACGCTCACCGACACGGTGAAGTTGAACACCCTCCTGGAGCGTCGTGTGAAGCAGATGCTCTACATGTATGTCGGCACCCTTCGTGTCACCGGCCTTCCGCTGATGGACTGTGTTCGCCGCTTCCGCGACCGCACCGGCATCTCAGAATGGGACTGGGACACCGACAGCATCAGGAAGGACTTGCAGCGTCATTTGTCATTCGCTCCCGACGCGATGGACATTTTTCTGCAAAAAATTGAGCAAAATATTTGGCGCACATTGTCCGAAACGGGGACAATCAGCGCAAAGGCTTACAATCAATACACACATAGAGAATGAAAAGGATAGAGACCACCACCGACCGCATGGGCGGCTTGAATGCCGTCTATGCCATCCCCCTCTCCTGTTTTGGAGACATAGAAATGGACTACGCCACCGGGCGATACACCATCACCCTCTCCTCCACCGACGGAGTGCTTGCCCTCCCCACCGACGGCGGCGAGGCATGCTCATTCGATGAGCAGCACGATCGTGATGATAACGGCGACTATTGGCAACCCGTAGTGAGCGGTGTCATCCCCTCACCGGGCGTTGACAACGCCATCGACATCGAGGCCCTGGAGAGAGGCGAGTGGCTTGTGCTGTGCGAGGACGGGTTGGGAAACCTCCGTCTTTGTGGCGATGCCGACGTGCAGCTCACCTTTGCCACAGAGACAGTCAGCGGCGTTGCATCCTCCGAGCGCAACCAAGTGTCCTACACCTTCACCGGCAAGTTGGGCCACCCCTCCCGCATCTTGGCCACCACCTTGGACGAGCTCTTCATCGACTGAAAAACCATTGTGACAGCCTATTTTCGGGCGTGGCGTGTCCTTACATACCGCGCCCGATATGATTACCTTTGCAGAAAACCATTTTTTTACAACATGCACAAGATACGACTACAAGGCGAGATAGACAGCTGGGGATACGCCAGGAACTGTCTCGCATACGAACTCTCCCAAGCCCCGGAGGGTGAGCAAGTGGTGTTGGAGGTTGACAGCCTTGGCGGCGACGTGATGGAAGCCATCTCCATCAGCAACATGCTGAAGGAGCGCGGCAACATCACCGCCCACATCGTCGGGTTCTGCGCCAGTGCCGCCACGTGGCTCGTTTACGGTTGTGACAAGGTGGTCATCAATGATGACTGCGCCTTCCTCATCCACAAGTGCTCCTCATACGTTGACGCATGGGGGATGATGAACGCCGACGAACTTGACGCTCTCATAGATAAACTGAAGAGCGAGAAGAAGAGCAACGAGGCCATCGACCTCATCATCGCCCAGAAGTACGTGAAGCACAGCAACGGCAAAATGGACATGAAGGCAGCCTTGAAGCTGATGCGTGAGGAGCGGTGGATGCTCCCATCCGAAGCCCTTGACCTTGGGCTTGTGGACGAGGTGAGCGAGGAACACGCCCTCACCAACCTTGCCGCCCGTTGCCACGTGGTGAACGCGATGAAGAGCCTTCCCGAGCTGCCGGAAGGGTTTTTTGCTGCGGCAAAACCGCAGCTTACGGAGAACGGTGCAGAGGTGACGGAAGAGCCTCAGGTGGCCGCAAACGAGGCTGGCGCACCTGTGGAGGAACGCCGCAGCGTGGTGCAGCGTCTTCGTGATGCCCTGACTGAGATTTTCGGCGGCAGCGTGGCCATGGTGGAGCCGGAACCAGCCAACGAGAACGGCAGCTTCACGCTCATCAACGCCATCCTCAATGTAGAATCACTGCAAGAGCGTGGTGGCCTCCTTGCCCTCAACGCCGCACAGATGGGAGCCATCGAGCAGCGGTTGGCAGACCTCGTGGCACAGGTGAATGCCGTCACCAACGAGCGTGACACCATCACCACGGAGCGCGACACCGCCGTGACCAACCTCTCCAACGCCCTTGCCGCCATCGACGGCATCTCTGAGGCCGTTGCAGCCATCGACACGGTGGAGGGCAAGGTGGCCGCCATCAAGGACGCTCTCTCCAACGCTGCTGGCTGCTCCACGGAGACACACGCCTCGAATGCCGGTGACGGCCATGCGGAGGACGTGGTGCTCGACGGAGTGAACAGCCTCGTGGCGCAATACCGCAGACAGTAGTTTTTTCATCTCATCATCATCTCATAATCATTTTCATTTATGGACCCACAGAAAACAACCAACGCAGTTCAAGCCCCTCTGGCCACTCAGACCAGCATGGACTTGACTGCACCCATCGACATCCAGGCAGTCATTGGTGCCGTGAAGCAGCACCAAGACCTGCTTGTGGCCATCGACATGCTCGATGCCGGCGAGGTGCTGAAGCACGCCTACGGCATCCCCGGTGTCACCGATTCAATCACCCTTGGGCGTGTGGAAGGTGGAGCCGTCTCTTCCATGTACAACGGTGTCTTCATCGGTCGCACAGCCAACGGCAAGGTGGTGCCCCGCACCCTCACCGTCCGTCCCATCAAGATTGAGGAAGCCGACGAACCCGAGCGTTACCGCCGCACCTACATCACCGAGGTGAGAGGCGGCCTGTACGACGGCGGCCATCCCTTCGAGGTGTGGCTCATCGCCCACGTGTTGCAGCTCGCTTCCCAGGATCTGCTGAACGTGCTCTTCACCGCAGAGTATGACAGCACGCAGATTTCCGGCAGTGCCAACAGCGACATCAAGTATGCCTTCGACGGATGGGGCACCATCGCGTGGAAGGAAATCACCGCCGCCACGCCGACCATCAGCACCGCCATCGGCAACATGTTCGCCACCGGCGTGATGACCGCCCAGAACATCGGCGACCAGCTGCTTGCCATGTGGCGCAGCCGTCCTGAGACCTTCCGCCGCAAGGCCAGCAAGATTTACATGTCGGCCGACTTGGTGGACATGTACACCGACTGGTACGAGGCCAAGTACACCTTTGTTGCCGGAGTTGGCGACGAGGAAGGCCATCCCCTCTACCTCCGTGGCACCAACAAGAAGTGCGAGATTGTTCGCGTCTATGGTCTGCCTCAGGACAGCCAGTTCGTTCTCCTCACCACACAGCAGAACATGTGCTACGGTTTCGACAAGGAGAGCGACCTGAAGACCGTGAAGCCCTTCAACAGCGGCAATCCCTATTGGTTCACGATGGCTGGCAAGTACGTCTTCGGCACACAGTTCGCCTCCATCCACAAGAGCGAGTTCTGCGTGAACGACCGCCGTCTCGCCCCCGACTACATCGCCGTCACCACCACCACCGGCAAGAACCCGAAGAACGAAGGCTGGTATGTGAAGAGCGGCAACGACTACGTGCTGACCACCGACACCACCCCGCAGAGTGGAACTACCTACTACGCCTACACCATCTAAAACGACACGACCATGGCATGTATCACACTATTGGACATTGACGAGCAGTCGATGGCATGCGCCGAACAGGACAACATGGGCGGCATCGTCCCCCGCGTCATTTTCGGCTATCACGGCGACGTTGACGTATGGCCATCTGAGAACTCCACCACATCCACCGGAAGTGGTGGCTCTGCCAGCCAGACAGCCACCAATGCAGCTCCAACCATGGAACAGGCTGGAGCGTTGGGCGGCGACTTGGTGATGGCCGACGGAAAACGCGCCTTCTGTTTCGATTTCACCGACGAGATGGGTTCATTCTCCATCGCCCCGCAGGGTGAGAAGGGAAGCATCTCATACCTCTACACACTCACCATCGTCAACAAGCGCATCCGCAAGTTGGTCCTTGGCTTCCTCAATGCTGTGAAGAACCGCAAGATGTTCTTCATCGTTCAGGACAGTAACGGCACCTACTACCTGATGGGCGATGCCCGCAGGGGAGCCATGCTTGCTGCCGGAGATGGTGCTGTCACCGGTTCCGCTGCAACCGACAGCAATCAGGTGTCCATCACCTTCGAGTATGTCTCGCCTAAGGCCAAGGTGTACGAAGGGGATGTAGAGGACCTGTTGGAGATAGCATCTTCTTGACACCATCCCAGACCTCTTTTCTGCTGTCATATAATCCTTGACACGCCCCGTGACCGCCATGGTTGCGGGGCGTTTTCGTGTCTCACGCCATAGAGTGTGTTTTTTCTTACTTTTGCGACCAAAACCGCACGATATGGATTTCAACGATGACTATTTCAAGGCGAGGGCCGAAGCGGTGAAGTGGCTCAACCGCGACATCTCCCGGCGTTCCTACACCGACGGCGTTGCCATCCTTGGAAGGATGGGCTTCAAGCCGCTGCTCCACCGCCGCCTGTCGATGCACCAGGGCAACCCCGTGCTGATGGCCACCCTCGACAAGGCGTTGCGTGACGGCTGCAATGTGTATCGCAACCCAACGAACCCCAAGTATGCCGACATCCTGCCTCCCGAGGTGGAGGTGATGGACAGCGGCACCCACCAGCCACCTTCAGAGGACAAGGCCGCCGCAGAGGAGGACGGCGACACCGAGAAGTTCAAGGCATTCCCGGAGACGGTGCGCACCGTGGTGAGGTGGTATGCCAAGGCTTACAAGTTGAGGGCTGTCACCCACCGCCATCTCCGTGCCGTGGGAGAGGGCAACGACGCTGCCTCGTGTGAGCGTCGCAAGCAACTGTCAGACCAGATCGATGCCCTGTCGGACTACATGGACAGGCTCTATCCGCTGAAGAAGGCATACGACCGACAAGGCACCATCCCCACCAAGGAGGAGGTGGATGCCATCGGCCCGATGGGCGAGAACAACGTGCGCCCGGAGCCCGAGAAGGTGGATGACAGCAATTCTTCGCTGAAGAACAAGGGCGAGGACTACTCAAAAATGACGAAGGAGCAGTTGAGGACGCGGAAGCACAGCACGCGCACCTCCCTTGTGAGGAAGCAGAACCAGTTGCTATACCAGAGCACCAAGGTGGAAGAGAAGGAGAACCCGATGCCGTTCTGCCCTGCAAGGACGAAACTGGAGGTGCAGGTGGAACTTTTGAAGGACAAACTATATAATATCGACAAGGCGTTGGCCCGCTTTGGATAGGCGACGGCAGAGCCGTCACTTACGGAGAACGGAGAACAGAAAATGAGAAACCGCTTAACTGACAGCAATGGCAAACAGGAAGTCACTTGCCGACCTTGATGCAGACAGCATCCTTGCCGCCATCATCGACCCCGACGGCTCGCCACTGCCCGCGAAATACGAGCAGGAGAAACGTCGTGTCATCCAAGCCTCCCGCTTGTGGGACACCTACCCCAACGAGCGGAGGGTGGCCGCCATCCTGATGTCGAAGTACAACATCTCGATGAAGACCGCCCTCAGAGACATCGACCTTGCCAAGCAGGTCTTCAAGACGCAGCACACCTTCGACTACGAGGCAACGGCAATGTGGATGATAAAGGACCAGATAGAATTGGTGCGCCGCTGCCAGGTGGCTGGCGACCTGAAGGAGTGGAACAAGGCGAAGAAGGTGTTGCAGGGGATGGTGGAGAAACTGCACCCGTCGAGCGAGGAAGACCCCACGAGGATGCAGGCCAACATGTTCGTCCTCACCGTCAATGCCGGTGGGCAGCAGTTCAACATGCCTTTAGAGAAGGTGAGGGAGCTCGACCCCGATGCCTTGAAGACCTTTATGGATTCCTTGGCAACTCCCATCGAGGATGCCGAAGTGGAAGAAATCTTTGACTCATAGTATTTAGGTTTTGATAGTATTAGAATGTAACATCATGTTTTTTTTAGGTTTTTCCCACCCCGTCTGCCGTGAGGCCCGCGGGGTTTAAAAAAATGAATGAGATGGCAAAAACAAGAATATTGAGAAACCACAAGCTCATCAACTTCTTGGTGGACCACGCCAAGATAGACCTTGTGTCGGTGAGCAAGGACAAGGTGATTTGCACCCTGTCGAAGACCTTCACACCCGATGACGTGAAGCCGCTGTGCGATGCGGTCAACCAATGGCCAACGCCGAGACGGCAAGAAGGGAAGTATTACATCATCTTCGAGCGTTATCCCATCATGAAATGACAAAGGCGAAGGGATATTGGAAGGAGCAGGTGGACGTGAACCCTGCTCAGATGGCATTCATGCTTCTGCCCGCCAAGCAGAAGTATGCCATCTTCAGCCGTGGCACCGGCAAGAGTTACATCGCCGCCGCCGAGGTGGACGAAAACGTGAGGCTGATGCCGAGGGGCGTGACATCGCTCACGCAAGCCACCATCGGCCAGGCACTGACCAAGACGCTGCCTTCCACCTTCAAGATGCTGTCGAACCTCAACTACAAGCCCTACGACTACAACACGCACACCGGCGACTATGTGGTGTGCCAGAAGCCGCCGCCAAGTTTCCTAAGGCCGCACGAGCACATATTGAGTTTCGACAACTGCATCACCTTCGCCAACGGCCACGTGCTCTACATCCTCACACAGGCGGGCAACAGCCGTGGCCCGTCGGTCGATTTCAACATCACCGACGAGGCGTTGACCATCGACAAGGAGAAATTCGACAAGGAGAGCGCACCGACGAACCGAGGCAACGAGTTCATCTTCGGTAAGAAGTCCGAGCACCCCGTGTTGAAGCACCACGGCAACCTCTTCCTCTCCTCCATGCCCTACACCCCTCAGCAAAAGTGGCTGTTGGAACCAGCCAAGTATTACGAGGAAGAGCGCGGCGTGAGGCTCTTCGAGGTTTGGAACAAGATAGTCAATCTCCAGATGCAGATGATTGAGGCGAAGTTGGCCGATGACAAGAACCGCTTCAAGGACATTTGGAATGAGTGCGTCAGGCTACGCCGCACCATCACGCCTTTCGTGTCGAAAGACAAGGTGCTCTTCATGTTGGGCAGCATCTTCGACAACATCGCCAACGTGGGGCTGTCGTACATCATGAACCAGTTCAAGGTGATGGACAAGTTGTCGTTCATGATAGAGATACTCAACTACATGGTTGACCGCATCGAGGACTGCTACTACAAGTTGGATGAGCGGCATATCTATTACAACGCCACCAACGACCGCTTCATCCGCGACTTCGCGGAGAACAACGAGTGGAACTTGCAGCGGATGCCTCAGGACGGTGACTGCCGGATGGACCTGGACTGCGACCCATCACAGCCGATAGAGGTGGCTCCCGACTGGGGAAGTGCAGCCAGCTTCCTCACCGTGCAGCAGCCGAGGAACTACGACTTCGTGACCAAGGAAGTGTCGCTCTTCCCCACACAGTGCATCATCAACGAGTTCTATGTGCTGAGAAGTGATGAAGAAGACACGCTTGTCAACTCCCTTGCCGACAAGTTCTGCCGGTACTACGAGCACCATGTCAACAAGACCGTGGTGCTCTTCCGCGACCGCTATGGTGACGTGGTGCATGCCAACTCCAAGAAGAGTTACAACGAGCTCTTCATCGACAGGATGAAACGGAATGGATGGAAGGTGGAGCAGAAGGTGCACGGAGGCATGGAACCTCCCCAACATGACAAGTACCTGCTGTGGATGTATCTCCTTGCCGAGACCGACATGCGCTTCCCTCACGTGCGCATCAATGGTGACAAGTGCAAGTACACGCTCATCAGCATGAACAACACGCAGGTCATCACCGACCCCGCCACCGGGAGGTTTGCGAAGAACAAGAAGAGCGAGAGGAACAAGAGCATCTCGCCATTGGAGGCCACCCACTTCGGCGACACCGTGGACAAGTTGATGTGGACGAAGTATGGCAGCCTGGTGAAGAAAAGTCCGTCGTTCGTCGATGCGAGGGTGTGAGAATGGTTGCGGCAAAACCGCAACTTGCTGAGAAGCTGTTAAAATGTTAAAATGTCATATTTCCTTACTT
>ONAG01000084.1 GCA_900315745.1 uncultured Prevotellaceae bacterium
CGTTGGCGCTGAGAACAACAAAAAAGGACATAACGCTAAGGATTGTCTTCTTGTTCATATCATTCAATTTCTGCTTATCGGAATATAAAAACGCAAAATTCCGATTTGTCTGTCGTAATACCTTGCAAAAGTAACACATTTTTTCGGTGAATCCGCTCGGAGAAAACATCTTTGTTTCCGGCAGATCATCTTGCTTGTCTTATTCGATTCCCCATTTCGCCAGTTAGTGTCTCACCTCCTGTGACAGGTTGACGATCGGCATGCCGATGGAGCGGGCGTCCTTGTCCATGAGTACCTTTATGATTCCCAATATAAGTATATACGCCGTTTTATCTGAAATATTTCGCTGTTTGCATTCTTTTTATGTTTACATCCATATTTTGTTTGTTCACGTACTTCTTCAGAATTGTTTTTATGCAGGGGATAAACAGCCAAATGTATGTATTTTTAGGTACATTTGGCAGCTTATCGTAACTTCTTGGTATATCTTATTTCTATCAGAAGGGTTCGTCTGGCTTCTTGTAAAATCTTTAAAAGCCCTCCCCATGTTATCTGGAGAGGGCTTTTTGTCATTCATGTCATGCTTCCTTCAAGTGGAATCTTGAAGACAGGCAATTCATGTTAGTCTCTATAAGCAGGATTCTGATATGCTTTCTTCTCTTCATCAGTCATTTCCATGCCGTCGAGCTGTCCTTGTGGAATTGGACGCAAGTAGTAACCTGCAGGAATGTCACGGGTGAAAGTCTTCAGGTCCTTGTCGGTATAACCGTCACCGGCAATGCTGTAAGAGCTTGCACGCTCTGCCCATTTCTGTGTTCTTACGAGGTCATACCAGCGGTAGCCCTCTCCCCAGTATTCACGGCTGCGCTCGTCGAGGATGTAGTCGATGGTGATGACGGATGGTGTTGCGGCAATCATCTGTGTGCTGTTGTCGATGTTCACGGCTACGTTGTCGTTTTGGTTGAATGTCTGCTTGCCTGCACGTGCACGGAGCACATTTACCAGGTCGTAGGCACTCATGTAACCATTGGCACCTTTCACGGCTGCCTCGGCAGCGATGAGATAGAACTCAGAGAACTTGGCAATGCTCCAAGGACGTGGACTACCACCATTCACCTTGCTGCCCAAGCCACCGGCGTTGTCGGTGCGGTAGATGCCGATTTTCCAGTTGATGGGGAACTTCTTGCGGCTGATGTGGTTTACAGCAACCACGAAGTCAGCACGTCCTGGCATTTCTCCGAAGCCCAACTTGCCGTCAGCTCCTGTATAATTGATTTTTGAGTCCTCGCTTTCAGGCACCCAGCTGAAATACACATCGTTGGGTCCTACAAGCAAACCATTGGCACCATACACGTAAGGCTCGCTGTTGCCACTCTTTTGCCAGTTGGTGTGGTAGCGCAGTGTGAATGTGGCATCATAGCGTGAGTCGATGGCTTTCACATCATCATTCCAAACGCCTCCGGCAATGAAGTTGTTGGCGATAGGAGCCATACGGGTCCAGGGACGACCGAGAGCCTGCACAGCCTCACGTTGCACGGGGTTGATGACTGCGCCAGAGGCAGATTTTGCTGTCATTTCGGTGTAGTTCCAGGTCTCCATCCAGTAAGCGAAGTTCTCTGGTGAGCCACCGCTTCCCCATCCGTAGCCGGCACCGCCATTACCATACTTCTCGTTCTCGTCGTGGTCGGCATAAAGCATTATTTCTGAGTTGCGGTCGTTGGTGGCAACGTTCACATCATAGAAAGTAGGTTGAAGGGCGTAAGGTCCAGGATTGTTGATGGCTGTCAGTGACAGGTCGTATGCATTCTGGAAATACTTCTTTGCTTCGCTTGCATTACGCTGGCATTCAGGATAAGTTGGGATTTCTTTTGGATTTTCCAGCCACCATGCGTATGTCAGATAAGCCTTTGCGAGGTACAGGCGTGCTACGTTTTTCGTTACAGCGCCTGTGAGACGTGGTGTCTCTGGCAGGTCGTTTACGGCTTTCTCCAAGTCCTTGAAGATGGCATCGTAAACCTCTGGCACAGTGTTGCGCTTGGAAGTACGCACGGTTGAGGTGTTGAACTTCAGGTCGCCGGCACCCAGGTCGAGTGGCACGCCGCCGAAAGTCTGCACGAGCAGGAAGTAGTCGAAAGCACGGAAGAAGTAAGCCTCGGCAAGCAAGGCGTCGCTTATGCCTGCTGCAGCACCGTTCTCAATGATGCCGCTGGCGGTATTGATGTTGGCGAAAGCCGTTCCCCACAGCAGGTCGGAGCGGCTGCTGCTGGAAGTGAGCTTTCCTACTCCCGAGAGGTCGGCATCCTTGAAGTTGCCGTCAGCCGACTGGCCATAAGTATATTCGTCGGTACCCGTCTCGCAGATGTTGAGCCAGTATCCATTGCCATAGAAATAGCGCAAGTGTGCATATAGTGAGGTAAGTCCGCCCTCGATGCCTTTCTTTGTGGTGAAGAAGCTTGGGTCAAACTGGCTGCGGGGTTGCTCGTCGAGGATGTCGGAGCAGGAAGTGAACGTAGTAGATAGTCCACAGCACAACAAGCCCGCGATGAGTATATGTTTGATGCTATTCGTTTTCATATTCATATCTTTATTAAATTTTCAATTTTTGATTACCAGTTGCCAATTAGAATGTGACGTTGACACCGAACAGGAAATTGCGTGTGGCAGGTGTGTTGTAACCTACGATTGGCATTCTGTGCTTGCCGGAATACTCACCGTAAGCCACGGCTGTATTCTCATTAGCCCAAGAGTTGGTCTCTGGGTCGAGTCCGCTCTCGTTGTTGAAAGGTGAGAAGAGTACGAATGGGTTCTGGATAGTGGCATACAGACGGAGACGGCTGATGCCCAAGTCCTTGACTGCCTTCAGCTTGTCGAAGTTGTAGCCAAGGGTGATGGCGCGGATCTTCAGATAGCCGGCATCGAAATAACCTAATGTAGAACCATATTTGGGGTTGTCACCGCTTTGTATGCCACCTGGCTTCGGATACTTGGCACCGGTGTTCTCCTCAGTCCAATAATCTATGTCAAGCTGTCCGCGACGGCCGGTAAGCATGTTCAGATAGCCATTTGATGAGTGTATTGCGCTGATGAGTTTGCCGCCAATTTGGAAAGCACCAATGACATTCAGGTCGAAGTTCTTGTAACCCACTGTGGTGTTGAAACCACCGATGAGGTCTGGCTCCATGCTCATGATGCGACGGTCGTCAGAACCGATGGCACGTGTTGGAACACCGTTTGCATCGAGTACGTCGTCATTGTATTTCACCTTGATCATACCCAAGTTGCCACCTGGTTCGAGAATTGCAAAGTTGGTGGTCTCGGTTGTTGTGCCGTCGGCGTTCTTTACAGTTACTTTATAAACATCTTCTGCATTCCACAGACCATCATACTCGTAGTCGTAGATGACGTCGATGGGATGACCTACGAACCAGCGGTTGCCCTCATCGCGGTCCTCACCAGATGCGAGGGCGGTCAACTTGTTGCGGTTGGCGTAGAGGTTGATGCCTGCTTCCCAGTGCCATCCATTCTTGTTGTCGAGAATGATGCCATTCAGGGTGAATTCCCATCCCTTGTTCTCGGTCTTTCCGATGTTGCCGGTGAAGCTGCTCACACCAGAGGTTGAGGGCAGTGACACGTCGAGCAGGATGTCGTTGGTCTTTTGGATGTAGTATTCCAACGAACCGTAGAGTCTGCCGCTGAACAATGAGAAGTCGATACCGAAGTTCCAAGTCTTGGAATACTCCCATCCTAATTCGGTATTTGGAAGAGCATTTACATAGTATCCAGCCATGTATGTGCTGCCGAAGTTGTAGTTGCGCACGGCAAGTCCACCGAGTGTGGAATATGGGCTGATACTCTGGTTGGAGGTCTCACCGTAACCAACGCGCAGCTTGAGGTTGTCCACCCATGTTATTGGTTCCATGAATTCCTCGCGGGAGATGTTCCAACCGGCGCTGACTGCGGGATAAGTATGCCACTGGTGTCCCTTGGCGAGTCGTGATGATGCATCCGAGCGGAGGGCAGCAGAAAGCATGTATTTGTTGTCGTAAGAGTACATCACACGTCCCATCCACGACATCAAGCCGCTCTGCCAATAGTTGTAGTTGTTGAGGTTGACCTCGCCGGTTGCCTTGTCAAGGGCGTAGTATTGGAAATAGTCGGCTGGGATGTTTTGTGCGGAAGCTCCTGTTGACTCGTAGGTGGTCTCTTCTGCAGAATACATGCCCACGATGTTGATGTTGTGCTTTTCAGCGAAGGTGCGGTCGAAGGTGACAATGTTCTCAACAGCCCAGTTGCGGGTTTGGTTCTCTGAGATGCCACCGCCGTTGACAGCGTTCTCGTCCTTGTTGTTCACACCTGTTCCGGTGAAGTTGCCACCCTTTGATGAACGGAAGTTCAAACCTACGTTGATTCTGTAGCTCAGACCTTCCACCCATGGGCATTTCACCTCGCCAAAGAGAGTGTTGTAAGTACCGATACCCTTGTTCTCGTTGAGCCATACATCTTTGTATTTCTCCACCACATCCTTGGTGACCACAGACTGGTCGTCGGCAGGCAGTGTGACGAAGCGTTTGATGTTGCCGTTCTCGTCGTATGGGCTTGCCAATGGGCTCTTGCTCAGCACGCCGTACATGTCGTTCACACCCTGTGTCTTGCGATAGCTGGTGTTGGTGCTAAGTCCGAAGCGGAACCATTTTCCCACCATCTGGTCGAAGTTGCCGCGAACGCTGACACGGTCGTATGCCTGAGTTGGGACGGGTGATTCGTCGTGGTAGTATCCAGCGCCGAAGCTGTAGCTGCCGCCATTGGTGCCGCCAGCCACGCTCACGTCGTGGTTGTGGCTCACGCCTGTCTGATAGTACAGGTCTTGCCAGTCGGTGTTGGTGTTGTCGTCCTCGTCGAGGGAGTTCTGATATTTTCCAGCATATTTGCGGAACTTGGCGAAGGTAGGTCCGTCCATCATCGGGTACTTGTGGAACACTTTCTTGAAGCTTACGTATCCGTTGTAAGAAACCTTTGCGGGAGTGCCTTGGCTACCTTTTACTGTTGTGATGATGATGACACCGTTGGCACCACGAGAGCCATAAATGGCAGTTGCGGAAGCATCCTTCAGGATGTCGATGGACTTGATGTCAGAAGGGTTGATGTCCGACAGCTGTCCCATGAATGGTATTCCGTCGAGCACGATGAGTGGGTCGTTGGAAGCACTGAGAGAGCGTTGTCCACGGATGCGGATTTGCATTTCTGCACCTGGTTGTGTGGAGGTCTGTGTCATGAGCACACCAGCAATACGTCCTTGTAGGGCTTGTGCTGCGTTGGTGGCTGCAATCTGGTTTAGTTTCTCGCCATTGACATTTGCCACTGAACCAGTGACTGCTTCACGACGCTGAGTACCGTAACCGATGACAACCACCTCATTGAGGTTGCCGCCCTCGGCATCCAGCACGATGTTGATGTTGGATTGGTTGCCCACTCTTATTTCCTGAGTGACATATCCAACATAAGAAACCACCAAAGTGGCATTGGGGCTGACATCGATGGAGAAATTGCCATTGTAGTCGGTGATGACGCCATTGGAAGTTCCTTTTTCCATGACTGTGGCACCGATTAGTTCTCCTTCGGAATCTCTTACCTTGCCAGTAACTTTCTTGCTTTGTTGCACTTCTTCAATGGAAGGAGTACCAACTGGTTCTGTTGCTGCTTGTGTTGTGCTTGTAACTCCAAAAAAGCTGCATAGGACAATCAAACAGTTGATTTTTCTTAGGTTCACATGCATGATAATTTATGTTTTAGTTAAAGAAAAGTTTCGTTTTTAGGTAAGATTGCATGTTTGTTCTTTGCCTTTTGAAATAAGGCTAATTCTTCGGTTATTCCATCAATCTGCCAAATCAAATCTAAATGCGTTGCAAAGATAATTCATAATTGAATTGTGTCAGTTATTTTGATGTTTCAGATTTTTTATATTTTGTTTCATTCTTTTTGTATATTGTGAGCATAAGGAAAATATGTGCGTTTTTTAGGTTTGCTCTGTTTGACAAATCAATTAAATATACGTCTAATATAAGTTTATGTGATGCCAAGATGGTGAATGTTAGGAAACAAACGGCGTGTTCAAAATGAAGCGAAGGCATTTTTGAGCACCTTAATATAGATGGCATGTGAAAACCAACAAAGGGCAAAAAAGGCATATAAATAGTTTGCATTCTGGAAAACCACAGCGGGTGCAGGTGAAAAAAAGGAAAAACAGGCAAATGAAAGTCAAATATTCCTTGTTTCAGAAAAAAAACACTAATTTTGCAAAAAATAAGTAGGTGATCAACATTAGATGATATAACACCTACAAGAATGATAGTTACAGATAATTTAGATTACCTACGATATAATAGCACAACAATGTCAGAAAACAAAGTTAGGGTGCGCTTTGCGCCAAGTCCCACGGGACCATTGCATATCGGTGGTGTACGCACTGCCTTGTATAATTATCTTTTTGCCAAGCAGAATGGCGGCAGTTTGGTGTTGCGTATCGAGGACACCGATTCCAGCCGTTTGGTGCCTGGAGCCGAGGAATATATTCTTGAATCGTTCAGATGGCTTGGCATCAAGTTCGACGAAGGAGTGTCGATAGGAGGCAATTATGGTCCTTACAGGCAGAGTGAGCGCCGCAAGATATACAAGAGATATGTGCAGCAGTTGCTTGAGGACGGCAAGGCATACATAGCTTTCGACACGCCGGCGGAATTGGAAGCCAAGCGCGCCGAGACACCCAATTTCCAATATGATGCCAACACTCGTGGCACGATGCGCAATTCGTTGACCATGAGTAGGGAAGAGGTGGATGAGTTGTTGGATGACGGCACCCAGTATGTGGTTCGTTTCAAGGTTGAGCCAGGTGTGGAGGTTCACATCGACGACATTATCCGTGGTGATGTGAAGTTCATGAGCGATGTTGTTGACGACAAAGTGCTTTACAAGAGCGCCGACGAGTTGCCCACATACCATCTTGCCAACATTGTTGACGACCACCTCATGGAAATCACACATGTGATCAGGGGAGAGGAATGGTTGCCCAGTTCGCCACTTCACGTCCTGCTCTATCAGGCATTGGGATGGGCTGACACCATGCCGCGTTTCGCACACCTCCCGCTCCTCTTGAAGCCAGAGGGCAAGGGCAAGTTGTCAAAGCGTGATGGCGACAGGTTGGGATTCCCTGTGTTCCCGTTGCAATGGACCGACCCCAAGACAGGGGAAGTGTCTGCAGGATACCGTGAGAATGGCTATTTCCCCGAGGCAATCATCAATTTCCTCGCCTTGCTTGGTTGGAATCCCGGCACCGACCAGGAAGTGTTCTCTCTCGACAAGTTGGTGAGGCTGTTCGACCTGAACAAGTGCTCCAAGTCGGGAGCGAGGTTCGACTACAAGAAATGTATATGGTTCAACCATGAATACATGCTCAACAAGAGCAATGAGGAGGTGGCTGGACTTTTCGCCCCCATCGTGGCAGGCCATGGTGTTGACGAGCCATTCGAGCGCATTGTGACAGTGGTGGGCATGATGAAAGACCGCGTGGACTTCGTCAAGGAATTGTGGCCGCTGTGTTCTTTCTTCTTCCTTCCTCCTGCAGAATATGACGAGAAGACAGTCCGCAAGCGTTGGAAGGAGAACTCTGCCGAGGTGATGGCGGAATTGGCTCAATTGTTGGAGTCGCTTGATGACTTCTCCATTGAAAACCAGGAGCACGAGGTGATGGCTTGGGTGGAAAAGAAAGAATACAAGTTGGGCGACGTGATGAATGCGTTCCGCCTTGCTCTTGTAGGCATAGGTAAAGGCCCGGGCATGTTCGACATTTCTTCTTTCCTTGGCAAGGAAGAGACGGTTCGCCGTCTGCGCCGTGCCATCGACGTTCTCAAGTGATTTGCGAATAGTTTGACCTTTATGGTCTGAAATCTTGTACACTTGTTTGCTCATGTATGACATCCTGATGTACTTGTATCTTTTGGGCGTTGCCATCTACAGTCTTTTCGACGAGAAGGTGCGCAAGATGTGGCGTGGAGAGCGTGAGGCGTTTTCCGTGCTCAAGTCACAGGTAGATCCGGATGCCAAGTATGTGTGGTTTCATGCCGCATCATTGGGTGAGTTTGAACAAGGTCGTCCGTTGATGGAATTGCTGCGTCAGAGACATCCTGAATACAAGATTTTGCTTACGTTCTTCTCTCCTTCAGGATATGAGGTGAGGAAGAACTATCAGGGAGCCGACATCATTTGCTATCTGCCACTCGACACCCGTGTCAATGCCATTCGCTTCCTGCGACTGGTGAGGCCCGTGATGGCTTTCTTCATCAAGTATGAGTTTTGGTACAACTACCTCCACATATTGCGTCACCGCAAGGTGCCGGTGTATAGCGTGTCGAGCATTTTCAGGCCCGACCAGGTGTTTTTCCGCTGGTATGGTCGCGAATATGCCCATGTGCTGAGATGTGTCACTCGCTTTTTCGTGCAGAACGAGGAGAGCAAGCGGCTGCTTGAGGATTTGGGCTTGAAAGATGTGATGGTTGTTGGCGACACCCGTTTCGACCGTGTGCTTCAAATCAAGGAAGCCGCCAAGCAGTTGCCGATAGCTGAAGCTTTCAGCCGTGGTCACAAGGTGTTTGTGGCAGGGTCGAGTTGGCCTCCCGACGAGGATGTGTTCATAGAGTATTTCAACGAGCATCGCGACTGGCGCCTGATTATCGCGCCACACGTGATTGGCGAGGACCATCTCAGGCAGATATTGTCCAAGTTGAAGATGTCGTCGGTGCTTTACACCCAGACCACGCCAGAAGAGGCATCAAAGGCTGATTGCTTGATTATCAACTGCTTCGGGTTGCTGTCAAGCATCTACCAATATGGTCAGGTGGCATACGTGGGAGGAGGATTTGGCGTGGGCATCCACAATGTGCTGGAAGCGGCGGTATGGGGAATGCCTGTAATCTTCGGTCCCAACAACAAGAATTTTCAGGAGGCACAAGGCTTGTTGGCGGCAGGTGGAGGTTTTGAGATTGCCACTGATGACAATTTCGCCCAACTCATGGACCGCCTCTCTTCCGACAGCAAGTTCCTTGAAGAATCAAGCACCGTGGCGAGTACCTTTGTCCAGGGACAGGTAGGCGCCACGGAGAAAGTGCTGGGCGAGGTGGGTTTGCTCTGACCACCCGCTTATTTTTCGTCTTCTTCCAAATACCATTTGGAATAACCCACGTAATGGGATGCAAAGCTCTCCGCCTGGCCTGGTCGGGTCTTTTTTATGAATTTGGCTGGCACGCCACCCCATATCTCATGGTCTCCAATCTTGGTGCCTTGCAGCACGAGAGCACCTGCAGCCACGATGGCACCCTTGCCTATGTCTGCATTGTCGAGAACAGTCGCCCCCATGCCTATGAGAGCCCCTTGTCGGATGGTGCAGGCATGCACGGTGGCATTGTGTCCTATCGACACGTCGTCTTCTATGATGGTTGGGCCGATTTTGTTGGTCACATGCACGCATGCTCCATCTTGCACGTTCACGCGGTTGCCCATTTTCACGTATGCCACGTCGCCTCTTACCACGGCGTTGAACCAGATGGAACATTCGTCTCCCATCTCCACTTCGCCCACTATGGAGGCGGTTTCACTGAAATAGCATTCTTTGCCCCATTTTGGAGTGAGGCCCTTTACTGATTTTATGAGTGCCATTGTTGTAGTTTTGTATGTTGTGTTATTGATTTTTTACCTTGTTCAATGTGTTTGCCATTCTGTCCAACGCTTCCTGCAGCTGACTGCGAGGACAGGCAATGTTGATGCGTATGAAGCCCTCCCCGGCATCTTGCCCATACATCGTTCCGCTGTTTACGAGCACCTTGCCCTCATCAAGCAAAAGTTTTGTCGTCTCGTCGGAGGTCATCCCGAGGGCTGTGATATCTACCCATACAAGATAAGTACCTTCGAGACTGATGATTTTCACCTCAGGCAGATGGGACGTCAGGTGCTCTTTTAAGAAGATGTAGTTGTCGTGAAGATAATTGCAGAGTTGCTCAATCCAATATTCGCTGTCGTTGTATGCTGCTACAAGTCCTTCCACTCCGAGAGGGTTCACGTCACACACCTCGTTGATGTTGATGGCTCGGTCGATTTTAGCCCTTGTCCTTGCGTCGTTGCAGATGATGTTCGCTATTTGCAGTCCGGCGGTGTTGAACGACTTCGAAGGTGAGTTTAGTGTTATGGAGTTGTCGAGGCAGTTGTCGGATATGGAGGCAAAGGGTGTAAACCTATTGCCGGGCATCACTATTTCGCAGTGAATCTCATCTGCCACCACTTTCACGTTGTTTCTCATGCAGATGTCGTTCAGTTGTTGCAATTCCGATGCTGTCCATACCCGTCCCACGGGGTTGTGCGGGTTGCATAGCACGAGCAGTTTCACTTGTGGGTCGGAAGCTTTCTTTTCCAGGTCTTCGAAATCCATGTGGTAGGACAGTCCTTCGCGTCGGAGAGGGTTTTCCTCCACGATGCAGCCGTTGTTGCGCACTGATGAGAAGAAGCAGTTATATACCGGTGTTTGCAACAGCACCTTGTCGCCTGGGGTGGTGAGCGCCTTTATTACCGCCGACAATGCCGGCACCACGCCCGACGTGTAGATCACCCATTCTCGGTTGATGGTCCAGTGGTGTCTTCTCGCGAACCAATTGCATAGGGCGTCGTAGTATTTGTCGCCCACTATTGTATATCCGAAGACGCCGTGCTCCACGCGCTTGTGCAAGGCGTCTATGATGGGTTGCGCCACGCGGAAGTCCATGTCGGCAACCCACATGGGTATTGCTTCCTTGGCATCTTGCTCGTCCCATTTCACGCAACCGCTTCCACGGCGGCAGATGGGTTGGTCGAAATCGTGTTTCATGTGATGGAAGTGCTGTGAGGTTACTTGTCGTTTCGGGAGATGATCTTGCAGTCGGCGGGACCTTTTATGTTCTCGTCGATGATTATTTCTCCTATGCTGTCTGCCACGATGGTGCCGCTGGCAGGATTCTTCACGCTTTTTATATGCCCTTTGATGTCTGCTTTCACCGTGGAATATTCGAAAGCACGGTCGCATTCAGGGTCGAAGGTGCAGTTCTCGAGAATCAGGTCATGGGCATAGCAAAGGGGCTGTTCACCCCCGATGTGGCAGTTCACTAATCTCAGGTTCTTGGAATGCCATCCCAAGTATTCGCCATCGAGCACGGAGTCATAGACGGTCACGTTCTCCACTTCCCAGAAAGAGTCTTTCGTGATGATTTTCGCATTGTGTATCTCGACGTTCTTCACGTATTGGAAAACGTATTTGCTGTCGCTTGTCAGGTTTTCCACTATGATGTTCCTGCTTCCCATGAATGGGTAGGTGCCCTCGTGCAGCACTACGTTTTGCAATTTCAGTCCGTCTATGTTCCAGAAGGTCTCATCGGCGTCGTTGATGGTGACGTCGCATAGTTCCAGGTTATTCATCTCCCTGAAGAATTTCGGTCCGTCAATCACACAGTTGCTCATCTTCATGTTGTTGGAATACCAGATGGCAGACCGTGAGCCGGGTGCGAAGTAGCAGTTTGTGATGATGCTGCGCTCCACGTGCCAGAGAGGATATTTTCCTTCGAAGTGGCAGTGGTCGCACTCTATGTCGCTGCATTCCTTTATTCCGGATTCCCCTTCCGTGATGGTGACGTTCTCAAGTCTTAGGTTGTGGGATTCGAACAAAGGGCGCTCGCCTCCGAAAGATTTGTTGGATATTATTTGCATATAAAAGATTGATTCTTATGATTGTTCAATGCAAAAATAACAATAATTTGCCTTAAACCTACCAAACCAAGGTTTTTTTTGTGAGTTTGGCAGGTATATACTTCATTTTATCGTATAAATCCATACATACACCTGAAGAATGGCCATGGTTTTATGGTCAACGCACAGCAACGATTCGTCATCGTCCCACAGCCCCTTGCTCGATTCATATTACGTAAAACTACGTATGTCATTATGGTAAATGATAAAAAAGTTGTAACTTTGTGTATCACGGGGACGGGGAAAATGATACGTTTTTGAGTCTTCTTATAATGCTGAAGCCAACCGCTGAAAGTTAGGACAGTTGTCTGATTCCAGCTCCTTTTTGCAAAACGGAAATGAGAATCTTGTCTCTATCCTGTTTGGGGAGAGATGAAATCCTGTCGGTTTATCCCACGAAGCATGACATGGTAGATGCCAGTATTACCATGTCTTCTCGCCTTTCATGCCATAACGATCGAATTTCTTTGCAAATCTAATTCTTTTTTTCTCATTCTACAAAAGGAAATTGAAAAACGTATCAATTTCCCCGTCCCCGTGATACATTTTTAATCGCCCTTGTCCGCATATCATAGCACAAGAGAGGCCAAAAATACCTTTTGACGGCAAATCGGCAGCCAGAATGCAAAGTTGCGGATTTTAGGTATAGGTTCTTTTAATACATATTTAACCGTCGGTGGAGTCTAACCCATAGCTCCAAGTGCTTTTTCTACTGTAAAATATTCTGCAGGTTCATCGTCGTGATACTGCAGCCTTCTTATATCGGTTCATATCGAGTTTAAACCAGTTGTTGCTGCAGCCTTTTGTTATCTTTGTAATGGTAATGGTGATTGTGCCTGTAAACATCCCCAAGTCCTGCTCTACAGAATATTCGCGCAGGAGGTAGTTCTCCTTGTCGACCTTTATCTTTGCCTTCTTGGGTATGTCCTTTTTCTTGGGTCCCGAAAAGGAGATCTCGTAATAACGGCCTACTTCCTTCATCTTTGCCTTGCTATACTCCTTGTCATAATCCGATTTCATGCCGTATTTGTTTTTGGCAGCTTTGGTCTTGGTGATTTCCAGCGAGTCTTTTGAGCCATCACTAACCGTATAGACCCATTGCTGCTCGCCGTCAAAGCCCATTTCCATTTTCAGCATCTCCTTACCCATTGCATTCATGGATAATATGTTGAAGTATTTGCTGTCCTTGACATACGACTTCATTGTGCCTTTGAGTGACAGAACCGACACCTTCATCTTCAACGTCCCATCCAACACCACGCCTGTCCCGTCGTTGTAAGTGGCCATCTTCGCGTCGCACTTCTTCATCACTTCCCTCACATGATTAGGAAACTGTGCCAGAGCACTCATTGTAGTCATCATGATGACTACAAACATCAAGATAATCTTTTTCATTTATAGGTTTAGCATTTAATTTATCCTTAATTCCGCAGCACTTTAGTTAAATATTTTTTATAAGTTCCTGAGCAACAAAAAGTTGCCCAGGATTTTGTCATGTCAGAATTTTCACTTACCTTAGTGCTGCAATTCATGTATCACGGGGACGGGGAAATTGATACTTTTTTAGTCTTCTTATTATGCTGAAGCCAACCGCTGAAAGTTTGGACAGTTGTCTGATTCTAACTCCTTTTTGCAAAACGGAAAAGAGAATCTTGTCCCTATCCTGTTTGGGGAGAGATGAAATCCTTTCGATGGGCATCCCATGGCATTCTTCCAGCAACATCTTCGTCACTTCCAAGTCCGTCGGTGGGGCGGCTTTTTCCAGGGAGGAGCAGTCGTCGTCAACAGATTCACTAACCAGCCTGCACAAATCATCCACAGGCTCGCTTTTGAACCTGTCTTGAAACAGATATCCACATCTGGAATACTTGGTGTTGTAGTAACGTGCATAAGATATTGCCAAAGGCTTGACAACATCAGAAAGTTCCTTCTCCATAATAGCGAGCATGACATGAACATGGTTGGTCATCAAGCAATAGGCGTAGATGTCACACACACCTTTCTTACCATAACGATCGAATTTCTTTGCAAATCTAAATCTTTTTTCTCATTCTACAAAAGGAAATTGAAAAAACGTATCAATTTCCCCGTCCCGTGATACTTGTTTTGTATGTCTCGCTGGTGTTTTATTGTTGCTTTAACCAGTAGTATAAGAAATAATCGTAGATAAAGTATTGCCCGTTACTGCTTGTAACAATGTCCTTTTCTTGCAGAGCAGACAAACTTCTTTGTACGGAACTTGCAGAGATAAGGTGAAATTTCCTAATAAACTGTCCACTGGTGGGCTGTACACCCTTTTCTGAATGTGCCAGTGCAATTAGCAAAACCTTTTGTTTGGCTGTGAGTCGAGTCATTAAGTCTTGAAAGGTGTCATTCTTTTCGTCTACTGAATAACTGATGGCAATATCGACCTCCTTGATACCACATGAACTACTTTGTTCTGTCATGGCAAATAACTCGTTGCATATCTTTTGTATATACCATGTAGTCCCCTCAAATTTCTCATAAGTATATCGTATGGCTTCCGGTTCCATGTGTTTTCCTGCTTGTTGAAAATGAAAACTTATAAAATGTTCGTATGCTTCAGAAGAAATTGCTTTCAGCGACATGGTGGAAGCACTTTGATAGAAAGGTCTGGCTGGTGATGAGAACATCTCACCCATCATGTGACGCTTGGAACCAGAAAAAACGAACCATGCATTATTACAATTTTGAATATAGGTTCTTAGCAAGGCTTCAACGTTTTGTTCAGGATAATCCATGATGGCCTGAAATTCGTCAATAGCAACAATGCAAGGTTTGTCGGCTGAACTCAGATAATAGAAGATTTCTTCAAGCGAAACTTTAGGTGACTGAATATCACCTATTTCGAGATTCCAACTTGGTTGTCCCAATGCGTCTAATGTAATCCCTGTGCGAAGTGAGCCAACCACCTGTACAAACCTCTCCCACACTTTTCTTTCTTTTGACTTCAACTCCGAGAGTATAGTGCGTCCCAAGGCATAAGTGAGTTCTGCCAACGACTTTGTTGCATAGATGTCAACGACAAACAAATAGTAGTTGTCCTGCAGTTCCTGTTGGGCAAAACAATGCCGTATGAGGCCGGTCTTGCCCATCCTTCGCGGGGAAATGAGAGCGACATGATTGCCATTGACCAAAAGAGATGTTAAACGTTTTGTTTCGTCAACTCTGTCGCAAAAGTATTCAGGCCCGTTGTAACCGTATGTAAGGAAAGGGTTCTTTATCATATTTTCAATTTTCTAAGTTTTAGGCGCAAAGATAATGATTAAAAATTAATTATACAAATTTGCGTAACGCATTTTTGTATAATTTACAAACTTTATTGCGTAATTTTTCGCAACGAAGATTTTCGCAACACAAACTATGCGTCCACATCGTGTATCACGGGGACGGGGAAATTGATACTAAACGCCAAGGATGACGCACAAAGGTATTAATTTTTTGCGAGATAGTTTATATTATTCGCATAAAAGACATATTTCTATCAACCATTTTTTGCAGAATTTAGCATAAATCTGTCGATAGAAATCAAAATCAACTTGATATACAGCAACTTATATCGGCAAAAGAGGCAAAGCCTTTGACTTTTGTTAGGTATTACATCGTTCTGATTATCTCTTATGAACCAGCTATCATAATATTATTCAGATTATGCTATGAAAGGCGAAAACCCCGATAAAATCAGGGTCTCCGCCTTTTCTCTTTCCCTATTGTTCCGCCTTTTTCCCGCCAACTGACAAAAATCTTCTCTATCCTGTTGGATTTCTCACTCCTAAAGTGTATTTTTGTATTCTGATAGTCAATCCAACATCCACAAATACAATATTCTTATGAAAAAGGCATTCTTCACCCTCGCATTGATGCTCGTGGCATTCACGGGCAATGCACAAACTTCTCCAAGAGGCGATTTGGACGGCGATGGGGTTGTATCCGTCTCTGACGTTATGGAATTGGTTAAAATCATCTTGTATGGAGATGCCCCAAAAGCCTACCTCACCTGTCCCGACGACCACCACCCGCACCTCATAGACCTCGGTCTGCCCAGTGGCACAAAGTGGGCGTGCTGCAACGTTGACACCGACCATCCTGAGAACCAAAGCCCCACCAACTATGGCGGTCACTACGCCTGGGGCGAGACGGAGACGAAGTCCAACTATAGTGAGTCTGCCTATCAATATTACAAGAATGGTTCTTACCAAAGTATCGGCTCCGACATTGCTGGCACGGAGTACGACGTGGCCCATGTGAAGTGGAGCGGCTCTTGGGTGATGCCGTCAAAAGAGCAACTGGATGAATTGAGAAACAACTGTACTTTCACATTGACGACGCAAAACGGTGTTAGCGGCATATTGTTTACCGGAACCAACGGTGGTAGCATCTTCTTGCCACCAGCGGGCATCCGCCGCGGCTCAGACTTCTACGGTGCCGATACGGACTGCAACTATTGGTCGTCTACGCAGGATCCGTCGAACGCGATCGGCGCTTACTACCTGACCGTCTATTCGTACTGGTTGGACGGCTCGACCACGTACGCCGGCGGCCGCTACCTCGGGTTCTCGGTGCGCCCGGTTTCCAGAAATTAATGCATCCTTTCCCAACGTGGAAGACGCAATTTGAAGACGCAAACCTGGATCATGGTCCAACAAGCGGAAAAAACGTATCAAATTCTCCGTATATATATCTGAAGCAGGAGAAAGTCAAACTGAGGACAGAGCAGACGAAGCAGTAAACATTTGAACATCGGTGTGGGTCTCCATCGGTATTGAAGGGCATTCCAGACCTGAGGCAGTCGGTGGAACCCACGCCTTAAAAAAAATTGCAAAGAAATATACGATAATGGGAGTGACAAAAAAGCAACTGATACAAGTATTATTTATAAATATCGTCTGCCTCTTTATTCTTATATACGCTTGCATCTCTTATAATCATAGACAGGCTATTGTAAATACAGAAAAACCAATTGAAAACTTTTCTGTGTTAGATATTAATTGTAATTCTCGTATGGGTTCAAACCTCTTAGTAGAGTTTAATGCAAAAAAATATTATGTAGGAATAACTTACCCCCAATGTAAATCATTTACATTGGACAAAGTAAAAATATACTATGACAAAGAAAATGATAAGCTTTTTGAGCGGGATGAATTAGCAATAAGAATTGTAGTTTTTTATTTTATTCTTTATTTGTGCTCATTCATTTGGCTAATTACTGTAATAAAAAAGAAATATATAAATTAATCAAAATCATTAAAAAACTAACCAAAACACATAACCTATGAAAAAGATATTTACCATCTTCGCTTTCATGCTCGTTGCATTCACGGCCAATGCACAATCATGCCCCGACAACAAACATCCGCATATGATCGACCTCGGTTTGCCATCTGGTACGAAATGGGCGTGCTGCAATATTGGAGCCGAAAAGCCCGAAGGATACGGCGGCTACTACGCCTGGGGCGAGACGCAGACGAAGAGCACTTACAATGATGACACTTATCTTTACTGTAAAAACGATTCATCATATCAAAGCATCGGCAGTGACATTGCCGGCACGCAATACGACGTGGCACATATGAAGTGGGGCGGTTCTTGGATGATGCCGTCAGCAAATCAGCAAGACGAATTGATAAGCAACTGCACCTACGAATGGACGACGGTGAACGGCGTCAAGGGTGGCAAGTTCACCAGCAAGAAAAACGGTGCAAGCATCTTCTTGCCTGCGGCGGGCTACCGCTGGGATGACGGCCTCAACGAAGCCGGTTCGTACGGCTACTACTGGTCATCCACGCAGTCTCCGTCTTACTCGGACTGCGCCTACGACCTGTACTTCCATTCGGGCAACGCGTACTGGTACTACGACCTCGACCGCGGCTACGGTCGTACAGTTCGTCCCGTCTCCAGATAGGTACATCCTTGCCCCTCGCCTTGTATCACGGGGACGGGGAATTTGATGTATCACGGGGACGGGGAAATTGATACGTTTTTGAGTCTTCTTATGATGCTGAAGCCAACCGCTGAAAGTTTGGACAGTTGTCTGATTCCCGCTCCTTTTTGCAAAACGGAAATGAGAATCTTGTCCCTATCCTGTTTGGGGAGAGATGAAATCCTTTCGATGGGCATCCCATGACATTCTTCCAGCAACATCTCCGTCACTTCCAAGTCAGTCGGCGGGGCGACTTTTTCCAGAGGGGAGCAGTCGTCGTCAACAGATTCACCAACCAGCCTGCACAAATCATCCACAGGCTCGCTTTTGAACCTGTCTTGAAACAGATACCCACATCTGGAATACTTGGTGTTGTAGTAACGTGCATAAGATATTGCCAAAGGCTTGACAACATCAGAAAGTTCCTTCTCCTTCGTAGCGAGCATGACATGAACATGGTTGGTCATCAAGCAATAGGCGTAGATGTCACACACACCTCTCTTGCCATAACGATCGAATTTCTTTGCAAATCTAAATCTTTTTTCTCATTCTACAAAAGGAAATTGAAAAACGTATCAATTTCCCCGTCCCCGTGATACACGTATCAAATTCTCCGTCCCCGTGATACACAAAACGGTTAAAGTATTCAAAAAGTATTAGCAAAAACATTGTTCTATGACGATTATTTCGTAACTTTACAGCAAAATTAAAAGATATTGTTATGCTGATTAGGATTGTAACGACGAATTTTAGGTCATACGGACAGGAAACGGAGTTCAATATGTTGCCGTCATCGAATGTCCGCAGAAAGGACTGGCATGTCCACAGCCAGGGCCGTGGTGCCAATGTGTTGCGCACGGCAGTTATCTATGGTGCCAATGGCGCTGGCAAGTCGTGTTTGATAAAGGCACTTGGCCGTCTCCAGACCATGGTGGCTATGGGCAGTTTGCCTCCCACGGCTTTCAGGGATGCCAACAAGTACAACGCCCCAGAAATGCCAGTTACCATTGAAGTGGAATTTGGCACCGAGTCCGACCAGTATTCATACGGAGT
Source organism: uncultured Prevotellaceae bacterium (assembly GCA_900315745.1). Taxonomy (GTDB): domain Bacteria; phylum Bacteroidota; class Bacteroidia; order Bacteroidales; family Bacteroidaceae; genus Prevotella. Next base: position 18,809 of record ONAG01000084.1, read on the forward strand.
AAGCTATCGTAGTACACTCTGCGTGGAGGAATGGCTGTATTCTACCATGAAGAAACCCGTTTGTGTGTTTGAGCGTAAGTATGATGCACAGACAGGCAAGACTAACATAAAATTGGCTGGCAACAAAAAGGACGAGGCAAAGAACAAACTGTTGATTTCCCTTTTGGAAGATAATCTGCTGAAAGGTAACGAACTGATGCTGTCTAAGCACGATGTGGTAAAGAACAGTCAGATGACAGATGCTTTCCTTTGGCTTACCACCAAGTTGCATGTCCTTTTCCCAGAAACTCGTTCAACCTCTATTTTCGACAACCGTTATTCTGACGAAGCATTTAAG
>ONAG01000006.1 GCA_900315745.1 uncultured Prevotellaceae bacterium
CTGCTGCTGTTGCAGTAATCTTGGCTGTACCTGCACCCACGATGTCCACCTCGCCGGTGGTTGGGTTCACTGTTGCCACTTCTTCATTGTCGGAAGCGTAGGTCACAGCGCCGTCACCACTATAGGTGAGCTCTGGTGCCGTGAAGTCATTGCCGAGAACCACTGTGAAGTAGTTGCTGCTGAACTTCATTGTCGGTGTCTCTTTCTCAACAGGGGTGTCGCCGTTGCCGTAGGTCACGGTGATGGTCTTGATCTGCTTGGTGCCGAGGCCGGAATATGTCAGTTCCACGCTTTGGGCATTGCCTGTCCATTTGCCATCGGCGAATTCGCCCACATTTGCGGTGAATGCCAGACCGGTTCCCGTCATGTCTATCTGGCTGATGGTGTAGCCTTCAGGCACGGAGATGGTCATCTTCGAGGTCTGCACCTCTTCAACGACATTGTTGTAGAAACGCAGTGAGTTGCCGTTGGCAGCGAACCACCAGCGATACCTTCCGGAGGTGACGAGGGTCACGTTGCCTGCTGTCCAGGTGTTGTCTTCAGTGATATACTCTTGGCTGTCTGATGGCTGTAAGCCTGAACCATAGTCAGTCACATCTGTGAAGTCGAAAATGCCGTCAACAATCTCATGGCTACTTTGTGGCTCGATAACGGTAATCTTGTATGAAGTAGAAACAGCATTGCAAGTGGATGTTTCTGCTGCCGAGGCTGTAATGTTTGCTGTTCCTACGCCAACGATGTCAACAGCGCCCGTTGTCGCATCTACTGTAGCAACGTCTTCTGCGTCAGAGGAGTAGGTTATGGCTCCATCGCCAGAGTAAGTCAGTGATGGCGCTTCAAAATCCTCACCGAGAATGACTGTGAAAGAGGTGTTGTAAAATTGAATTGTGGGAGTATCTTTCACTGTCTGGCCAGCTTTGTAGATGTTGATTTGGCGAATTTGGCTGTTGTAGTTGTTTAGTATTTTCAGCGTGTAAATGGTTCCAGCTGCTTGATATTCTGTTGGAATGTCATACTTGTTGGTTCCTTTTGCACCTGTTGTCTCAGTACAAATGGCTTCGTCGCCAACAAAAATGTTTTGCTTTACGTTGCCAGAGGCACCTTCATTGCCTACCACTTCTATGGTGGCGACATCGAAGTTGAATGCCGGTAACGTTAGAGTGGCGTCTGTCTTGCCTAACATGAGGTAGTTGTTGCCTTGATATGAACTGAAATAGTAGCCATTGGATGTGGCTTCCAGAGTGATGGCGTAGTCGCCATTGCTGAATGTGGCTGCTGCTGTCCCCCTGTTGCTTGAGCCTTCGGGGAATTGCCATAAATCATTGGTCGTGAAGTCCAATATGACTTCCTGGGCCATTGCCTGACCGAATGCTGCACATAGCAGGGTCAGAATGAGTAATCGTAGCTTTTCTTTCATAGTTTATTGGTTTGTTGGTATGTGATAGAATAATCTTTTCGCAAAATTAGAAAAATAATATAAAAGTTGTTCTCTTTCCTTGCATTATTTTGAGAAAGTTATGCAAATTCGTAAATATGATTATTGTTTAATGCTCGCTTGCTCATTTCACCAAATATTCCTCAATGCCTTTGTTGTGCTTTGAAAACAGGTCGCGTGTGTTCTTTAGGTAGGTCTCGCGCTTTGTGCGCTCTGTGGTGGTCATTCCATCCGTGGGATAGCTGGCAGGATATACTACATAGCCGTGCTTGTTGTTGGAAAGAGGGGGCCTCGACACCCAATATAGGTTGTAGCCACAGTCTGTGAGGATGGTCTTTCCACCTTGTTTGGTAAGTGTCATTCTCACCATTGTGCCACCATCTGTGTTGGGGCGAGACTGGTTGCTTACGAAATTGCCCAATGAATAGGCAAGCAGGTGTTTCCCGTCTTCGCCTTCGCGCACTTCTATCGGTTCCACCACATGGGGGTGACCGCCTATTATGTGGTCCACACCTTTCTCAAACAGCCAATTGGCAAGGTCGCGTTGACCTTGGTTGGGCAATAACTTGTATTCATCACCCCAGTGTGGCATGCAGATGATGACATCTGGATTTAGCGACTTGGCTTTGGCTATGTCCTGGGCTATAATGGTGGTATCTATCAGGTTCACGATATAGGGCTTGGGCACAGGGATGCCATTGGTGCCGTAAGTGTAGTTGAGAAGGCAGATGCGTATGTTGTTGTGTTCGATGACAAAGGGATAGAGGCTGTCGCGCTCAGCTTGATTGCGATAGGTGCCAAGGTGTTTTGCACCGAGCGAGTCCATCATCGTGATGGTGCGGTCGATGCCTCGTCCGTATGTATCTACGCTGTGGTTGTTGCAGGTGGTCAGTACGTCAAAGCCACAGTCGATGGCGGCTTGCAGGTACTTGTCTGGTGCGCAAAATTGGGGGTAGCCCTTGTAGGGGGGACCGCCAAGGGTTACTTCAAAATTGGCAATGGCGATGTCTGCGCGTTGTATCTCGGGTGCCATGAGGTCGAACACTCCACTGTAGTCGTATGTGCCGTTTGGTCGGGCGGCGGACTGCACTTGACCTATGTGTTGCATTAGGTCGCCACCAAACAATAGTGTTACAGTATGTTTTTTGTCATTTTCCTGGGCTATGCTATCGGTACTTGTGGCACTGCCTCCTTGGGCATTGCCCGTGCAGCAGCTGCATGTTATTGCAAGTATTAGCAGGCTGATTTCGCGAAAGCGTCTCGTAAGATTGATGCGTTTTTCTTCTCTCATGTTGAGTGGATTGTTGGTTTGTTGTGGCAAAGTTAGGCAATAATCTTGATATTTCGTTCCTTATGGCAAAAAAACACATTAAAAATAAGTGTCATACCTTTCATATAAATGAAATTCTATGAAGACAATTGTTTGGAATACATCATTATGTGAATAATTTATCATTTGATTTGTGACATTATGTCATGCGTATATGACAAAACGGCATTGTTTTTACTCTTGGCACGTGTGTTGCATATAGTTAGACGAACGCAAGTCATAACTGAAGCGTTTTCAACAACGATTATTACAATTAACAAATAATAGGAGGTATAAATTATGAGAACTATGCATGGAAATTATTGGTTGCCAGAATTATTCAACGACTTGATGAATGTAGGTATTCAAGCAACAAAACCTTGTACCACGGCACCAGCAACCAATGTTATGGAAAACGACAACATGTATATCGTAGAGCTGGCCGCTCCCGGGCTGAAGAAGGAGTATTTCTTCGTCAACATCAACGACGAGGGCAATCTCGTAATCAAGATGGAACAAAAAGACGACGAGAAAAAGGATAATGAAAAGACGCACTACTTGCGCCGTGAGTTCTCCTACACCAAATATGAGCAGACGCTTATCTTGCCTGATGATGTGGACAAGGAGAAGATAGAGGCTAAGGTTAGCGACGGTATTCTCACCGTCAATCTTCCTAAGATTGAAGAGACAAAGGTGAAAGTTGCTCGTTCCATACAAATAAACTAATTGCCAAGAATATAAGCGGAGAAGGCAAATGGGTTGATTTACAATGACGGCTCTCAAGAACGAGAGCCGTTTTTTTTGTTTCTTGGCGATTAAAAACAGCGATAATTCAAAAATAGTTCGTCACTTATCAAATAATTGCGTAACTTTGCAACGGAATTGATACAAGTATTCGGATAAAGATTGAGATTCTTGAAAACTTGTTTATCAAGGATAACCATTCAATACAATTATAATAGAAAATATGGCAAAGAAAGCTTTACTCATGATACTCGACGGATGGGGTATCGGAGAGCATGGCGAGGGTGATGTCATCTTCAGAACACCTACGCCTTATCTTGATTATTTGAACGCTGTAAGCCCACACTCTAAACTCGATGCTTCAGGTGAGGATGTTGGTCTGCCTGATGGACAGATGGGTAACTCGGAGGTGGGACACCTAAACATTGGCGCAGGACGCGTGGTTTATCAGGACCTGGTGAAAATCAACCGTGCATGCCGCGACAATTCCATAATGAAAAATCAAGAGGTCGTTAGAGCCTACTCGTATGCCAAGGAAACAGGAAAAAGGCTGCACCTCATGGGGCTTACCTCCAACGGTGGCGTGCATTCTTCGCTTGACCATCTCTTCAAATTGGTGGAAATAAGCAAGGAGTATGGATTGAAAAACACCTTTGTACACTGTTTCATGGACGGACGTGACACCGACCCGAAAAGCGGTATCGGATTCATCGAGCAGCTGACTGAAGTATGCGAGAAAAACGATGCTGCCATCGCATCAATCGTGGGACGATTCTATGCGATGGACCGAGACAAGAGATGGGAAAGGGTGAAGGAGGCTTATGACCTGCTTGTTGAAGGCAAGGGAAATCAAGCTGAAGACATGGTGAAGGCTATGAAGGATAGCTACGAGGCAAATGTGACCGACGAGTTTATCAAACCTATAAACAATTCGAAGGTGGATGGTACCATACAAGAAGGGGATGTGGTGATTTTCATCAACTTCCGCAATGACCGCGCAAAAGAACTTACCACCGTGCTCACACAGCAAGACATGCCGGAGGCTGGCATGCATACCATTCCCGGACTGCAATATTTCTGCATGACTCCTTATGATGCCAACTTCAAAGGGGTGCATGTGCTTTTCCCCAAGGAGAATGTGGAAAATACTCTTGGGGAGTATTTGTCAAAACTCGGAAAGAAACAACTACACACTGCAGAAACCGAGAAGTATGCACACGTCACTTTCTTCTTCAATGGTGGGCGTGAAGCTCCTTTCGAAAAGGAAGACCGTATATTGGTGCCCTCTCCAAAGGTGCCTACCTATGACCTCAAGCCTGAAATGAGTGCATACGAGGTGAAGGACAAGCTTGTTGGGGCTATAAAGACCGAACAATATGATTTCATCGTGGTGAATTTCGCCAATGGTGACATGGTGGGACACACAGGTGTGTATAATGCCATAGCAAAGGCCGTATGGGCTGTTGACAACTGCGTGAGAGAAGTGGTGGAAGCTGCAAAAGCTGCTGATTATGAGGTTATCATTATTGCTGACCATGGTAATGCAGACAATGCCATCAACCCTGATGGCACACCAAATACCGCACACTCCCTCAATCCTGTGCCTTTCATCTATGTCACAAACGACAACAATGCACGCGTGAAAGACGGACGACTGGCAGATGTGGCTCCTTCAATCTTGCATATCATGGGATTGGAGAAACCGCAAGACATGACTGGAGATAATTTGATTTTCTGAAAACTACATATTGGGCGGGAGGTCTTGGCAAGGACAAGGCCTCCCGACTATGACAGGCTGATCTGCAAATGAACGTGTCTATAGAACCTTCGTGGAAGGAAAGATTGGCAAATGAGTTTGAAAAACCTTATTTCGCACAATTGGTGCAAATGGTAAGGCAAGAGTACTCTCACTTTACTTGTTTCCCGCCAGGAAGATTGATTTTCAATGCCTTCAATCTGTGCCCTTTCGACAAGGTAAAGGTAGTGATTATCGGGCAAGACCCTTACCACGAGCCGGGCCAAGCCATGGGGTTGAGCTTTTCTGTGCCTGATGGCGTGCCCATGCCCCCTTCCCTTGTAAACATCTTCAAGGAATTGGAACAGGACTTGGGCGTGCCCATGCCTTTGACTGGAAACCTTACACGATGGGCTGAACAGGGAGTTATGCTGCTAAATGCAACATTGACCGTAAGGGCGCATTATGCGGGAAGCCACCAAGGAAAAGGCTGGGAAACTTTTACCGATGCTGCCATAAAGGCTTTGAATGACGGAAGGCAAAACTTGGTGTTTATCTTGTGGGGTGGCTATGCCAGAAGCAAAGCGAGCCTTATTGACAGGAGAAAACATCTTGTGTTGCAGTCTGTGCATCCTTCGCCTCTCTCTGCCAATAGGGGTGGATGGTTTGGCAATCATCATTTTTCACAAGCCAACGCTTTTCTGTCATCTCACAATATAGAACCCATAGAATGGTAAGTCATTGCTTTTGATGCTTGAATCTTTTCATTATTCTTTATTATGAACAACAGGACTTTGCCTATCATACAAGTAGGAAATGTGCTCGTCTCTGCTGACATCATTACCAATTTCTTTTGCTGCGACCTCGACAAGTGCCAAGGGCAATGTTGCGTGGAAGGAGACGCTGGTGCTCCTTTGGACTTGGATGAAATTGCCGAAGTGGAGAGTTGCCTGGATGCAGTATGGGATGACATGGCGGCTTCTGCTCAAGCTGTGGTAGATAAGCAGGGGGTGGCATATCCTGATGCTGATGGGGAGATGGTAACAAGCATCGTAAATGGCAGAGACTGTGTGTTCACTTGCTACGAGAATGGTGTATGCTTGTGTGCACTGGAAAAGGCTTTCAGAAAAGGAATTACTTCTTTCTGCAAACCTATCAGTTGTTCGTTGTATCCTATTAGAGAAAAGAGATTTTCCAATGGATGCGTGGGACTCAACTATCATGAATGGAATGTTTGCAGGGATGCTGTCATATTGGGCAGACAGAAAAATATACGTATCTACCAGTTCTTGAAGGCTCCTCTGGTGAGACGATTTGGGGAGGATTGGTATGATGAACTGGAATGTGTCGCCAATGAGGTGATTGCAAACCAAGAATCGGTGGAGTGATTTTGTAGAAAAGGCATGAGAAACGACATCAGCTTGGAAAATGTAAGGTTGGCGCTTGACGATAGCTCGTATATCGACAATGACTTGGTGCTCTTCAGTAGTTTCAAGGATATTCCTCTTGCTACTGAGCCACGAAAGATGCACTGTCTGTTGGTGGCGTTGTGCATGGAGGGGAGTGCTCGCTATGTTGTGGACACAAAAGAACATGTGATGAGGAAAAATGATGTCATCATATTGAACAACGGACAGGTGATTGGCAACTACATGCTTAGCCCTGACTGCAAGGGGGTTGCTATAATGACATCAAATGATTTCTTTGCGGAAATCATAAAAGAGGTGCATGAGATGTCGCAGCTGTTCTTGTTTGCTTACTCTCACCCTGTCTTTAACTTGAAACCTGAAAAGGCGGAGGTTTTCATTAGTTACTTTAATATAATAAGGAACAAGGTGGATGACCTGGAGCATTGCTTCAGAAGGGAGTTGGCAATGTCGCTGCTAAAGGCAATGATTTATGACATAGGTAATGAAATTCACCAAAACCAGATGAATTCGCCTAAACGAACAAGGGCTGATGCCATCTTTAATGACTTCATAAATCTTGTCAAAAACAATTTCAGGCACAAAAGAAGAGTGAGCTGGTACGGACAACAATTGTGCATCACACCCAAATACTTGTCGGAGACAGTGAAGCAGGTGAGCCATAAGACTCCCAATGAGTGGATTGACTACTATGTGACATTGGAAATAAGGGTGTTGCTGCGCAATTCCACCATGAGCATCAAGGAAATATCACAACATCTCAATTTCCCCAACCAATCTTTCTTGGGGAAATATTTCAAGGAGCATGTCGGCATGTCTCCTTCCAATTATCGCAGGCTGTAAACGTCAAGGGACGTTATTGAAACGAACCAATCTCGTCTCTCCTTTTTTCACTTTCAGCGTGATTTGCTTCCCTTTATTACTTAACTTGATCTTTCCTTTATTGTCTGCTGTGATGGTGGCTGACAACAGCTTGCCGTCGAACCATTCCAAGTCAACTGTGTAGCCTCCTCGGGCACGTAAACCTGTCACTTTGCCTTCCTTCCACGCATCGGGAATGGCTGGTAACAATACCATCTCTTTTTCATCTCCTTGCAAGAGCATTTCACACACTCCCGCTGTCCCTCCGAAGTTGCCGTCAATTTGAAATGGGGGATGGGCATCGAGCAAGTTGGGATAGGTGCCGCCTGAACGACGACGATCTTTGCCTTTGTAGTCATCAGGTGACACGTAGGTGAGCAGTTTCTTGTAGAGTTGGTAGGCTTGTTCGCCGTCATGCAGCCTTGCCCATAGGTTTATGCGCCATCCTGTGCTCCATCCAGTAGTCTTGTCGCCCTTGATTTCAAGACTTCTCCTTGCTGCCTTTGCCAGCTCAGGGGTGGTGGATGGTGTTATCTGATGGCCAGGATATAGCCCTATGAGATGCGATTGATGTCGGTGTTGTGGATCCCAGTCATCCCAGTCGTGATACCATTCGTTTATGTCTCCTTCATGCCCAATTGTGTAGGGGTGCAGGCGTTTCAGACTCGATTTCACTTCTTTTAGGAATGCCTTGTCGCCACCTACGATTTGTCCTGCTGCAAGTGTGTTTTCAAACAGTTCACGGATGATGGCAAGGTCGGCTGTTCCTCCATAACATGTGGTGCCATGATAGTCTTTAGGTGTCTTGTATTCGTTCTCAGGTGATGTGCTTGGAGCTGTGATAAGTTCACCTGGACGTAATGGGTTGTCGATAAGCCAGTCGAGGCAGAACTCACTTGCTCCACGCAGTAGGGGGTAGGCGGTGTTGGTAAGGAATGTATGGCCGAGTGTGTAGCGGTAATGTTCCCAAAGGGCTTGGGACAGCCATGCTCCTCCCATGTTCCAGTTGCTCCATTCCGGACTTTCGCGCTTTTCTCCTACAGGGTTTGCCATCGCCCAAATGTCGCTATTGTGGCTTGAGCACCAGCCTCGATGAATGCCATAGTAGTTGAGGGCAACATGTTTTCCATTGTCGGAAAGCGACTGCATGAAGTTCCAGAGGGGGGTGGTCATCTCGCTTAGGTTGGCTACTTCGGCTGGCCAGTAATTCTCTTCGAGATTGATGTTCACTGTGTAGTTGCCTCGCCAAGGGGAGTATTTGTGGTGGGTCCACAGTCCTTGTAGATTGGCGGGGACGCCTGGAGTGCGCGAACAAGCGATCAGAAGGTATCTGCCATATTGGAAATAAAGGGTTTCCAAATATCGGCTGTCGCATCCATTGTCGGTATATCTCTTGAGAAGTGAGTCGGTTGGTATGCTCCGGTCTGCACGCTCTGTATTACTTCCCAAGTGCAATTGCAACCTGTCATAATATTTCTTGTAGTCGCCTGTGTGGCGTTTGCGGAATTGGTCGTATGTGTAGTTGGCAAGATGCCAGATGTCGTCGGATGCATTGCTCAGGTAGGGGCTTGATTCGTTTACAGGATGATGCAGTGCGCCATTGAAGCTTGTCTCATTTATGAAATAAATGGTTAGCTCAGAGGCTTTGCTCACAACTATTGTGGTATCTGTGACCGATAGCTCTCCATCGCTGTTGGCTTTCATCATGCAGCAGAAATGGATGCTCTCGCTTGGGTCGCCAATGGCATGACCGGTCATCACCATTTGGCCGTTGGACTTGGCTTTTACTATATGTGGAACTTGTGAGGTTAGCAATAAGTGGCAATTTATTCCATGACCATCGTGGCATCTTATGCGCATGGCTATCATCTTGTCAGGGTTTGATGCGAAATATTCTCGTGAATAGCGCTTGCCTCCTTGTGTGTAGCGGTCGTGGCAGAGGGCACTGTCTATGTCGAGTGTCCTGATGTATGATTTTGCTTCTTCTTTATTGTCGTTGATGATGTGGAAGGTGCCCAATGGCTGGTAGAATTGTGAGTTTGGTCCCTGGACATGCAGTTGGAGGCTGTCTGCTTTGGCATAGTCTTCAGCAAACAATGCTTTGCGAATGGGGGTTATCCATTTGCTGGCTCCTGCGTCAAGGTTCGGATCTGCTGGCTTTCCTGTCCACAGTGTAATGTCGTTCAGGTAGATGATGTTGTCCTCGATGCCTCCAAAGATGCTGGCACCCAATTTCCCATTGCCTATGAGGAGCGACTCTTCATAATAATCTGCAGGCCGCTCATACCATAGGGTCATGGGGGCTTGCGATTGGGCTGAGAGCATATTGAAGAAAAGAAGTGACAGTAGTAAAGAAATATCGCGTTTTTTCATGATGAGAATGGTTGATTGGATGCAAATATAGTCTAATTTGGGTGGATTGCAAAATAGTAATTCATTTTTTTGTTTTCTTTGCATCTTTTGTGATTTACCCGATTGTATTATAATGCTGAATACTTGCTTAGGAATAGTATGGATGGTATAAAAAAGCGTTCACGGTTGCCTCACGGCAACCGTGAACGAAAAGATAACAAAACTTTACGCTTAATACTTATTTCTTGGTCTTAACCAAGCAGATATACATATATAGATGTTCCAGCAAGTAAGTTTGCGTTTTTGTGTCAAGAGTATTCTTGTCCACTAAACAACTGCAAAATTACGCTATGGGAGCCAAAAATGGTGGTAATTTTTCTACTTTTAATGGTAAATTTTGGACAAAAGGCACTTCTTTTGAGGGGTTATGACATATGATGAACTTTTTGCTACTTTTTATGAAAAATGCTTGGAGCTTGTTTCATGAATTTTTGCCTTGTCGCAATTGGGTTGGTGTCATGCCATATTGTTGCTTGAATGCCTTTGTGAAATATCCTCCATCTTCAAAACCGCATTTCATTGCCACTTCGGAAACGGGCATGGTAGGGTCGGACATGAGCATCTTGTGTGCCTCCGCCAAGCGAATCTGCATGATATAGGCTACAGTGGTCTCACCTGTAAGGGCGTATAGCTTCCTGCGGAGTTGCTTGCTGCTGAGGCATAACTGAGAGGCGATACTTTCCACATTTGCTTGTCCTTGCATCATTTGTGAACGCACTAAAGTGGATATCTGGTCAAGAAACGCTTGGTCGTTCTCGCTGAGAGGGTTCTCAATGACATTGGCATCTTTGCTCAATATGCTTTGAGAATATAGTTCGCGTAATTGCTGGCGTTGTGATATGAGTTTCTCTACCCTCACCAATAGCACATTTGGGTTGAATGGCTTTGCCAAGTATGCGTCAGCTCCAGCATTTAGTCCTTTGATGCGCTCTTCCTCAGTTACTTTGGCGGTTATCATGATAAATGGGATGTGGGAAAGCAAGGAGGAGCTTCTGACCAGCTTGCATAGCTCATAGCCATCAAATTTTGGCATCATAAGGTCGCTTATTATTAGGTCTGGCACTTGCTGCTTGGCTATATCAAAACCTTCCTCTCCATCTCGGGCGTAGATTATGGCGTATTTTTGACTTAAAAGGCTGCCAATGTATTCTATTACATCCACATTGTCTTCTACAATGAGAATTTTTGGTTTCGACTTGTTTTCTGGGTCATCATCAAAGGTCGGTTCCATTATGATGTCGTCTTCTTCTTGAGGCTTGTATGCCTCTATTTCCATGGTGTAATATGGAGTGTCGTCGTGATATTCGCGAAGTGGTGTGGTGATGGTGAATGTTGTGCCTTTTCCTTCGGTGCTTTTTACTTTAATGTCTCCTCCGAGTAGGTCAACTATCTGTTTTACAAGTGCAAGGCCTACCCCTGTACTCACACTGGTGGGGTATTGGTCGTTTGTGTAGAATTCCTCAAAAAGGTGAGATAGAATTTCTTTTTTTATTCCTATGCCTGTGTCTGTGACAGATAATACAAGATGATGACTTTCCAAAGAGGTGCTTACAAAAATATGGCCTCCATCTTTGGTGTATTTCAAAGAGTTGGCTATGAGGTTGTATAACACTTTGTTGTAATAGTCGGGGACAAAGGCTATTTCTGCTTCCTTTTGTGCTGGTATGTAGTCGAGGCTGATGTTTCGTTTTTTTGCCAAGTCGCAGAAGCTTTCCACTATCATCTCTGTGTATTTTACTATGTCGCCTCGTTTCCATTCCATCTTGTTGTAGTCTGACTTTATTTTTGAAAGGTCGAGCAATTGGTTGGTCAGGCGTTGCATATGGTAGCCATTGCGCTTGATTACTTGTGCTGCTTTCTTCAATTCTTCTTCTGTGCTTGCGCGGCCTGTCTCAATGTTGTCGCTCAAGCCGATTATCACTGTGAGGGGGGTGCGCAATTCATGTGCCACTTTTGTGAAGAAGTCTTGCTGGAGCTGACGGAGATGGTTCATGGTCTTGTTGGCTTCCTTACGATCATGAAGTGATTTGTAGGCAAAGCCCAAAAGTACTGCCATCAATAATAATGGCAATACAAATATTATTATGAAAAGGACAACGGCTTGTCTTTCTCCTTTGTCCATTTTTTTGAAAAATGTGTTGTCTTGCGCTTCGTCCTGTGTGGTAGATATGGCTTGAAATGATGTGGATTGGTTGCTGATGGCTTCGTTGAGCGAATCAGTCAACATGTTGCTAATGGATATCTGGTTGAAGGCTTCTAAGGGATTGGTATTGTAAATGGCATTTGCAATTTGGCGACGTATGATGCTTTCCAGATGCTTGTTGCCCATATTGGCACACAAAGATATGGCTTCTCTGTAATGGCTTTCTGCTTCTTTCGCATAGCCTTGGCTTGTCAAGATGTCTGCAATGTGAAGATGGGTCAAGGGCAAGATGTCGCTGAAGTTTTGCACTTCATACCTTATCTTGTCTTTGACGCCTGATGTGGTTCCAGTCTCACCTCTGTTATACGAGGATTGATCATTGGCGAGAGACGGGATGGCTTTCAATAACACAATGGCACTGAGAAAAAAAGCCAGAAATGAGTGGTTTAGTTTTAGCATCCTTTTGTTTTGGGAAAGGTGTCTTTCTGAAAAATGGATGGCGGAGCAGTGTCTTATTGCTCCGCCTTGCACTTTTGTTTATTAGATTGCTTCTACTTTGTGTTATGCATCAATGTTGGCGTATGTGGCATTGGCCTCAATGAATTCTCGTCTTGGCTCCACATCGTCTCCCATTAGCATTGAGAAAATCTCGTCTGCCTCGGCGGCATTTTGAATGCTTACCTGACGCAATAGCCGCTTTGAGGGGTCCATGGTAGTATCCCACAGCTGTTCGGGGTTCATCTCGCCAAGACCTTTGTAGCGCTGGGTGTGGATGCTGGAGTTCTCCTTGCCCTCTCCATACTTGTCGAGGAATGCTTGCCGTTGCTGTTCTGTATAGCAGTATTCCTTCACTTTGTTCTTGTACGTGCATAGGTAGAGTGGTGGAGTGGCTATGTAGAGGTGGCCTTCTTGTATCACCTTGGGCATAAATCGGTAGAATAATGTCATGATGAGGGTGTCGATGTGTGAGCCATCGACATCGGCATCGGTCATGATGATGATCTTGTCATAACGCAACTTGTCTATGTTGGCTTCTTTGTCGCCTTCTCCATCCACGCCAAATCTTACACCGATGCTTTGTATGATGTTCATCACCGACTCGCTTTCGAACACTTTGTGCCACATCACTTTCTCCACATTCAGAATCTTGCCACGAAGAGGAAGAATGGCTTGGGTGTACCTGTCACGACCTTGTTTTGCAGAGCCACCAGCAGAGTCGCCCTCCACAAGGAATATCTCGCATTCTTTCGGGTCCTTGTTTGAACAGTCTGCCAACTTGCCTGGCAAACCTCCACCCGACATCACGTTCTTTCGCTGGACGCTTTCACGTGCCTTGCGTGCGGCTATGCGTGCCGTGGCTGCCAGAACCACCTTGTCGCATATTTGCTTGGCTTCCTTGGGATGCTCTTCCAAATAGAAGGAAAGGGCTTCGCCTACTGCTTGTTGAACGGCACCTGCCACCTCGCTATTGCCCAATTTGGTTTTCGTCTGACCTTCAAATTGAGGTTCTGCCACCTTGATGGATATCACGGCGGTCAAACCTTCACGGAAGTCTTCACCCGTAATCTCTATCTTCGCCTTCTCTATTTGCTTTGAAATGACCGGGTCGTTGTCGGCATATTTCTTCAGCGTGCGAGTCAGTGCCATGCGGAAACCCTGCAAGTGGGTGCCGCCTTCTATGGTGTTGATGTTGTTAACATAAGAGTGTATGTTTTCTGAATAGTCTGTGTTGTACATCACTGCCACTTCGATGGGTATGCCTTGCTTTTCTGTCTTCAGGTAGATGACGTCGTTAAACAGGTGGGTGCGATGGCGGTCGATGAATCTGACAAATGCCTTCAGACCATCCTTGGCATGGAACACTTCTTCGCGTGTGTCGCCATTCTCGTCGGGACGAAGGTCGCGGAGCGTGATGGTGATGCCTGCATTGAGGTATGCCAACTCGCGCATGCGGCGGGCTATGATGTCATACTGATATACTGTAGTGGTGAATATGGTCTTGTCGGGCCAAAATTGCTGGCGGGTGCCTTGACGGTCGGTTTCTCCAACTACCTTTACAGGATACAATGGCTTGCCACACTCGTATTCTTGTTGATATATCTTGCCATCTCGGAATACTTGAGACATCATGTGTGATGACAATGCGTTTACGCAACTTACGCCCACGCCATGGAGACCACCACTAACTTTATAGGAGCCTTTGTCAAATTTGCCACCTGCATGGAGAACCGTCATTACCACTTCCAATGCCGATTTATGAAGTTTCTTGTGCTCATCCACTGGAATACCACGACCGTTGTCTTGCACTGTAATCGAGTTGTCTTCGTTGATGGTCACCTCAATGTGTGTGCAGTAGCCTGCCATTGCTTCATCGATGGAATTGTCCACAGTCTCGTTTACCAAATGGTGCAGACCTTTCTCGCTAATATCACCAATATACATGGCTGGGCGTTTGCGAACGGCTTCCAAGCCTTCAAGCACCTGAATGTTTTTTGCAGAATAATTGCTTTCTGGGTTTTGTATTTCTGGCATTTTTTTGTTGTTTTTGTGGCCCACCGAGTCGCTTTTTGCCATCAGCATTTTGTTATTTCCTGTATGATTTACAGACGTGGAGGGCTTATTTCTTTTCACGTGCAAAGTTAAGAAAAAAATGCCTATTTTAGAAATTATTCTACCCTAAAAAGTGATAAAAAAGAGGGATAAAATACATATTTTGAGCCATGTCACCAACCATGTTGTTTGATGGCTTGTTCTGTGGCTTTCGGTCGTATGGATTTGTGTCGGGGTGTTCTTCGTTATGCGAAACAAACTGTCTTTTGACTGGTATCCTGAAGTGTGGGTTGGACAAGACGAATGTGACGGAATGTATCCTGTGGATATGACAAATAAAGCCGCAACCTGTGAGGTCGCGGCTTTCCAATATGTGTATAGTTAAGTTAAGCCATCTTGTTGATCTGGCGTGAAAGGCTTGATTTGAGGTTGGCAGCCTTATTCTTGTGAATAATGTTGGTCTTTGCCAATTTGTCAAGCATTTTCTGAACGCTGGGATAGAGCTTCGCAGCCTCTTCCTTGTTGGTCATAGCACGTAGTTTACGTACCGCATTACGCATGGTCTTAGCGTAGTATTTGTTGTGAAGTTGTTTCTTCTTGTCCTGACGGATTCTCTTTAATGATGATTTGTGATTTGCCATCTTTGTTGTGATCTTTTTATTGTTTTTGTAGTCCATAGCAGAGTCGAACTGCTCTTTAGAGAATGAAAATCTCTCGTCCTAACCGATAGACGAATGGACCATTGACGTGTTTAGCGGATGCAAAGGTATTGCTTTTCTTCTTTCCTGCCAAATTTTATCTCTCATTTTTTTATAAATTGCATTGTTTTTATCGTTTTTTCACAATTTTCTTGGTTTTGAAGATGAATTGACGTACCTTTACAGCATGTTGATGATTAAATCAAGAGCCATTGTGCTTCGTGCAATGAAATATGGTGATAGCCGTCTTATAGTGGATATGTTCACCGAAGAGCAGGGCAGAGTCTCTTTTGCCGTGTCTGTATCCAAGTCACCCAAAGGACGCATGAAAAAACCTCTTTTCATGCCTATGACAATTGTTGAGGTTAATTATGATTTCAGGATGAAATCGGAACTGCAAAAGTTGCGTGACATTAGGATTTTCTTGCCCTTGACATCGTTGTCAATGCATCCATATAAGTTGTCAATAGGTCTTTTCATTTCAGAGTTTCTCTTGTATGCCACTCGTGGTGAGAGGGAAAATCGACCTCTGTTCAATTTCGTGGCATTTAGCTTGGAATGGCTCGATGGGGTGGATGATGGCTTTTCCAATTTTCACCTTGTATTCATGATTCGGCTCACGCGTTTTTTAGGTTTTTCGCCTAATACGGATTCTGGGGTGGAAGGTGGCTATTTTGACTTGCTCAATGCCTGTTTCACTTCAGAAATGCCTTTGCATGGTCATTTCCTCCATCCTCATGAGGCTTCGAAGATTGGCTTGTTGATGCGTTTGAATTTTCAAACAATGCACCTCTGTGCCATGTCGCGAGACGAGCGCAACAGATGCACAGAGGTGATCTTGGAGTATTACAGGCTTCATGTGCCAGGGTTCCCAACAATGAAGTCGCTTGATGTCTTGAAAGAGCTGTTCGTGTGACGATTAAGCAAGTAGTCGCTTCACAATGGTGGAAATGGCACGTCCGTCAGCTTTTCCTGCCATTTGCTTGCTGGCGATTCCCATGACCTTGCCCATGTCCTTCATGCCTGTGGCGCCTGTATCGGAAATGATGGCTTTCACGGCAGCTTCAATTTCTGCTTCACTAAGTGGCTGTGGCAGATAGCTCTCGATTACTGCAACTTGTGCCAACTCTCCATCAGCCAGGTCTTGCCTGTTCTTTTCAGCAAAAGTGGCTGCTGCCTCACGGCCTTGCTTGGCGAGCTTCTGAATTATCTTCAAGGCATCGGCATCTTCCAGGGTGTCGTTGGCACCTGGTGCTGTCTTTGCCTCTATGAATACTTTCTTAATGTTGCGAAGGGTCTCAAGACGAACTTTGTCGCGTGCTTTCATCGCAGACTTTATGTCTTCGCTTATTTGGTCGTATAATGTCATTTTCTTTTTATAAATAGAGTTGGGAATGCTGTTTAACCGAAGACAATTTTCGACGATGGGGTGTTGCTCTCGCTCTCGGTGTCTTTGTTTTCATTTTCGCCTGTTGATGTGCGGCAAATGTCTTCAAGCAACTTGCGTGTTCTGCGGAGTGTTGGTGTGCTCTCCACTGCCAGGATGACATCCTCGTTGTCCAAGTCTTCTGGTTTGAAGATGAAGATAGGTGGGCGACGCTTGTGAGGAGTGGGGTTGGTGTCACCGTAATAGTGGCCGCGACGATTTTCCCTGCGTATGCGGTCGTCCTCTTTCTTGGCTTGCATTGTGGGGTCTATGGGCTTTCTTATATGAGAGCTCATGCCTTCTACGTCCTCAATGCCAAAGCCCGTAGCCAATATGGTGACCTTCACTTTCTTGCCCAAGTCTGGGTCAACAGCAAGACCCCACTTGATTTCGAAATCGTCTCCGAATTTCGCCATGAAGTCGTTCACATCGTTCATCTCTTCCATCATCAGACCGCCTGTCTCCTTGTCGTTTGCAAACGATATGCTGAGCAGGATCTTCTTAGAGTTGAACACGTCGTTGTCATTGAGCAATGGTGAGTGAAGTGCATCCTCAATGGCTTTTTTCACTCTGCCGTCACCCTCTCCATAACCTGTACTCATGATGGCGACGCCACCATCTTTCAAAACGGTGCGTACATCGTTGAAGTCAAGGTTGATTAGTCCGTGGACGGTGATGATTTCAGCAATGCTCCTGGCTGCCACACTCAATGTGTCGTCTGCTTTTGCAAAGGCATTGAGTACAGAGTAGTCGGGGTATATCTCGCGAAGGCGCTCATTGTTGATTACAAGGAGGGCGTCCACATGTTTCGACATTTCTTCCACACCGTCGAGGGCTTGGTCTATCTTGTTGGAACCTTCAAAGCGGAATGGGATGGTTACTATGCCTACTGTGAGGATTCCCAGTTCTTTGGAAACGCGGGCGATGACGGGGGCTGCACCAGTGCCGGTGCCACCACCCATGCCGGCGGTGATGAAAGACATCTTTGTGCCGTCGTTGAGCATGCGGCGGATGTCATCTTCACTTTCTTCGGCTGCTTTGCGGGCACGTTCAGGCTTGTTGCCTGCTCCCAGTCCCTCCTTGCCTAATTGGATGTGTACGGGTACGGGGGAGTCGTTGAGTGCTTGGCGGTCGGTATTGCATAATACGAAAGTCACCTCATGGATGCCTTCTCGGTACATGTGGTTGACGGCATTGCCGCCGCCGCCACCCACGCCGATGACCTTGATGATGCAGTTCTCTTTTGGCAGTTCTTCGAAATCGAGAACTTCTTGCTTATTGTCTTCTGCCATGATAGTTGGTTTTTATATGTGCGACTATGAATGTTATCTGTCAAGTATTGATTAGCGGTTTTCCTCATCTGACTCTTCGGAAATCAGTTTCTTTCCGAATTCTTCAAAGGATTTTCTTGCACGTTGGAAGAAGCTTCCTTTCTTTTTCCCTGTTTGTGTCTCTTCAGAGGAGAGTTGTTCGTTTTCGCGTTTTGTCTGTTCTATTTTGCGCTGGCGCTCCTCTTCCATTCTCTTTTTCTCAGCTTCGGTCATCACCGTGCCTGGCCTTATGTCACTCACAGGACGTGGCTTGGAGTGAAGGTCGCCAGTGGTGTTGCTGCCTGGCTGTTGGGTGAACAGGTCGGTATTGGGGTTGATTGTCTGACCAGCACAGTTGATGTCGCCTTTTGCAAGAAGTCCCAATGCTGTGTTCATCATGCCGTTGCGGGCATTGATGTCCTTGTCGGTGGAGGTGACATTTTGCACGACCGTACCAGCAATGCGAATCTTCTGTATGTGGGTTTCGTTGGCGAATGCCTTCTTGATGTTGTTCAGGTTGGAGCCACCGCCGGTGAGGATGATGCCGCCAAGCAATTTGTCGTTGTATTCTTGTGGAACTTGATACCATGCATTTTGTACGATTTCGTTTACACGGGCTTCTACGATGTCAACGAAATCTTGCATCAAGACAGTGCGTTCATTATCTATTGGAATCGTCTTGCCTGGCTCAATGTCATTGTTGTCGGTATATGCAGAGGCATATTTCAACTTCATTTCCTCTGCCTCGCTTTCTTCCATCTGAAGAGACGAAATGTCCTTGGTGATGTTGTTTCCACCCAGTGGGATGACAACAAGATGGCGAAGTATGTTCTTGTAATACACCAAGACGGTGGTGGTGTCGGCACCCAAATCTACGAGCATGCATCCGCTACGCATCTCAGCTTCGTTCAGCACGCTGTGTGCAAGAGCGATGGGCGACAAGTACATTTCTGCTATTGCAATATTTGCATTCTCGAAGCACTTGTTGAGATTGCGGTAGAACGACTTGCGGCACAAGATGTTGAGGAAATTGCCTTCAAGCTTGTTGCTCTGGATTCCCACAGGGTCGATTTGGTATTGTGTGCCAACCTTGTACTCCTGAGTGGCGGCATCCAATATCTCCAAGTCGGGATAAGACATGCTCCTGTTGTTATCCATCAATTCGTTGATGGTGTCTTGAGAGATTATGGTGTCGTCGGGCAGGGTCTTGACAATGACATTGCGGACACTGCGGATGGACTGGCCGCCTACGCCTACGTACACTTGAGAGATTTCGGATTTGAGGAGGGTCTTCAACTTCTTGATGATGTTGATCAGACAAGCACTTGTCTTGTCTATGTTGTAAACAACGCCTTTACGTATGCACGAGGTGGCGTCTTCCCTCACGACAGCCAGCACCTGGATGCTGCCGTCCATGCTCTTCTTGCCGGCGATGCCGGTAATCTTTGAAGAACCAAGTTCAATAGCTACGATGAATTCCTTTGCTGCCATATTATTTTGAATATATTTTTTTTGTTCAGTTGCTGCTGAAAATTAATAGTATCTTGTGTTATGCTTGTGGCTTTGCCTCTGTTGTTTTATTGGTCGTTTCTTTCTTTTCTGCATTGGGATTTTCTGGTATTGCTGTCTTGGTGCTTGCACCTCCAGACTTGTTCCGTCTGCAGATTATCTGGTTGTCAAACTCCAGGTTCACGTATTCGTATTTGTTCCATCCCACCTTGTCGAGACCATAACGGTAGAATTTCAAGAGACGATTGAATTTGTTCTCTACAAATCTGTTGATATTGCGCTCGCGACGTGACTTGTCGCTGCTTTCCGGCAATCTGCCAAGACATACTATGTGGTCTCCCACTCGTGGGACGATTTCAATGCTTTTGTCGGGGAGTATGTTCACCTGTTCCACTTGGTTCTTCCATAGGTCGTTCCCTAATATCCATTCCACCAATTTTGTCACATAATTCTGGGCATACCGCTTGCTTATGGCACCTGTGACCACTATCAAGTCTGAAGAGTAGTGCTCACCCTGCATGATTTCTCCATCTACATCAATGAAGTAGTCTTCTCCATTGTTGCTCATGACCCTGTACATTGGTAGGCGTTGGGTAACTCTTATTCCCACACTGCCTGATTGAGTCTTGAAACACTCCACGCTATTGATGAAGCTGTTGGATTGGAGGGTGTTCTCTATGCTCCTTAAATCTACAAGCGACATCTTTTTACCATTGGGATAGAGATGCTGGTTGGTGAGCAAGCGTTTCACTTCCGACGCACTGAGAAATCCACATGAATCCTTGTCAGCAATGGATATGTTCACTTTGTTGCATACCTCATTGCTTCTTTCAGGTTTGTTGAAAGCAGTCATAGCCAACACCAGATAGATGGCAAGTATGGTGTTGAGTATTGCAAATGTGGTCTTCTTCCAGTTGATATACATCATTTTTCCTTTAGAATGTTTGCTATGGAGGATGCATAATTGTCCAAATCACCGGCACCAAGAATGATGAGAACATCGAAATCACGACTTTTTACATAGTCGAGCACTTCCTCCTTCTTGATCAGGTGGCGCTCTATGCCAGGGCGTAAGTTGTCGTAGATGAGGCGTGACGTCACACCTGGTATCGGTTTTTCTCGTGCAGGGTAGATTTCGCATAGTATCACCTCGTCGAGCAGGCTCAGGCTATCAGCAAATTCCTTGTAGAAGTCGTGTGTGCGACTGTACAGATGTGGTTGGAAAAGTGCGGTGACCTTGCGGTTGCGGTATAGCTCGCGGATGCTTTTTGCACTTTGGTATATTTCGATGGGGTGGTGGGCGTAGTCGCTTAGCACCACATGGCGGTTGTCTTTCAGCTTGAAGTCAAACCTGCGTTCCACTCCTTGGTAGGTGCGCATGCCCTCGCGAAGTTCTTCATCGGTGCATCCGCTCAACTGCGCCATGCCCATGGCGGCTATGGCATTGTCTATGTTGATGGGTACAGGCTGCCCCAGGGAGATGTCCTTCACACAGCTGATGGGCGAGATGAAGTCGAAGGTGATTTCTCCATTCTCGATTACTATGTTTTCAGCATGGAAGTCGCCTTCGTCGCGACTGTATGTGTAGGTGCGTACACCTTCTCCAACATCAGCTTTCATTTCCAAGCCAACATGGATGATGAGTGCGCCGCCTGGCTGTATCAGTGTGGTGTAATGGCGGAAGCTTTCAAGGTATGCTTCTTTTGTGCCATAGATGTCGAGATGGTCTGGGTCTGTTGCTGTGATGACGGTTGCCCATGGCCTAAGCCAGTGGAACGAACGGTCGTACTCGTCAGCTTCAATCACCACATAGTCGCTGTCAGAGAGTATGTAGTTGGTTCCGTAGTTCTTTGTTATGCCCCCAAGGAATGCGTTGCAGTCCAGGTGGCTTTGGTGCATTATATGGGCACACATAGACGACGTGGTGGTCTTGCCATGAGTGCCTGCCACACACAAACCTTTGTGAGACCTTGTTAGGGTGCCCAGCACCTGTGCTCGTTTCTGAAGGTCGAATCCTCCTTTTTTGAAATAGGCGAGTTCGCTGTGGTCTTCAGGGATGGCAGGGGTATATATCACAAGTGTTGTGTCTGCATCTCGGCATGGCTCGGGGATGAGTTTTGTGTCGTCCACATAATGCAGGTGCATGCCTTCTTCTTCCAGGTGGGAAGTTAGTGGGGTAGGGGTCTTGTCATATCCTGCCACAAACATTCCCTTGTGAAGGAAATAGCGAGCCAGTGCGCTCATGCCGATGCCACCCGCTCCTATAAAATATACTGACTGTATTTCTTTTCTTGTGCTCATGTATCAGTATGTTGTCGTTTTTCTTGCAAGTTCTATCACTCTGTCTGCTATTATTTCAGCAGAATTTTTCTTGCCAAGCGAAAGGATGTTTTTGCTAAGGGATGCCAGATGTGCGGAATCGCCCACTGTCTCAATGGCTGTCCTCAGCAGAATGTCTGCGGCTTGGTCGTCGGCAACATGAATGGCGGCACCCTTGTTCACAAGTGCCATGGCATTGTGATATTGGTGATTCTCTGCCACATTGGGTGATGGTACCAGAATGACTGGCTTGCCCAAAAGGCAAAACTCTGAAATGCTGCTGGCTCCAGCACGGCTTACCACCAAGTCGGCTGCTCGATAGGCGGCACCCATGTCGTCTATGAAGGCTGTAACCTTGAGGTTTTTTATGGGCTTGTGCTGACCAAGGGCTTCCTTGATGCTCTCATGATAATATTTGCCTGTCTGCCATAGTATCTCTACATCGCTTCCCTCTACCATTTCAAGATGTTGAAGCACACTTTGGTTCAGGGTGCGGGCTCCAAGGCTTCCTCCTACTATGAGGACGATTTTGCGGGATGGGTCAAGCCCAAGCTTTTGTGCTGCGGCTTCGCGAGTAAGGGTCGTCTCAAGTAATTGCTGACGCACGGGATTTCCCAAATTCTCTATCTTCTCTGCAGGGAAGAATTTCTCCATGCCATCATAGGCTACGCATATCTTCTGAACTTTCTTTGCCAATAGCTTGTTGGTCACTCCTGCGTATGAGTTTTGCTCTTGTATGAGGCATGGTATGCCCATTGAGGCGCATTGGTTGAGAGTGGGACCGCTGGCATAGCCTCCTACGCCTACTGCCACCATTGGACGGAATTGGCGAATGATGCTCTTTGCCATACGCTGGCTTTTCCAAATCTTCCAAAGCACAACAAAGTTGCGTAGATAGTTCTTCCTGTCGAAACCACAGATGGGTAGCCCCTTGATGGCATATCCTGCTGCAGGGACACGCTCCATCTCCATGCGGCCTTGGGCTCCTACAAAGAGGATTTCTGCTTCTGGCTGCTTGGATTTTATGGCATTGGCTATCGAAATGGCAGGGAAAATATGGCCTCCCGTGCCACCACCACTGATTATCAATCTTAACTTTTCGCTCATAGCTTGAGTTTTAACTGCAAAAGTAACTATTTTTTTCCTCTTTATGCAATTTTATTTGCATTTTATTTGGCTACACTTAACAAAAAAAACTTCCTTCTTGTTTCTTTGTCACATCGACAACAAGTCTCAGGCAAGTTTGCTTCCCATTGTAGTGGAACTCTTGCGTTTTGCAGAAATGCTTACGCTGAGAATGGCTCCGATGTAGATGCAGTTGATTATTGTAGAGGTGCCGCCTTTGCTTATTAGTGGCAGTGGCTGTCCTGTGACAGGTGCCAGTCCCACGGCAACCATCATGTTGAACATGGCTTGCAGGACAAGCAGCAGGGCGAGTCCCATTACCAAAAAGGCTGGGAAATTGTTGGCGCAACGATCGGCTATTCTACCAGAACGCCAAAGCAGGAAAATGTAGAGAAACATTACGAAGATGCCTCCGGCGAGTCCCAATTCCTCTATGATGATGGCATAGATGAAGTCGGAAAATGCTTGTGGCAGAAGGTCGCGTGCTTCGGAATTGCCAGGACCCTTGCCCACGATTTCTGAAGAAGCGATGGCTATGTTGGAATATCCTACTTGTGCGTCAACGTTGAGGTCGAATTCCTCTGGAGACACGTCTTTCCTGTCTGTGAATTTCAAGATGCGTCCTTTCCATGTGTCTGCCCTGTGGAAGAGTTTCTCAATTGCATTGGCTTCTTTCTTCGTTTTTCCTTCCACTTGCTCTGTGAGGTTGTTCTTGTCATTGACATTTTTTACGCCGTTGTCTTTTCCTATAAGCAGGACAAGCGACAGTATTATTAGCCCTGTCAATGCAAGGAAGCCCACAAGTCGCCCTATTTTCTTGAGAGATACTCCACCATAGAACATCATGCAGATGACCACAAGGCTTATAAGTGCGGCTGTTGAGAAGTTCTCGAAGAAGATGAGAAATATAAGGGGGCACGATACGATGAGCACGTATTTGAATGTTTTTTCTTCAGTACCGTTTTCTGTCTGCATGGCACTGAGAATCTGCGCCACGGCAAGAACAATCGTGCCTTTGGCTATTTCGGATGGCTGAAATTGTATTCCTAATATTGACACCCATCGTTGTGCTCCATTCGTTGTTTGGCCTGCGGCAAGCACCCATAAGAGTGACAGGGCTGAAAAGATTATCAAGAAGATTGTAGCTATCTTGAAATACTTGCAGTCTATGTTTTGAACTACTACCATAAGCACCAACCCTACAAACAGGATGCCGCCGTGCTTGAGGATGGGACCCCAGTAGTTGGGCTTGTTGTATGTAAGGGTGCTACTTGAGCTGAACACCTCGATAAGACTGATAATGCAAAGGAAAAAGAATATCATCCAGATGACCTTGTCTCCCTTGAATATGTTGCCAATAGATATTTTCATGTGCTCTTGTTCACTTGTTTAGCAATGATTTGTGGAGTTTCTTCGTGATGTTAAAGGCTGCGAACCAAGGATTTGAATTGGTCGCCTCGGTCTTCCATGTTCTTGAACAAGTCGAAACTTGCACAGCATGGGCTGAGGAGAACGGTGTCGCCTGGTTGGGCAAGTTCATAACATGCTGATACGCAGTCGTTCATGCTGTGAGTGTCGCGGATGGGTATGCCCATTCCGTCGAAGAAATTGTGCAACTTGCTGTTATCGGCTCCCAAAAAGACCAATGCGCGGCATTTCTTTTGCACCAATTCCCTTATTTCCTCATAGTCGTTGCCTTTGTCCTTGCCGCCGATGATGAGCACTGTGGGTGAGTCCATGCTTTCCAATGCATACCAGCAGGCATCCACATTGGTGGCCTTGGAATCGTTCACATAGCGCACGCCACGCACGGTGGCTACTCGTTCCAGACGATGCTCCACACCGGGGAAGTCGCTGAGGCTCTTGCGGATATAATCCTTGTGGATGCCGGCAATGTTGGATGCCAGTCCTGCGGCAAGTGAGTTGTATATGTTGTGCTTGCCTGTGAGGCTTAGCTCTTCTTGCTCCATGTTGAAGGGGGTGGGCTCCTCCAGTTTGTACATGCCTTCTTCGATATAGCCTATCGAGCCTTTTTCCTTTAACTCGGAGAATGGGTATTGGATGGCTTTGATGTCATATTTTTCCAATTCTCTCTTTATGATGGGGTCGTCGTTCCAGTAAATGAAACTGTCGTCGCTTGTCTGGTTTTGAATGATTCGCATCTTTGAGTCAACATAGTTCTGCATGCAGTTGCCATAACGGTCCAGATGGTCTGGAGTGATGTTTAGCAGAATGGCTATGTTGGCGCGGAAATCATACATGTTGTCCAGCTGGAATGAGCTAAGTTCTATGATGTAATACTCATGTGGCTCTTCTGCCACTTGCAAGGCGAGGCTCCTGCCTATGTTGCCTGCAAGGCCTACGTTGTATCCGGCTGTCTTGAAAATGTGGTAGATAAGCGATGTTGTTGTGGTCTTGCCGTTGCTGCCGGTGATGCATATCATCTTGGAGTGAGTGTAGCGCCCAGCAAACTCTATTTCGCTTATTATGTGAATGCCTTTCTCGATGGCTTTTTTCACAATGGGGGCTTCGTTGGGGATGCCGGGGCTTTTTATTATCTCCTCGGATGCAAGTATCTTGTCCTCGCTGTGATGGCATTCTTCCCACTCTATGCCGTGGCTGTCGAGCATTTGCTTGTACTTGTCCTTTATGGACGACATGTCTGATACGAATACGTCGTAACCTTCTTTCTTTGCCAAGACGGCGGCACCTGCGCCACTCTCGCCTGCGCCAAGTATTGCTATTTTCTTCATTTCCAATCTTTTGTTTTCGCTTTTTGTTCTTGTTCTTCTATTAATATGATTCATGTTGGGCATTCTCACGAATGCAAAGAGTTCATCTAATCTTCAGAGTTATGATTGTGAGTGCTGCCAGGATTATCGTGGTGATCCAGAAGCGCACTGTGATTTTCGATTCGTGGAATTGTCGTTGGGGCCACCCCTTGAGGATGAAACGGCTTGTGGGGTCAAGGTCTTTGTCAAGTTTGCGGAAATTGTCGTGGATGGGGGTGGCACGGAATATTCTTACGCGCTCCCCTTTTCGCAAACGATATTTGAAATAGGCGGTTTGCAATATCACACTGAGGCTTTCCACAAAGAATATGCCACAAAGGATGGGCAACATCAGTTCCTTGTGCACAATGACGGCGCAAACGCCTATCACCCCGCCTATCATTAATGAGCCGGTGTCGCCCATGAACACTTGGGCTGGGTATGCATTATACCATAGGAAACCAATCATCGCACCAATGAACGCACACATGAACACCACCAACTCTTGTGAGCCTGGTATGTACATTATGTTGAGATAGGAGGCATATTCTATGTGGCTGCTCACATAGGCAAATATGCCTAATGCTACTCCTATGATGGCGGAATTGCCGGCGCACATCCCATCCATGCCGTCATTAAGGTTGGCTCCGTTGCTCACTGCTGTCACCACAAGGATTGTTATGATGACAAAAAGCACCCAACCGGCAGCATTCTTGTATTTGCCCATCCAGTTGAAAGCCATCGAATAGTCCAAATTATGGTTCTTTACAAATGGGATGGTGGTCTTGAGGGATTTTTCCGACTCCGACTTGTGGGTGACTTTGACATTCCCTTCTACTTGTTCTGTTACTATGGTCTCGTTGATTGTGGCATCAGGACTTGCCCATAATGTCAAGCCTACTACGAGACCAAGGATGATTTGTCCAACCAACTTGAATTTTGGTTTCAGACCATCCTTGTTGTTCTTGAAAATCTTGATGTAGTCGTCGAGGAAACCAAGAAAGCCCAGCCATAATGTGGTGACTATCATCAGCAACAAGTATATGTTGCGCATCCTGCCGAAAAGAAGTGTGGGGATTAATATGGATACAAGAATGATTATGCCACCCATCGACGGCACATTCTTTTTCTTCTCGCCAAATGGGTCGATGGATGCATCACGTTGTTTCTCCGTTATGTGCTTCTTCTTCATATAGACAATGAATTTCTCGCCAAACCATGCGGATATTATTAGCGAGAGAATCAAGGCTGCAAGAGAGCGGAACGATATGTAGTGCCACATGTGTGACCCTGGTATGTCGAATTGCTCGAAAAATCTGAAAATATAGTATAGCATGTTCTTTGATTTTGTCTTGTTGTGTTTCGTGTCAGTTAGCTTGTGTTGCAAAGAGTTTCAGCAGTTCTTCGCGGTCGTCAAAGTGATGCTTCACACCGCAAATCTCTTGGTAGTCCTCATGGCCTTTACCTGCTACAAGTATCACGTCGCCCTTGCTTGCCATGAGGCAAGCTGTACGTATGGCTTCACGGCGGTCCACCACTGATAACACTTTGCGCCGTTGCTGTGGAGTGAGGCCGGCGAGCATGTCGTCGATGATGGATTGTGGTTCTTCAAAACGAGGATTGTCGCTGGTGATGATCACGCGGTCGCTTTGGCGCACCGCCTCACGTGCCATCAGTGGACGCTTGCCCTTGTCGCGATTGCCACCGGCGCCGCAAACGGTTATCACCTTGCCTTTGCCATCGAGCACCTCGTGGATGGCGTTGAGCACGTTCTCCAGGGCGTCGGGAGTATGTGCATAGTCAACGATGGCGGTATATCCCTCTGGAGATTTTACCGGTTGCAGCCTGCCGCTGACACTGTGGAGTGTGCTCATCACCACCAGAACGTCATCGGCTTTTTTCCCAAGCATCAGCGCGGCGCCATAGACGGCAAGCAGATTGCTTACATTGAATTTGCCAATGAACTGAACTCCTACTTCCCTTCCGTCCACTTCCAAATACATTCCTTCGAAATGGCATTCCAAAATCCTTGCCCTATAGTCGGCCATGCTTCGTGTGGAGTATGTCTTCACTGTCGCCTTGGTGTTCTGCACCATCACCATGCCATTCTTGTCATCGGCATTGGTGATGGCAAAGGAGCCTTTGGGGAGCATGTCGAAAAATGCTTTCTTGGCATCACGGTAGTTCTCGAAAGTGCCGTGATAGTCAAGGTGGTCGCGTGTCAGGTTGGTGAATATGCCTCCCGTGAAGTGCAAACCTCCGATACGGTGCTGGTGGATGGCATGGCTGCTGCATTCCATGAATACGTATTCGCATCCTGCTTCTACCATTTTGGATAGAAGATGGTTGAGCTGTATCGGGTCTGGAGTGGTGTGCGTGGCTGGGACGGCTTCGCTATCGATGTAGTTGCATACAGTGGATAGCAGACCGCATTTGTGACCCATTGAGCGAAACATATTATATAATAAGGTGGCGATGGTGGTTTTCCCATTGGTGCCTGTCACGCCAACCAATTTCGTGTGCTCGGATGGATAACCATAGAAAGCGGTAGCTACCGGACCAACACATTGCTCTGTTGATTCTACTACAACATAGGTCGTAGCAGGCGACTTGGTCTCGGGCAAATGTTCGCAAAGGATGGCTGAAGCTCCTTGGGCAGAAGCCTTGTCCATGAACTGATGACCATCTACCTGTGTGCCTTTCAGGGCAATGAAAAGGTGACCTGGCGCTACTTTGCGCGAATCAATGTTCACATTGGATATTTCCACATCCATGCTGCCGGACACAGTCACTGTCTTGATGTCCTTTAGTAGTGTTCTTAATATCATATCTTTGTCTTTTTCAAATTGTCATTGATATTGCATCTTCAACACGCATGTGCTTCCTTTTACGATTTTCTTGCCTGCCGCGATGCTTTGGGACACCACTTTGCCGCGTCCCTGGACGCGAGTGTGAAGGCCTCGTCGTTCCATTTCGTAAACTGCATCCCGAGCACCCATGCCCACCACGTCGGGCACCATGTCCATCTCTTCTGGCTCGGACTGTGTCAGTATGTATTGGTTGGCGTCCATTCCCACTGTGCCCCAAAATGGCATGTTGCCGTTGTTGGTGGCCCATCGGTTGATGGTGCGGAATCCCAAATAGTTTAGCACTGTGCTTGCTGATTCAAGATTGCCTTTCATGCTCATTGGCCGATGCTCTTGCTGTTCGTCGCGTGCACTGGTGATGTCCATGTTCAGGTTGTGTGCCATGATGCCTTCGGCAATATTGTGGAATACCCAACCGCTCATCGTTCCTCCGGAAGCGGGCAAGCCTGCTTTCTGGATGCATACTATGCAGCTGTAGCGTGGGGCGTCTGCTGGGAAATAGCCCACAAAGCTTACCAGATAATGTGTCACACCACTTTTGTAGCCAATGTTGCCTTTGGAAATCTGGGCTGTTCCTGTCTTTCCTGCAATGGCAAATGATTCTGATCTCACTTTCTTTCCTGTCCCGTTGTTCACAACACGGAGCAGCATGTCTTTTATCTTTGCCAAGGTGGAAGGACGACAAATATGCTCCTTGATCACTTCTGTGGGGTATTCTGCCGTCACTTCGCCATCTTTCAACTTCATTTTCACAAAGCGTGGCTTCATCATTCTGCCGTTGTTGGCTATGGCATTGTAGAATGCCAGTGTGGAGATGGGGGGCACTTGCGACTCGTAGCCGATGCTCATCCATGGCAGGGTGGTGCGGCTCCAGTTGGTATATTGTCCTCTGGAATTCTTGTGGGGCATGCGGATGCGTGGGGGGGCTGAGCCTTTGATGGGCACGTTGAGGTCTTCGGCTATTCCCACACGGTGTAGTCCTTCCACAAACTTTTCTGGCGTATCCTTGTAGTATTTGTCTATTACGCGGCTGATGCCTATGTTTGAACTAACTTGCAGGGCACGGCTTAGCGATATGGTACCGCTACCGCCAGAAGCGCGGTTGTGGTCGTTCATCTGTGCTCCATGCATCATGTATTGGCCGTTGCCAGTCTCCACCATGTATGATGTGTCCACTTTTTGGTCATCGAGAGCCACCATCAATGATGCTGTCTTGAATACAGAACCAGGTTCGAGCAAGTCGGCTACTGCATGGTTGCGACGCTCACGGTAGAGACCATCGCCACACTTCTCAAGGTTGACAATGGCTTTCACGTCGCCTGTGTTCACTTCCATCACAATGGCTACTCCTACGTCTGCGTTGATTTCCTTCAACTCTTCATGGAGTGCTTTTTCTGCTATGTCCTGCATTTGCACGTTGATGGTGGTCACAATGTCTTCTCCATCTACAGGTGCCTGATCCACGATGTTCAGAAACTTGTTCATCACCTTGTGCATGTGTGAGCTGCCTTCTTTTCCGCGTAAAACGCTGTCGAATGACTGCTCAAGTCCAAAACGTGCACTGTCTTTCTCGCCATACATGTCGCCTATGGTGCGTAGGGCAAGTGTCCCAAATGGGCGCCTGCGTGCATTGTTGTCTGTATAGTGGAATCCACCAACGTATTTGTGCAACTTGAAAATGGGTAATTTTTTTACACGTTGTAAGGTGTTGTAGTCCACGCGTCGTGGCCATATTGCAAAATTCTGGTTGGTGTCATTATACCCTGTCATTAGGTGGCTCCTGAATTCCAGGGCGCTCTTGTCAGGGAAAATTTCGCTTAGGCCATTGCATATGCTGTCCAACTTGTCGTGCCATAGGGAATCGCTTTGTTCTCTGCACACTTTGAAATCCATGAACAGCTTGTATTCGGGCAGCGAGCTGGCCATGAGTTCTCCATGGTCGCTCAGTATGTTGCCACGATTGGCTTTCTCGATTCTGCCGGCAGGCTTCTTTTGGTTGGCAACTTCCATCCAATAATCATGCTTGGCTGTCATGATGTAGATGGTCTTTGCTATCACTACCACCCCAAGAATGGTCATCAGGCATGCCAGGTATGAATAGCGTGAAGTGGCGTTTCTGTTTCCTTGTTTGTTCATTTCACTGGGCTTTGGGGTACGACAACAATATATGGGGGCTGGTCTGCAGCGTGGATGGTACTGTCGCTGTTTGCCTTGAGCAACTCTTCCACGTGGCTCTCGCGACTACGTTCGGTAAGCACACTCGACAATGACAATGTCTTGTATTTCGATTTCTTCAACTCATCGTTGAGATTGTCGATTCTTATTTGCTGCTTCTGGCAACTATATCTGTTTGAAACATATAGTATGGAGAAAAACGTAATAAGTAGTATCAGCCATACTTGACGGCGTATGGCTTGGGTGTTGAGAATGTCGCCACCAAGAATGGTGCGCAGCGTGAGGGAAGAAGAAAATGGCTTCTCATCCTCACGTGCATTCTCTTCTATTACTTCCTTCAGCGAGGGGCGTGTGTGCTCGGCAACCTCTTCATCACGAGTGTAATTATCATACATGGCTTCATCGTCGGATGCCGTGTCTGACGTTGATTGATGAAGGATTTCCTCGTTTGAAATGGCCGCTGCCAAATTGTCTTTCTCTTCTATTTCCAATCTTTCGCTTTCGATGTCTTCTTTCTTGTTCATTTTCTTTTCTTTTCTTCGGTTCTTTTAGCGTCGTCTTGCAGGTTTTCACTTTTTATCATATCTTCTCGGCAACTCGTAGCTTGGCACTCCTGCTGCGAGGATTGGCTTCTTGTTCCTCCGCACTGGGCTGAGTGACTTTGTTGCTCAGTGGCTTTAGAGGTGAGGAAACACGGCCGAAGAAGTCTTCGTCTGCCAGGCCGTTTACATGCCCGGTTTTCATCACATTCTTCACAATACGGTCTTCCAGACTATGGTAGGTGATGACAGACAGCCTGCCTCCTGTGGCAAGCAGGGCTGTGGCGCTTTCAAGCATTTCCTGAAGGGCGGCCATCTCGTGGTTCACCTCTATGCGTAGGGCTTGAAACACTTTTGTCATCTCCTTTTTTTCCCGTTCGCGTGGCATCAGCCTCGACACCGTGTCC
Organism: uncultured Prevotellaceae bacterium; assembly: GCA_900315745.1. Lineage (GTDB taxonomy): Bacteria > Bacteroidota > Bacteroidia > Bacteroidales > Bacteroidaceae > Prevotella. The sequence goes on from ONAG01000006.1 coordinate 31,763, forward strand.
CACAATTGTGTGGTGGTGGTGATGGGGCGCTGTTGGCGTGATTTCACTATCGCGGCTGCCAATTTGCGGGATTGCCTCAGCTCTCCATAAAGGTAGAGTATGTCGGCCAATTGACCTTCTGAATATCCGTTGACAATGTCTGCTGCCGTGAGGCGGGCATCTTGGTTCATCCGCATGTCGAGAGGAGCCTCAAAACGGAAAGAGAATCCTCGTGTGCTGTCGTCGAAATGATGGCTCGATACGCCCAGGTCGGCAAGCAACCCGTCAATGTGGTCTATGCCATAGTAGTGCATCCAGTTTCGCAGATACCTGAAATTGCTTCTTACAAAGACGAAACGCTTGTCATCATTGGGTATGTTGCTCATGCTGTCTGCGTCCTGGTCGAAACCAAAAAGCCTGCCGCTTGCACCTAACCTCGATAGTATTTCACGACTATGGCCGCCACCACCAAAGGTCACATCCACATATGTACCGTCTGGACGAATGCACAACCCATCTACGCTCTCCTTCAACAAGACGGGGACGTGGTATGCGGGGAGGGGGGAGCTTATTTGCATGGCTGTCCTCCTGATGTGGGTGCTTGGTCGCTCAAGAGGTGCTCCAATGCATCTGTGAATTCCTCATGGCTCACAAATGGCTTGACTGTGTTTTCGCTGCTCCATATTTCAATGTAGTCACCCATGCCTATAAAACGTATGCCTTGGCGTATTTCCGCTGATTCCAACAAACGCTTGGGGATGAGTATGCGTCCACTGCTGTCAGGAGTGACTAATTCCACAGCCGAGAGAAACTGACGGTAAATCTGCTGATGGGCGGGATTCCAGCGGTTTATCTTGCTGCATAGGAAATCCATTTGCTTGCTCCATGCTGATTCAGGATAGAGAGTGAGGCAGGGCTGGTAAACGTCCTTGCGAAGCACAAGCGTGTCGCTGCTCTCTCCTTGCAGCACTTTGCGAAATGCGGCTGGAAGAAATACACGTCCTTTGGAGTCGGTCTTGGCTTCTATGTTGCCTAATAATCTCATTTTTGTCAGTCCTCTTGAAATCGGCTTCAAAATTACACATTTTCCTCCACTTTCCCCCATTTTCCTCCACTTTTTTTTAAAAAAAATCAAGTGCCTGCAATATGGGTTGAAAAGCTCTTTTTCTACAAAAATAAAATATATCGAAATCCTTGTTGAAATCTATCTTTGTGTATTGCTTTTTTAACAAAAAACATGATTTTTGAACTTTTTTCGCCCAAGATGCTAAAAAATTGAAAAAGATGATTATTTTTGCATCTTATTAGAGAAAGTACTCGTATCATGACCGAGATATCAGAAAAAACCATTGATATTAATAAAATTCTTAATGACAAGATGGGTGCTCGGGCAAAGATGGTGCCTTCTGTGGCAACCAACTGGCTCAAAAGCATCATTCATCAAGACGAGGTGAACAGATTCTTGTGGGAGTCGCGCGACAAGGTGGGAGTGGACTGGCTTGAGGAATGTGTGAGGTATTTGGACATGACCTTGAAATTGGAAGGTGAAGAAAACCTGCCTGCAAAGGATGATGGAAAACTCTACACTTTCGTGAGCAACCATCCTCTTGGAGGCCAGGATGGTGTCGCCTTGGGTGCCATCATTGGCAGACACTATGATGGCAATTTCAAATATTTGGTAAATGACCTGCTTATGAACTTGCCCGGACTGGCGCCATTGTGCATACCTATCAACAAAACAGGAAACCAAAGCAGAAGTTTCCCTGCCATGGTAAATGCAGGATTCAATAGCGACAGCCACATGCTGATGTTCCCTGCTGGCTTGTGTTCCAGAAAAACCAATGGAGAAATAAGGGACTTGCCATGGAAAAAGACTTTCATATCGAAAAGTGTGGCTACTCATAGAGATGTTGTCCCAATTCATTTCAGTGGCAGAAATTCAAACCGTTTCTATCGTATAGCAAATATTTGCAAAACCTTGGGAATAAAGGTGAATATAGCAATGTTATTCCTTGTGGACGAAATGTATAAAAACGTACACAAAACATTTAGAGTGGCAATAGGAAAACCTATACCGTGGCAAACTTTCGACAAATCGAAGACACCTGCCCAATGGGCACAATTTGTACAAGACACGGTGTACAAACTCTAATCTACACATAATGAATCCTTAATGATTTATAAAACTAAAGCAATCTCCCAAAAACCTAACACTATCCCTATAACCCATGGAACAAATCATACCACCTGTTGACAAAGAATTGCTGATAAGTGAGCTTACACCTGACAAACGCTTGCGAATGACCAACAAAAGCCACAATCATATATATGTTGTGGATATCCACGACTCGCCAAATGTTGTCAGGGAAATAGGACGTCAAAGGGAAGAGGTGTTCCGAGCTGCAGGAGGTGGCACTGGAAAAGCACTCGACCTTGATGAGTTCGACTTGATGGACAATTGCTATAAGCAACTGTTGGTGTGGAATCCTGAAGAGAATGAGATAATAGGTGGATACCGATACAAACTGGGCAACGAGGTGGATTTCGATGAGAAGGGACAGCCTGTTCTCGCTACAAGCCACATGTTTCATTTCTCTGATAAGTTTATCAAGGATTATTTGCCACGAACCGTCGAACTGGCTCGCTCTTATGTCACATTGCCATATCAAAGCAGCAAACGGGGGGCAAAGAGTATTTTCGCACTCGACAACTTATGGGATGGTTTGGGGGCTTTGACTGTCATCATGCCCAATGTGAAGTATTTTTTTGGGAAAATGACAATGTATCCTTCATACGTCAGAAAAGGACGAGACATGATTCTCTTTTTCCTAAACAAACACTTCGGAGACAAGGATGATTTGATTTTGCCTGTCAAGCCTCTGAAACTTGACACTGATCCCAAGGAACTTGAACGTATATTGTGCAAGGATGACTTAAGGGAAGATTACAGAATACTGAATGGGGAAATCAGAAAACTTGGCATCAATATACCACCATTGGTGAATGCTTACATGGGCCTTAGCCCAACAATGAAGATGTTCGGCACTGCCATAAACGACGGATTTGGGGATGTGGAGGAAACTGGTATCCTTATTGCTGTGGATGAGATTCTTGAGGAAAAGCGAATAAGACACATTGACTCTTTCATCAAGGAGCATCCGGAGGTGTTGCATTTCTCATCTGGTGGCGACGTGGGTAAGATTCTGTCACACAGATTTGACAAGGGCAATGGCTGACAAGGTGATTGCATAATTTTTTTCCAAGAAAACGCCTATGAACAAACTATTCTTAACCATGGCTTTTGCTATGGCTTGTTTGCTTGTTTGTCCTGCTGTTGCACAAGGAAGTGGAAATGATGGACAGCTGCTGAATCATCCTCTCGACATGATGAGACCTGTGGAAGTTAAAAAAACAGACAGCTTCATGTTCGATGGAATGAATTACAAACTCGATTCGCTGCATTTCCTGCTTGATGCCACTTTGTCGGATGATGTGGTGAAGGATAATCCTTTTGTTTTCAATAATTTCAAAATTGCTGTAGAGCATTTGGTCGATGGTACGGATGATAATCCTATGGTGCTGTACATCGCACCTAATGTCTATTGGGTGGACGACCCTCTTAATCCAGATGTAGTTGAAGGGGTAAACGGGCATGAACCTTTCGGCATGGTTGTTAGGTGCCAGAATCTTCATCTGGTAGGCTTGACTTATGATGCAAAGAATGTTGTACTGGCATCACAAAGGGGGCAAACACAGGGGGCTGTGGGAAATTTCACTATGTTCGATTTCCATGGTGACGGATTGCAAGTAAAAAATCTTACAATGGGCAACTATTGCAATGTGGACTTGGATTACCCTCTTTCTCCTTCGCTTTCACATCCTAAACGAAGTGCTACCATAACACAAGCTCATGTGGCTTATTGCCATGGCGATAGGGTGGTGGCTCGAAACGTAAGGTTCATCAGCCGTCTCAACATGAATCCCCTTAATGGTGCACGAAGAATTCTTTTCGACAGTTGTCATTTCGAATGCACAGACGATGCCCTGACAGGAAATGGGGTTTATGTGCATTGTGATTTTGATTTTTTCGGACAAAAACCATTTTATACCACTCATCCTGCAGGTGCTGTGATGATGGATTGTGATTTCAACATCAAGGGGAATAGCCACAATTCTTATTTCTGCAAGGCTTCTGGACCCGTGACTTTGGTTGACTGCAGGTTTCATGCACCAGCGCAGACTTATGTAGGGTGGACTGCATACCCTTCTTCTGGTCTGCGATGTTATTACAGTAATGTTACAATGAATGGCATGCCTTATCTGGTAGAACAGAAACACCCCGAAACATCGGTGTGCCTTGATGGGTTGCCATTGTTGAGTGCTTTTAAGGAAAATGGAGAGTATAATGTTTGTGGGCTTCTGGCAGGGGACGATGGATGGGTTCCTGACGGATGCGGGAAAAAGGCAGGTGTCCCGTCGCAATGCACGGCATTGAAAGTTGTTGCGAATGTAACTACAGTGTTTGGCAGCGGAGAGAAACTCAGACTTGAAGCCAAACAGATGCTCCATGCTGGTTTTGTACCTTACCACCAACAACCAGTCATCTGGAAAATCCAAGATGGGTACGATGGCTTTTTGGATATTTCTCCAAATGGAGAAACTTGTTGGGTGTCATCCTGCTATGATGGAGACAGTCCCGTGGATGTGCTTGTAACTGCTTCTACGCCAACTGGATTGCAATCAGCCATAATGATTCGTGTGGAAGGAAAGCCTCTGCCTGAACCTTCATTCAAGATGAAGCCCAAAATATCAATTGATGGGAATAAGGCAAATGTTGTGTATGCTCTTTCGCCTGATGACCATGGCGACAGTTCTGTCATCACTTGGCTCGTTTCCGACAGCAAGGACATGGCTAATGCCTTGCCTCTTGCCACTACGCATTCTGCACCAGAGAGGGATTTCTCCTTGCAATGGTTCATGAAAAACAAATGGATTGGTGCCGTCATTGCACCACGTCATGCAAGAAGCCCTTTGGGAAAAGAGCAATTTGCTATATATCCCAAAAGGATTGGAAACAAACATGTGGCAAAGGAAAGGGTGCTTGAGACAGACTTTCATGATTTCCCATGCAAGTGGCAGACTGTGGTGAAAGAGGGATGCTGGACTGTGGATGGAAACAAACCTGATGACACGGCTGAATACCCTTGGACTTTTGACATGAGTAAACCAATGTGGACTTACGACAAAGGCTTCAATGGAGCTGTGGGAATGGGGTTGCTTCAGGCGCAACGCGGGGCTCGCATGAGATTTACACCACCAAAAGGGAATTATGGCGACATGGTGGTGAAACTTGATGTGGATCCCACAAAGACGGCAGGACAAGGTTTCGGAAGTGCTACCGGACAATATATGGATATAGGACTGAAATTCGACAACCACACGTTGTCGGGGTATGCCTTGCGCATCATCAGAACCACAAAATATGCCAATGCTGTGGATTTCTTGCTCGTTAGATATGAAAATGGCAAGGTGACACCGCTAACAGAGCCTGTAAGTGCCATTTGTTATGTCACGGGCTGTCATATTATTGTTGACTTCCATAATGGCATGCTGACAGCGGATGTTCATACCGACAAAGATTTGAAAATGCCTGATGACACTAATCTGAAAGACCATGTGCACTTGTCTGCACCTGTTGAGGGCAATTTGTATGGTGGCTTCTTATTGCAACACACAGGGTCGTGTGGTGAAAGCACCACCATGCTTCACAAACTGAGGATTGAATGGTGAGTGGGCTTGTGGGCTCAGACAAGTGGAAGGGACATTCCCTTTATCTTCTGGTAGATGTCAAGCGCATAGACATCTGTCATGCCGCTGATGAAATCGATGACCGCCATGATGCGGGTTTCCAGGTCTTCTGAGTGTATGTCGTATTGGTTGCTCACCCTGTTGATGAGTTGTTGGGAGTAATACAGATCTGGAAATACGGCTGCATGTATCATCTTTTCCATCAGGGTTTCTATAATCTGATATCCTGACAGTTCTACGTCGAGAACAGGTTTGCTGTTGTATATGCGTTGCCTCGACACTTCCACGCAATGGCGGTAGGCGCTGTGTATGTGGCTGTTGGCATGATCCAACAGGCTGCCTTCAAAGCTGCCATGCAATATGTCATGTTCATTTGTGACAAATACCGACACGCATTCGTGTATGAGTGTCCCGATGGCAGATGCACGCATATAGACCACTCGCTCGTTTAAGTCTGTGATTCCTTCATCGATGATGCGTTTCCTCATCTTTGCCTTCACTTCGTCACTGAAAAAACCAAGCAATAACTGTTCGGTCTCATCGTATGTCAAAATCCTTAGCTTGTGCGCATCTTCAATGTCCATTATCTCGTAGCAGATGTCGTCGGCTGCTTCCACAAGATACACTAATGGGTGGCGTGCATATTTCACCCCTTCAGGCGTTTCCGATGTCTGCAGAATGCCAAGGTCACGGGCTATTTTCTTATATGTGGCTTCCTCGGAATGGAAAAAGCCGAACTTCCCCTTCCTTCCTGAGCAGTTGGAAGGATATGGATATTTCACTATGGATGCCAAGGTGGAATATGTGAGTACGAAACCACCATCTCGGCGACCCAAAAAACGATGTGCCAACAGCCGGAAAGCATTGGCGTTGCCTTCAAAATGGGTGATGTCGCTCCAAAAGTCTCCACTTACTTTGTCCTTGAGAAACATGCCTGGGCCTTCCTTGAAAAATGACTGGATGGCTTTTTCGCCAGAATGACCAAATGGAGGGTTGCCCATGTCGTGGGCGAGGCAGGCAGAGGATACTATTGTGCCTATTTCTTCAAACAAGGTGCCTGCCAACTCGGGATGGATGGCTTTCAACAAGTGGCATACCTCGTTGCCCAAAGACATGCCCACACTCGACACTTCAAGACTGTGGGTGAGGCGGTTATGCACAAACACACTTCCTGGAAGTGGAAATACTTGGGTCTTGCTTTGAAGACGGCGAAACGGTGCGGAAAACAGCAAACGGTCGCTGTCTCGCTTGAACTCAGAACGGTCGTCATGACGTTCGATATGACGATGTTCTTGGCCAAGGCGTTTGTTGGAGATGAGTTGCAGCCAATTCATACCGCAAAAGTAATCTAAAATAATCTAAAAACCGTCTTTTTCAACATTATTTATGGTGAAATGTCTTGGGAAATGGCTATTTTTGCAATTCAATTCGTATCAATCATTAATTATGGTGCAAATAAAAGTTGTCAATAAAAGCCGTCATGCTTTGCCTGAATACGCCACGTTGCTGAGTGCTGGCATGGATTTGAGGGCCAATATAAGCGAACCTGTCATCCTAAAACCTTTGGAGAGAAAACTTATTCCCACAGGGTTGTATATGGCATTGCCTCCAGGATATGAAGCACAAGTGAGACCCAGAAGTGGTCTGGCATTCAAACATGGTATATCGGTGCTTAACACTCCTGGTACCATCGACGCCGACTATCGGGGGGAAGTGAAGGTGCTGCTGGTGAATTTTTCCAATGATGACTTTATCGTGGAAGATGGAGAGCGCGTAGCCCAAATGATAGTGGCGCGTCACGAAAAGGGTGAATGGGTGGAAACTGATACACTCGATGAAACAGAACGAGGCGAGGGTGGTTACGGACACACTGGTGTGAAATGAACGACATTAAGAAGTTATTGGCTGTTTTTTTGCCTAAGTGCTTGAGTCTTGTCATTGCCGTGGTGATGACAACAACGGTAATGGCTCACAAAAAACCACGTTATCAAAAGAATGTGGCGCCAATTGTCGTTGGTGTTGAGCTCGACGATAATGATGCCAGGCGATTTGAGTATTTCTTTCTTGAAGCCACAAGGCAACATCAATTGGGTAACTATGATGCTGCCTTCGGATTGCTAAAACACTGCTTGGATATCAACCCTTCAGCTTCTGAAGTGTATTACACTTTGTCAACTTATTATACAGTCATGGGCAATAGTCAGGCTGCTCTTGATTGTGTGAGAAAGGCTGCCGAGATCAATCCAAACAATGATACTTATCTCGAACAACTGGGTGCTGCTTACCTGGAGGCTCATAATTATGAAGCTGCTATCACCGCATTTGAGAAATTGGCTGATAATGCACCCGCACGAACAGAGGTATTATCTGTATTGTTGCAACTTTATCAGTGGAGACCCGACTACCCCAAGATGATAGAAACTTTGGACAAGATAGAAACCATCGAAGGAAGCGGAGAGGAGATAACATTGTCGAAAATGCAGGTCTATGCGCAGCAAGGTGACAAAAAAAGAGAATTCAAGGAATTGAAAAGTCTGGCAAAGCAGCATCCCAATGATCAGAACTATAGAGTGATGATGGGAAACTGGTTGTTGCAAAATGGAAAGCAAAAACAGGCTTTGGCTGAATATTCGGCTGTCTTGAAGAAGGAACCTGACAATATCATGGCGCAAATGTCGATGCTCGACTACTACAAGTCGCAAAAACAAGACTCGTTGGCGATGTCGCAAACCGTGGAGTTGTTGCTTAACAAAAACACGGAGATGAAAAGCAAGTTGTTGTTGATGAGGCAGTTCATAAGCGATAACGAGGCTGAAGGAAGCGACAGCACGATAGTGCTTAATCTCTTCGACAAAATTCTGCAGCAACCACAGAGCGAACCTACTATGGCTGAACTCAAGGCTGCATACATGTCGGTGAAGAAAATGCCGCAAGATACTATCAATAAGGCTCTTGAACGTGTGCTTGAAATAGACCCAAGCAACGTGGGAGCACGACTGCAGCTGCTTCAAACGGCATGGGATGAAAAGAATTTCGAGCGTGTGGTTAGTTTGGCAAAACCTGGAACAGAGTATAATCCTGATGAAATAGTGTTCTACTATTTTCAAGGACTGGCTTTTGTACAGCAAGACAAGGATGACGATGCTCTCGACACTTTCAGAAAAGGCGTGGGACAGACTGGTGAGGGGAGCAACAAGGACTTGGTCTCTGACTTCTATGCCATTATGGGCGATATACTGCACCAAAAACATTTGAACGATGAGGCTTTTGCAGCCTATGACAGTTGCCTGCAATGGAAGTCTGACAATATAGGTTGTCTCAATAATTATGCTTATTACCTTAGCGTGGAAAACAAAGACTTGGCTAAGGCAGAACAGATGAGTTACAGGACTGTGAAGGCAGAACCCAACAATGCCACTTATCTTGATACCTACGCATGGATTCTTTTTATGCAGCAACGTTATGAGGAAGCCAAAATATATATAGACCAAGCCTTGGCATCTGATTCATTGCCTGGAAGTGTGATAACGGAACATGCTGGGGATATCTATGCAAAAGTGGGCGACATAGACAAGGCGGTGGAGTTTTGGCAGAAGGCTTTGGAACTGAACAAGGAGGAAAAGGCTCAGAACAACAAGGAAAATGCATTGGAGCAGGACGAAGAAGAAAATGCTTTGCTGCAGGAAAAGATAAGATTGAAAAAATATATTGAGGATAATACAAAACATTGATTATGAATAGTGGAGACATTCTTAAGATTGCCTTGGTTGCTATGGCGTTCGTCGTGGCTTCATGTGGCAGCAAGAAAAATCTTGTGGACACAAACAAGGGGGTGGATGCTACGACAGCAGCAACAAATACTACAGGCAAACCAACAGAGAACAACAATATCAGCGGGGCAAAAAATGTGACAAATGCCGAAATGCTTGCCAAGGTGATGGCTAATGCTTCGTCTTCAAACTGCCTCGTGGCAAGCATCGACTTCAATCTCAAGTCGGGTAGCAAGGATATTTCTGTAGATGGAAAACTAAGCATGAAACGAGATGAGGTGATACGCATACAGCTGGTACCTATGGGACTTATGGAGGTTGGACGTATGGAGTTTACTCAAGATTCAGTGCTCATCATCGACAGGATTCACAAACAATTCTTGAAAAGCAGCTACTCGCAAGTGAGCTTCCTCAGAAACAATGGCATTGACTTCAATGCTCTACAGGCTCTATTCTGGAACCAGCTTTTTGTGCCAGGGGAAAAGTCATTCGGACAGTCGCAACTCGAACAGTTGGAGGTGAAAGGTAATCAAGCGTCGCTGCAAAAGGGGAAAATGAACTATCTCTGGGTGATGAACGAAGGAATGGACCATATTGATTCTGCTACGGCTACGTATAAAAGTAATGATAATGGCACTTCCAAAATGGCTTGGGAATATGCGGATTTCAAAAAGTTTGGCGAACAGTTGTTTCCTACCAAACAGAATATCGCCCTTTCTACAAAAGCTAAAGGCACCAACAAGGTCATCAATTTTGGGATGTACTTGAAAAACATGAAAGCTGACAGTAAATGGGACTCTTTTACAAAAGTGTCTTCAAAATATAAACCAGTGGATATCGACCACGTGATTAATCAAATATTGAATATAAAATGAAAAGATACTTGTTCCTTGTCATGGCTGTCCTTATGCTTGTGCCTGTAAATGCTCAAAATAGGCAAAGAGGCCATGGCACAAGACGTACCCAGACTTCGCAGACCACTAAAAGGCAAAAACAGCAGACGAAGAAGGGGACGAACAGCACAAAGGGCACAAAAAACAACTATACAACAAATGAAATAAGGGGACTGCAAAGTCAAAGGCAAAAGATAGAACAAGATATACGCAATCAGCAGAACAGGTTGAGAGCGAACAAGGAAGATGTGGAGAATCGACTCAATAATCTTATGGTGCTAAATGGCGAAATTGACGCCAAGCAAAAGGATATTGAGGGATATGAAACAGAGATCCAAAACCTTGACGGCAACATAGGCATCCTAAAGTCCCAGATGAACACTTTGCAAGGACAACTGAAGGAAAGGCAGGAAAAGTTCATCAAGTCGATGAGGTATATGGCAAAGCATCGCTCCATTCAGGACAAACTGATGTTCATCTTTAGTGCCAATAGCCTAACACAGGCTTATCGCAGACTTCGCTTCGTTCAGGAATATGCTGCGTATCAACGGGCACAAGGTGAACAAATTCGCCAAAAACAAGAGGAGATTAATGTTAAGGACAAGCAGCTGAAGGTGGCAAGAAACCAAAAAAACCAACTCTTGAGCAAAGGGAAGGCGGCTAAGGCTGACTTGCAGGTGAAGCATGGCGAACAACAAAGGATTGTAAGCGATTTGCAAAAAGAACAAAAGACCATACAGGTGATTATCGCTGAACAGGAGCGGAAAAATTCTCAAATCAATGCCGAAATAGACAGACTTGTAGCCGTGGAGGTGGAAAAGGCTCGTGCTCGTGCCGCTGCCGAGGCTAAACGAAAGGCTGAGGCGGAAGCAGCAAAGAAAAGAGCTGAAGAGGCCGCACGCAAGAAAGAGGCTGCCGAGAGGGCAAAACGTGAGGAGGAAAAGCGTATCGCTACTGCCAAGGCTGAGGAGGCAAGGGCAAAGGCTGCGGCTGAGCAGGCGAGAAGGGAGGCTGAGCGACGTGCTGCCGCCGAACGTGCCGCCGCCGAACGAAAGGCCGCCGCCGAACGTGCCGTGGCTGAGGCAAGGGCAAAGGAAAAGGCTGCTGCTGAAGCAAGGGCAAAAGCTGAACAGGAATTCGCAAATAGACGCGAGGCGGAGAGAAAGGCTAAAAGGGATGCTGAAGCCAAGGCAAGGAGAGAGGCTGAGGCTGCCGCTAAACGTGAGGCGGAAAAGTTGGCTAAGGCTGCCGCAGAAGAGGCAAGGGCTGCTGAGGAGGCTGCAAGACAAGCTGCTGCAGAAAGGAGAAAGGCAGAAGAGGCAGCTCAGGCTGCACGTGAGGCGGAGGCTGCACGTGTGGCTGCAGAAAAAAAGGCTGTGGCTGACGCTGAGCGTAGGGAAAAAGAGGCTGCCTCTGCAGCCAAAGAGGAAGAGAGGCTTGAAACAATGTCGGCTGTAGATAGGCAAATCAGTGGCAGCTTCGAAAGCAATAGGGGCAGATTGCCAATGCCTGTGACAGGAAGCTACAAGATTGTTAGCCATTTCGGTCAATACAACGTGGAAGGGCTAAGCAATGTGAAGCTCGACAACAAAGGCATAAACATACAATGTCAGCCTGGCGCAAGCGCAAGATCCATTTTCGATGGTGAAGTGAGTGCTGTGGTTAGTGTCGCTGGACAGCTGGTCGTGATGGTGAGGCATGGCGACTTCATCTCTGTCTATTGCAATCTTAAGAACGTAAATGTAAGGAAAGGACAAAGGGTGTCCACAAGACAAGTGCTCGGCACAATAGGACAAGACAACATTTTGCAATTCCAATTGCGACGCGAAACTTCCAAACTAAATCCTGAAAGTTGGCTTGGAAGATAGACATGATGCTTGACTAAGACAGTGTAAGGCCATCGAGAATCTTTATGTATTCCTCGATGGCTTTTTCTATTTCGCTGAAGCAGATGTATTCATCAGCTGAGTGGGAACGGGAGGATTGACCTGGTCCCATCTTCAACGAAGGAAAGGACATAAGGGCTTGGTCACTCAAGGTTGGCGAACCAAATGGCTCTTTACCCATTGACAGACAACGAGCTACTATAGGATGGCTGATGTCAATGTGGGATGATTTCAGGCGAAATGAGCGGGCCTTCACCTCGCTTGCAACATTGCTCCGGATCAGGGCGAAAACCTCTTCATTGTCATATAATTCATTGGTGCGTACGTCGATAACAGCCTTGCAGATATCTGGTACGACATTGTGCTGGGTGCCTGCATTGAGCACGGTCACATTCATCACCGTGGGACCAAGTAGCGGACTTACCTTCTCGAAACGATAGTCACGAAGCCATGTCAAGTCGTTGAGCATCTTGTATATGGCGTTTACTCCTTCGTTGCGGGCAGCGTGACCTGAACGGCCATATGATGTCATGTCTATTACCATGAGGCCTTTTTCAGCAATGGCTGGCTGCATGCCTGTCGGCTCTCCTACGAGTGCGACAGTAATTGGAGGTAGCAAGGGCAGGACACTGGATATGCCGTTAACTCCAGAGACTTCTTCTTCTGCTGATGCCAAATATATAAGGTTGTAGGATTGGTGGGTGGATGAAAGGTATTTGAATACTTCCAACAAAGACACGAGGCCGCCACCGCAATCGTTGCTTCCCAAGCCGTAGAGCCGGTCTCCATCTGTGAATGGCTTGTATGGGTCGTATGTCCATGATGCCACAGGACGAACAGTGTCGATATGAGCATTGAGCAGCAGGGTGGGGCGGTCGAGGGAGTAGTCTGGGGCGATTGCCCAGATGTTGTTGTTTTCACGGCGTGGAGCCAACCCCCACTTCCTCATCATGTCTTCCAATAGGTCGGCTGCTGCTGCCTCTTCTCGGCTAACACTTGGTGTCGCTATCAACTGGTTTAGCAAACTTACTGCTTGTTGTACTTGTTGGGTGATGGCTTTCATGAGTTGTTGGTGGTGAAAGGATTGTCTGTTGTTTGTTTGCAAAAGTAACTTTATTCTTCCAACTTCGCAAATTTTCCAATAAAAAACAATGCCGTGCCTCATCTGTTGTGAGAGCACGGCATAGGTTTGTCTGATATTCTTGATTATTTGAGCAGACCGCGATTGTGGAGTGTCGCATTAAGCAACATCAGGTATTTGCGGTATTGGCTTTTTGACATCACCATGCGCGTGGCGGCAAGGTTGCGATTTATTGCCTTTTCCATCAGAGATTTGCGCTCGTCGGCTGATGCATAGGCAGCGATTTGCATGTCATTGCCAAAAGCATACATCACATCGGTTACAAATTCTCTTTGGTCACAACTCAATTCAAGTGCGTAGCTCAACTGGTTCATGTTAACATTGAACTCATAGCGGCTGGCTTCGTTCACTGATTCGTTTTCTTCATTTTCTGCAAATGCCATAGTCATGCTCAGCATGACGATGACTGACATAAACAATCTTTTCATCTTTTTACCTTTCTTTTTTTTAATGGAGCCTTGTTCGTTATCCTTCTTTTTTGTGGCTCCTTAGTGAAATAATTGTGTTATCCTTTTTGTCTTTTTGACGATGCAAAGGTAGGGCGTTTTTTTACTTCACCAATGCTTTTCTGTGATAGTTTGCATAATAATCTTCTCTTTTTTGACTAAAGTCAAGAAAAAATGGCCATTTTTCTTTTTTTTTCTTCTTGGAACTCGTGACAATAAAACATGATGCCGTGGCTCCTTGTAAAGCCACGGCACCGATTATGTTTGAGTATTACTCCTTTATGCTAATCGTTCAAAATCATGTTCACGATGCTTGTCACGTCATTCACGGAAATTGTTCCATCGCCGTCAATGTCTGCATTCTCAAATATAAAGACCTCTAACTCATCGCCTCCTTCAAGAACATAATCCACAGCCAAGCTCACGTCGGCCACAGATACGACTCCGTCACCATTGACATCGCCAAGTACTGCCTTCATCTTGCGGTAAATCTTCACTGCTTTCATGTTGCCTGGGGCGTAGCAAGCGAAGATGGGGTTTCCATTGTTGTAGTTGAATCGCAAATCGTTGCGGTTATAATCCTGGAACTTGATTGAAGCGGTGGTGTTTTCGACAGAAATTGTGGCAATAGTGCTGCTTAACGTGTTGTCTTCTGTTGTGGCAAGAATATTGCTGCTGCTCGAAGAGCTGCAAAGATATCCATTGCCCACGTTCAACTGCCAGCCATTTTCCGTCTTTTCGAGGATGATGTTCTGGGTTTCGTCTGTAGAGCTGATGCTGTTGTCGTCGTTGGGGGTTACTGACACGGCGGAGCGGTTCCTGTTGTTTTGTGTCCTGCCCAAAGCATAGTAGTTGCCGTTGTTCTCTGCCACGATGATTAACATGTCTTTGTCTTTCAATTGGCTTGTGTTTTGAACCAGGACGTATGTCACCTCTTCCATCTTCACATTCAGCGTATATGATGCAGAACCGCTGTAATGGGTTTCGGTGGCTGCAGAAGTGGCGGTGATGATTGTGGTTCCGCTACCAACAAGTGTAATCGCACCCGTTGTGGCATTCACGGTGGCTACGGAAGTGTTGCTGCTCGTATATGTCACGGTGAGATCGGATGGCGTTACAGTTAAAGTTGGTGTCACGAACTCTTTGCCTTCTACGGCATTTACTTCAGTCTCGCTGAATGATAGAGTGGGTGCAGCCTTGGGGAGTTCGTACTCCATGTATAGGTTGGCATATATCATATTGTTGTTGGGGCTGCTCTTGTAGTTCAAGAATCTTGGACTTTGCACATTGTACAGAATCGTTCCATAATCTGTTGTCGTAGTGCCCCACCATGAGCTGGAGGTGACTTTGTAGCTTAAGGTCACTCCACTGGCGTCGTCGTTTAGTGTCCAATTGTTTCCTGTTGTGGCAAGGGCAAGCTTCTTTTCCGCTGTAGCATTGAGGTATTTCCCATCTTGAGTTGCCAACTTGTAGCTTGTGCCGCTACCTGTCAGGGTGAACACATTCACATTGGTGTTTTCGCCCACTATGATGAAGTCACCATCTGCTGTAACGTCAACGCTTGTCAAGTAGTTGCTGGATAGTGAGCTTGCTGCCTTGCTCTTGCTGCCGCAAGCGATGATGTATTTCTTTCCACTGACAATCTCGCTGGTGGAAGTGACGCGCTTGTACATGGTGCTGCCTGATACAGGAGTGACAATTGAATAATTCGCAGTTACAACATCGCTTGATTCTCCATCCGCCACGGAAATGGCCTTGATGGTGGTGCTGCTCTCTACTGTGATGGGACCTGTGTATCGTGTGCTGTTGGTAGTAGGTGTTGAGCCATCAACTGTATAGTATATTACGGCTCCTTCTTGAGCGCAGCTGATGGTGACCTGGACGGCATCTGTGTATGCACCTGCTGCAGGAGTGAATGTAGGTGGTGCTACCAGGCTCAGTCCCCTGAAGTTGAATGAGATGGTCTTGTCGCTGTTCTGGGTGATGTCCTCAACTGATGAGTCAAGGTAGTATGAGCCATCGCTGTTTTTGTTGTATAACTTTGCTGCAGGTGTCGTGTTCTTTCCAAAAGAATTTACATTGCCATAGGGGAATGGGTCGTTTGCCATACCTTCAGAAGAATAGTATCTTGTGCCCATATATGTGGTGTATTGGTATTGGTTGTCAGCAGGAATCCATGTCATGCGTTGGTGTGAAGGGTCGTCATTCGGTTGGTTGTTGCTCCATACGCTTTCGTCATAATCGACGTGCAGGATGAGCAGGCCGGCACCTGGCAGACTGGCGTCCCAACCTTGCTTTTGGCGGTTCTCCAATAGGTAGAATTCATTGTTGTTGCCATTATTATAAATAATGTAAGATTCTCCGCCATTCTGCAGTGACTTCAAGCCTGTTACTGCAGTGCTGTAAGTGAGGGTGATTGGTTCTTTCCATCCAGCCACCCAACGCTCATAACTGGTGTATCCTGATGGCTGGTATCCGTCGCCGTTGTAACTACCACTATCCATCAGGTCCCATTCGCCCATTCCTTGACCGCCGCTGTAGTCGGTATCGTAAAAGTCGGGATAACCTAAGCAGTGGCTGAACTCATGGCACATGGTGCCTATTCCTGCTATGGTTCCTGTCGAGCCGTTAAGCTCGCCACCACATGCATAGGTGTCTATTTTCACGCCATCGAGAGTGAGAGTGCCAGAACCATCACCATAATATGATGCACTACTAAGGCTCCATTCATGGGGCCAGATGGTGGTTGAGGCTCCTCCGTCGGCTTCGCCTTTGCCGGCATAAACCACATAAACTTGATCTACATAACCATCACCATCCCAGTCGTAGTCGGCAAAATTCACGCTCGAATCTGCTTTTTTGCAAGCTTCAATAACCATTGTGGCTGGGTATTTGTCGTTGCCTTGCGAGTCGTTGCTTCCATAATATGATTGGGCCATTGATACGGTGACAGGACCTACAACATCAAATTCCAATTCAAATTGGCCCTCGCTTTGGGCATAGAAATAGTCATACATCGAACCTTTGAAATTGCCGTAAGAGAAATTCCTTTCGTTGGCTATGCGTTGATATAGGGCGTTGTTGTTGGCAGACTGGAATTTCACGTCGGCGAAATTGACAAGGATGATGATGCCTTTCTTCTTGCCTGTATAGTTGCCCACATTGCCTACCTTTTTGGGTGCTGCGAGGCGATTGCTGCGGCGGCTGTTGGCTTCTTTACGGCGTGTTTCTGCCACTTTTTTTACTGACTGTATATCTACTGAACGGAAAATTTCGGTGTTTCCTTCAGACCTGTATGCCTTGCCGTTGGAAGAAAGCCAATAGTGACCATGCTCATCGCCTACAAGGCGTGCCTGAACGGTAGTTCCATCACTTAATTTCAAAGTGCGAACCAATCCTGGTTTTGCTGGTACTGCGTTGATGGCAAGTGTCATTGTTGCCATCCAAAGCAATAGCATTCCTTTTTTCAAAATGTTGTAAGTTTGATTTTTGTTCATTTCTTAATTCTTGTTATTTAGTTTTTTTTGTTTTTTATTTTTCGTACTTCATGTCTTGGGCAAGTGGCTTTGCTCTTCTCCTGCTTTAAGTTCTGCATCTTCCTTTTCTATTTCGGCAAGTCTTTGCATGGCAAGCGAGATCCTCCTGTCTCTGCGTATCTGTCGAAGGGCTTTCAGGGCTTGTTCCATCAGAACTTCATCTGTCACGATGTAACTTAGTTCACGGTGCAATGCCGCATTGATTTGTACTGCGTTCATATCTGCTTAGTTTAAGTTCAGGATTGCAAAAGTAGATAAATTTTCTATAATTCATGTATTTTTTTTTATTTTATAACTATATTTAAATAAGGTGTGATATAAAGAGTTTACATTTTTGCTTTTTTTGCCCTTATTCTCACTTTTGTTACCTATGCATGTTTTATGTTAGGTGAAAAATAGACGTCCGATACCCTAATGCCTATGGACTTGGTGAATGCCTTTGAAATTGGATATTTCTTTTGCCTTTTTCTCATGCTCTTCGGTGCCGATGGTTAGTCTGTTCATCTCCATGGTGAGTTTTCGAACCTAAGCACGAATACTGTTCTCGCTGCCGTCAATCTCCTTGCTGCCAAGGTAGAGTTCTGTGCTTTTCTTTGCACTTCTGTCCATGATATGTTAAATAACATGTTGTTTTTGTTTGCCTATTTCAGAAATCATTCTTATCTTTGCAACATAAAAAATAGACATCACAATGGTAATACTTTCAATTCTTACATTAGCCTATTTTATTTATTGTTGCAAAGACGTATTCTATTAAAAGATGTCTTTCTTCTTCCCTATAGTCATCTTGTTGACCATTTCCAACAGTCTTTCCATCTCATGGTCTCCGTAGTACTCGGCAGCAATGTTGTCCAGCGCGTCCACGTGTTGCACAAACATGGAGTCATACCTGTCCACGGGCTTTCTTGTTTCTCCGTATGCGGTGGCTACGCCGCCGCTATAGTCTGGAGTACAGATTTCATGCCCTTTTTAATTGGCTGATGACAGGTTTGGACTGAAAGATTCCATTTTAATGTGATGTAAAATGATTAAACTATGCAATATTTAGTTAAATAATGCAAAATTTACCAATGTTGAAAGAATTGGAGTTTATAAAATTAGGATAATTAAGGCTAAGTTAGTACCTTTGCAGCCCAAATGGTGTGCCATGACATGCCAAGGTCTAATGTGTAAACAACAATACAACAATATAATAATTAAAAATTCAAACAATGCCTACAATTTCGCAATTAGTAAGAAAAGGCAGAAAGGAACTTGTTGACAAGAGCAAATCACCAGCTTTGGATTCATGTCCTCAGCGCCGTGGCGTTTGTGTTCGCGTCTATACAACAACTCCTAAAAAGCCTAATTCGGCAATGAGAAAAGTTGCCCGTGTAAGACTGACCAACCAAAAGGAAGTGAACTCATACATACCAGGTGAGGGTCACAACCTGCAGGAGCACAGCATCGTGCTCGTAAGAGGTGGTCGTGTAAAAGACCTTCCTGGCGTGCGCTATCATATTGTACGTGGCACGCTCGACACTGCCGGCGTCGCAAATCGTACACAGCGTCGCTCGAAATATGGAGCTAAGCGTCCTAAGCAGAAGAAGTAACAGCCGGAGAAGGCCTATTTCTTAGGACTACATTATTTTATTTAAACGTTTTGCTGGAGATTTGTTAGATAGGTTGAGTAAATGCTCTCGTGTGAGCGTTGAAGAACAAGAAATACAGCCCCAAGCAGAATTTATTTCAAATTAAAATGAGAAAAGCAAAACCAAAAAAACGTCTGGTACTGCCAGATCCAGTCTTCAATGACCAGAAGGTCTCCAAATTTGTGAATCATCTGATGTATGATGGCAAAAAGTCCATCTCTTACGAGATCTTCTACAATGCCCTTGACATAGTTAAAAATAAAATGTCGAAGGAAGAGAAATCACCTCTCGAGATTTGGAAAACTGCTCTCGACAACATCACACCACAAGTGGAGGTGAAGAGCCGCCGTATTGGTGGTGCCACTTTCCAGGTGCCAACAGAAATCCGTCCTGACAGGAAGGAAAGTGTGTCGATGAAGAACATGATCAACTTTGCACGCAAACGCGGAGGAAAGAGCATGGCTGAGAAGCTGGCTGCTGAGATAATGGACGCATTCAACAATCAAGGTGGTGCATTCAAGCGTAAGGAAGACATGCACCGCATGGCTGAGGCCAACCGTGCTTTCGCACATTTCAGGTTTTAACAACAATAGGTAGCAATTAAGGTAAAAAGAGAAAAATGGCAAAGCAAGATCTTCATCTCACTCGAAACATCGGCATCATGGCTCACATTGATGCTGGTAAGACAACAACATCCGAGCGCATTCTCTACTATACGGGAAAAACCCACAAAATTGGGGAAGTGCACGACGGTGCTGCTACCATGGACTGGATGGCACAAGAGCAGGAGAGGGGTATAACCATCACTTCCGCTGCCACTACTTGTTCGTGGGACTGGAATGGAAAGAAGTTCAAAATCAACCTCATCGACACTCCGGGACACGTTGACTTCACTGCTGAGGTGGAGCGCTCGTTGAGAGTTCTCGATGGTGCGGTCGCTACTTATTCTGCCGCTGATGGAGTACAGCCACAGTCGGAAACTGTTTGGCGCCAAGCTGACAAATACAATGTTCCACGTATTGGATATGTGAACAAGATGGACCGCTCTGGTGCTGACTTCTTTGAGACTGTACAGCAGATGAAAGACATCCTGGGTGCTAATCCATGCCCAGTGCAAATTCCTATTGGGGCTGAAGAGCATTTCAAAGGAGTGGTTGACCTCATCAAAATGAAGGCCATTATTTGGAACGACGAGAGCATGGGTGCCGAATACGACATCGAGGACATCCCCGCTGACCTCATCGACGAGGCAGAGGAGTGGCGCGACAAAATGCTCGAGTGCGCATCCAACTACGACGATGCCCTCATGGAGAAGTATCTCGACGGACAGGAAATATCTGAGGAGGAAATCATCGCTGCATTGCGCAAAGGCACAGTGTCAATGGAAATCACTCCTATGGTGTGCGGTTCGTCATACAAGAACAAGGGCGTACAACCATTGCTCGATTACGTGTGCGCTTTCTTGCCTTCACCTATTGACGCCATCAACATCGAAGGTACCAATCCTGATACAGAAGAGGTAGAGGAGCGCAAACCTTCCGAGGATGAGCCCACGGCTGCCCTGGCATTCAAAATCGCTACCGACCCATACATGGGAAGACTCGTGTTCTTCCGCGTGTATTCAGGCAAAGTGGAGGCTGGCTCTTACGTCTATAACCCACGCTCGGGTAAAAAGGAACGCATTAGCCGTCTCTTCCAGATGAACTCCAACAAGGAGATTCCAATGGAATCAATCGATGCTGGAGACATAGGTGCAGGAGTGGGATTCAAGGACATCCATACTGGTGACACCCTTTGCGATGAAAACCATCCCATCGTGCTTGAGTCAATGACATTCCCCGACCCAGTGATTGGTATCGCTGTGGAACCAAAATCACAAGCTGACATCGACAAGCTGGGTATCGGATTGGCAAAACTCGCCGAGGAAGACCCCACTTTCACAGTGCGTACCGACGAGCAGAGCGGACAAACCATCATCTCTGGTATGGGCGAGCTGCATCTCGACATCATCATCGACCGTCTCAAGAGGGAATTCAAGGTGGAGTGCAACCAAGGCAAGCCACAAGTGAACTACAAAGAGGCTATCACGAAGACTGTCAACTTGCGCGAAGTCTATAAAAAGCAGAGTGGTGGTAGAGGTAAGTTTGCTGACATCATCGTAAACGTCGGGCCTGTGGATGATGACTTCAAGGAGGGCGGATTGCAGTTCGTCAACGAGGTCAAGGGTGGCAACATTCCAAAGGAATTCATTCCTTCCATTCAGAAGGGCTTTGAAAATGCCATGAAGAATGGTGTGCTCGGTGGATATCCAATGGACTCCCTGAAAGTGACCGTCATTGATGGCTCGTTCCATCCCGTTGACTCCGACCAGCTCTCGTTCGAAATCGCTGCCATGCAAGCCTACAAGAACGCATGCGTAAAGGCAGCTCCTGTGCTCATGGAGCCTATCATGAAACTCGAGGTGGTGACACCAGAGGAAAGCATGGGCGACGTGATCGGAGACCTCAACAAGCGCCGCGGACAAGTTCAAGGCATGGACGAGGCTCGCTCAGGTGGAAGAATAGTGAAGGCACTCGTGCCACTGTCGGAAACTTTCGGCTATGTCACAGCACTGCGCACCATCACTTCCGGACGTGCAACTTCTTCAATGGAGTATGACCACCATGCACCTCTCAGCAGCTCAATAGCCAAGGCTGTACTGCAAGAGGTTAACGGCAGAGCCGACTTGGTGTGATATTCAAATAATCATTTATCTAATTCGGATGGCAGCCACAAACCTGCTTAGCGTATGACTCTTAAACAGGGGAATGGGTGCCATCGTAAAAAAACTATTATGAGTCAAAAAATCAGAATCAAACTGAAGTCCTACGACCACAAACTCGTGGACAAGTCGGCCGAGAAAATCGTAAAGGCCGTGAAAGCTACAGACGCTGTTGTGAGCGGACCAATCCCTCTCCCAACTCGCAAGCGCATCTACACAGTGAACAGAAGCACCTTCGTTAACAAGAAGGCTCGCGAGCAGTTCCAACTCTCAGACTACAAACGCTTGATCGACATCTACAGCACAACCGCTAAGACTATCGACGCTCTCATGAAACTCGAACTGCCCAGCGGCGTGGAAGTGGAAATCAAAGTATAGTAGCAAAAATGATTGCATAAGCAATAAATATTTACAACAAACATTTTTAATTCATAATTGAAATGCCAGGATTAATAGGAAGAAAAATCGGAATGACATCCGTTTTCAGTGCCGACGGCAAAAACGTGCCGTGCACTGTTATCGAAGCTGGTCCTTGTGTTGTAACCCAGGTGAAGACTAATGAGGTGGATGGCTATAGCGCTTACCAACTCGCCTTTGGAGAAGCTAAGGAGAAAAGAACCACCAAAGCTCTCATGGGTATCTTCAAAAAGGCAGGCACAACACCAAAAAAGCACTTGGCCGAGTTCACATTTGACACAGAGTACAACCTCGGTGACACCATCACCGTGGAACTATTCAACGACACCGCCTTTGTCGATGTGGTAGGTATCTCTAAAGGTAAAGGTTTCCAAGGCGTCATCAAACGCCATGGTTTCGGCGGCGTAGGCCAGCAGACTCACGGACAGGACGACCGCGCACGCAAGCCGGGTTCTATCGGTGCTTGCTCGTATCCTGCCAAAGTGTTCAAGGGTATGCGCATGGCAGGCCACATGGGATGTGACAGGGTCACTACCAAGAATCTCAGAGTGTTAAAAGTTATACCAGAGCACAACCTCCTCCTCGTGAAAGGTTCTGTGGCTGGTTGCAATGGCTCAACCGTCTTAATCAAGAAATAATGGAAATCAACGTTTATAACATCAATGGTCAGCAGACCGGACGCCAGGCTACGCTCAATGACGAGATCTATGCCATCGAGCCAAATGACCATGTTCTCTACCTGGACGTCAAACAGTATCTGGGCAACCAACGCCAGGGCACACACAAGGCCAAAGAAAGAAGCGAGCACAAGGGTAGTACCCGTAAACTCGGAAGACAAAAGGGCGGCGGCGGCGCACGTCATGGTGACATCAACTCACCTCTGATGAGAGGTGGTGGTAGGGTGTTCGGACCAAGACCACGCGACTATCGCACCAAACTCAATAAAAAAGTGAAGGTTCTTGCACGCAAGAGCGCTCTCAGCTACAAGGCACAAGAAAATGCCATCATCGTGGTGGAAGATTTTACTTTTGCAGCTCCAAAGACTAAAGATTTCATAAATGTTGTTAAAAATCTGAAAGTCGAGGGCAAGAAACTGCTTCTTGTTTTGCCAGAACCTAATAAAAACGTATATTTGTCGGCTCGAAACTTGCAGCGTTCCGAGATTATGCTTGCATCATCACTCAATTCTTACAAAGTATTGAATGCTGATGTGCTTGTCATGACTGAAAATTCGCTGAAGACTATCGACGAAATCTTAACAAAATAATCAAGGAGACTTATAGACATGGCATTCATTTTGAGACCATTGGTCACTGAGAAGATGACCAAGATAACAGAAAAATTCCCAAATCGTTATGGGTTCGTCGTGCGTCCTGACGCTAACAAGCTCCAGATTAAGCAAGAGGTCGAGCAATTGTATAATGTTACAGTAATCGACGTGAACACAATGCTCTATTCAGGTAAGCGCACAGGTCGCTACACCAAGGCAGGGCTCGTGAAGGGTCATAAGAGCGCGTTCAAAAAAGCTATCGTCACGCTGAAAGAGGGCGACACAATCGATTTTTACAGCAATATTTAAAATAAAAAATGGCAGTACGTAAATTAAAGCCCGTAACACCGGGCCAAAGACACAGAATTATTGGTACGTTCGAAGAGATTACTGCATCCGTACCAGAAAAGTCTCTCGTTAAGGGTAAACGCTCGACCGGTGGACGCAACAATTCGGGTAAGATGACCGTTCGCTACAGAGGTGGCGGCCACAAGAGAAAGTTGCGCGACATCGATTTCAAGCGAGAGAAAGATGGTGTGCCAGCAACTGTGAAGACTATCGAATACGATCCAAACCGCTCGGCTCGTATCGCTCTGCTCTTCTATGCTGATGGCGAAAAACGTTACATTATTGCTCCTATCGGACTGCAAGTGGGCGACAAGTTGTACTCAGGTCCCGACGCCGCTCCCGAAGTGGGCAATGCTCTGCCACTGGCCAACATTCCCGTGGGTACGGTGATTCACAACATCGAACTCAGACCAGGCCAGGGCGCCAAGCTCGTTCGTGCAGCTGGCAATTTCGCTCAGTTGACTTCACGCGAGGGTGACTATTGTGTAGTCAAACTTCCCTCAGGTGAAATTCGTAAGATTCTCAGTGCTTGCAAGGCTACTGTAGGTAGCGTAGGAAACTCCGACCACGCTCTCGAGCAGTCCGGTAAAGCTGGACGCTCTCGCTGGCTCGGCCGCAGACCTCACAACCGCGGTGTCGTTATGAACCCACATGATCACCCAATGGGTGGTGGTGAAGGACGCCAGTCTGGTGGACACCCACGTTCACGTACAGGACTCTATGCAAAGGGACTCAAGACAAGAGCTCCTAAGAAGCATTCAAACAAGTACATCATTGAGAGAGCTAACAAGAAAAAATAGTTAACAAGAGCAAATTATGAGTCGTTCACTTAAGAAAGGTCCATACATCAATGTCTCTCTCGAGAAGAAAATTCTCGCAATGAATGAGAGCGGCAAGAAGACTGTCGTCAAGACTTGGGCCAGAGCATCAATGATCTCACCAGATTTCGTGGGACACACTGTTGCAGTTCATAACGGAAATAAGTTTATACCTGTTTACATCACCGAGAACATGGTAGGGCACAAGCTCGGAGAGTTCTCACCTACTCGTAGGTTTGGCGGACATGCCGGAAACAAAAAGTAAGCAGAACAACCATTGAAACAAATAATAATATATAATGGGAGCAAGAAAAAAATTAGCGGCCAATAAAAGAAAAGAGGCCGCCGAAAAACTCTACTACGCTAAGTTGGTAGGGGTGCCCTCCTCACCACGAAAAATGCGCTATGTCGTAGATATGATACGTGGCATGGAGGTGAACAAGGCACTCGGTGTGCTTAAGTTCTCCAACAAGAAGGCTGCCATCGACGTGGAGAAACTTCTCCGCTCGGCTGTCGCCAACTGGGAAGCCAAGAATGATCGCAAGGCTGAGGATGGTGAACTCTTCGTATCGCGCGTGTTCGTTGACGAGGGTGTAACGTGGAAGAGAATGAGACCCGCACCTCAAGGTCGTGGCTACAGAATCCGCAAACGCAGCAACCATGTCACACTTTTCGTAGATTCAAGAACTAATGACGATAAACAATAAGTAGAATGGGACAGAAAGTTAATCCAATTAGCAACCGTTTAGGTATCATCAGAGGATGGGATTCCAATTGGTTCGGAGGCAAGAACTTCGGAGACAATCTCGTGGAAGACCAGAAAATCCGCAAGTATCTCAACGAGCGCCTGGCTAAAGCCAGCTTGTCAAGAATCGTCATCGAACGCACACTCAAGCTTGTCACCATCACCATCTGCACTGCCAGACCGGGCATCGTGATCGGACGTGGTGGACAAGACGTGGATAAACTCAAGGAGGAACTTAAGAAACTCTCCAACAAGGAAATCCAAATCAACATCTACGAGGTGAAAAAACCAGATGTGGATGCCAACATCGTGGCTTACAACATCGCTCGCCAGGTGGAAGGCAAGATTGCCTATCGTAGGGCTATCAAGCAGGCCATCGCTAACGCCATGAGAGCAGGGGCTGAAGGCATCAAGGTGCAAATCACCGGACGTCTCAACGGAGCTGAAATGGCTCGCAAGGAGATGTATAAGGAAGGACGTACTCCTCTACACACTTTCAGGGCTGACGTGGACTATTGCCAAGCTGAGGCTCTCACAAAGGTGGGTATCCTGGGTATCAAGGTCTGGATCTGCCGTGGCGAAATCTATGGCAAGGTGGACCTCGCACCAAACTTCACACAGGAGAAGCAGGGTGGACGCCAAGGTAATGCCGGACGCCAAGGACGTGGCGGACGCAAGAGAAACAATAACCGTTAAAAGTAAGAAGCTACAATGTTACAGCCAAAAAGAGTAAAATATAGAAGACCTCAAGACGGACGTGGCAAGAAAGGCAACTCCCAAAGAGGTACACAGCTGGCATTCGGTTCATTTGGCATCAAGACTCTTGAGCACAAGTGGATCGACAGCCGCCAGATTGAGGCTGCCCGTGTCGCCGTGAACAGGTACATGCAGCGCGAGGGACAGGTATGGATCAGAATCTTCCCCGACAAACCCATCACTCGCAAGCCTGCTGATGTACGTATGGGTAAAGGTAAAGGTGACCCTGCTGGATGGGTGGCTCCTGTACAGCCCGGACGTATCCTCTTCGAAGTGGAAGGTGTTAGTTTCGACATCGCTAAGGAGGCTCTGCGCCTCGCAGCACAGAAACTTCCCGTGAAAACTAAGTTTGTGGTAAGACGTGACTACGATAAAAACGCATAAGACATGAAGATTAATGAAATAAAGGAACTCACTACTCAGGACTTGGTAGAGAGACTTGAGGAGACTGTTGCAAATCTCCACACCATGAGGCTCAATCATGCCATCACTCCTCTGGAGAATCCATCTCAGATTAAGTTGATGCGTAAAGACATTGCTCGTATGAAAACCGTACTGCGTCAAAGAGAACTTAACAAATAACAATGGGCCAGATGGAAACAAGAAATTTAAGAAAAACAAGAACGGGTGTCGTAGTCAGCAACAAAATGGATAAAACCATCGTTATTGCATCAAAGTTCAAGGAGATGCACCCTATCTATGGTAAATTTGTGCAGAAGACTAAGAAATATCACGCACACGACGAGAAGAACGAGGCCAATATTGGCGACACCGTCCTCATCATGGAAACTCGACCTCTGAGCAAAACCAAGAGATGGAGACTAGTTCAAATAATCGAAAAAGCTAAGTAATCATGATACAGACAGAAACAAGACTCACAGTTTGCGACAACAGCGGCGCACGCGAGGCACTTTGCATCAAGGTGCTCGGTGGTACACGCCGTCGTTACGCCAGTGTTGGCGACATCATCGTGGTCGCTGTCAAGAACGTAATACCGTCAAGCGACCTCAAGAAAGGAGCTGTTTCGAAGGCTTTGATCGTGCGTACAAAGAAAGAGATTCGTAGAGCCGACGGCTCTTACATCCGCTTCGACGACAACGCCTGTGTGCTGCTCAACAATGCCGGTGAACTTCGCGGTAGCCGTATCTTCGGCCCAGTCGCTCGTGAACTCCGTGCAGTGAATATGAAAGTCGTTTCACTCGCACCTGAAGTGCTTTAATAATTTCAAAGGATTATACTAATGATAAAGTTACATATAAAGAAAGGCGACAAAGTCATCGTCCTCGCAGGTGATGACAAGGGCAAGACTGGAAAGGTGCTCAACGTGGACCGTGAGAAAATGCGCGCCACCGTAGAGGGGGTCAACATTGTCACTAAGAGCACTAAACCTTCAGCTAAGAACCCGCAAGGTGGATTCGTGAAGGTTGAGGCTCCTATTCATATCTCCAACCTGAGCCTGATCGACCCGAAAACCAAAAAGGCCACCCGTATCGCCATCAAGGTTAATGCCGACGGCAAAAAAGTTCGTATCGCTAAAAGTTCTGGGGAGGAAATCAAGTAATGAATACAGCACAATTAAAAACACAATACAAGGAGGTGATTGCTCCGGCACTGATGAAGCAGTTCAACTACTCTTCACCTATGCAGATTCCTGTACTCAAGAAAATCGTCATCAACCAAGGACTTGGAGACGCTACTCAGGAAAAGAAAATCATCGACGTGGCTGTCAATGAGTTGACTACCATCACAGGACAGAAGGCCGTTGCTACTTATTCTAAAAAGGATATAGCTAACTTCAAGCTTCGTAAAAAAATGCCTATCGGCGTCATGGTTACTCTCAGACGCGACCGCATGTATGAGTTCCTCGAGAAACTCGTGCGCATCGCTCTCCCACGTATCCGCGACTTCAAAGGCATCGAGACCAAGCTGGACGGAAGAGGAAACTATACTCTCGGTATTGACGAGCAAATCATCTTCCCGGAAATCAACCTCGACACCATCGAGCGCATCCAGGGTATGAACATCACCTTTGTCACATCAGCCAACACCGACGAGGAGGGCTTCGCCCTGCTTAAGGCTTTTGGCCTCCCATTCAAAAACGCTAAAAACGCATAACAATGGCAAAAGAATCAATGAAGGCCCGCGAGGTCAAAAGAGCAAGACTGGTGGCCAAGTATGCTGAGAAACGCGCTGCACTAAAGAAAATCATCGCCACAGCAAACGATCCCGCTGAGGCTTATGAGGCTGCACGCAAACTGCAGAGCATACCACGCAATGCCAATCCTATCAGATTGCACAACAGATGCAAAATCACCGGACGTCCAAAGGGATATATCAGGCAATTCGGCATCTCGCGTATCCAATTCAGGGAAATGGCTTCTGCTGGTCTCATCCCAGGTGTGAAAAAGGCCAGTTGGTAAGATTTCTTCACTTATTTAATATTGTCGGGGGAGTCCCGATTAATTAAACATTTTATTATATGACAGATCCAATAGCAGATTATCTGACGAGGCTCAGAAACGCAATCATGGCTCATCACCGTGTTGTGGAAGTTCCTGCCTCAAACTTGAAGAAGGAAATCACAAAAATCCTCTTCGAGAAAGGTTACATCCTCAACTACAAGTTCATTGAGGATGGACCACAAGGAACCATCAAGGTCGCGCTCAAGTATGACCCGACCACAAAGGCTAACGCCATCAAGAAGCTCAAGAGAGTTTCCACTCCTGGTCTCCGCAAATACACCGGATACAAGGACATGCCGAGAGTAATCAATGGATTGGGCATCGCAATCTTGTCCACATCCAAAGGTGTAATGACCGACAAGGAAGCTGCCGAACTCAAAATCGGTGGCGAGGTACTTTGCTTTGTCTATTAATTCAGGGAGGATACATTATGTCAAGAATAGGTAAATTGCCAATTGTAATCCCCGCTGGTGTAGAAATCAAGCAGGACAAGAATGTCGTTTCTGTGAAAGGTCCAAAAGGCGAACTTTCGCAATATGTGGATCCTTCCATCGACATGAAAATTGAAAATGGGGAAATCACTTTCTCTATCAAAGAGGACAGCCCGGTAAACCTCAAGCAGAAGCAAGCTTTCCATGGCCTTTATCGCGCTCTGGTCAACAACATGGTTGTAGGCGTTAGCGAAGGCTTCAAGAAAACTCTGGAACTTGTAGGTGTTGGTTACCGTGTCTCAAACCAAGGCAATCTCCTCGAGTTTGCTCTGGGTTATACACACCCCATCTTCCTCATGCTGCCGCCTGAGGTGAAAGTGGAGACAAAATCTGAGAGAAATCAGAATCCTGTCATCAATTTGGAGTCATGCGACAAGCAGTTGCTCGGACTCATCTGTGCTAAAATTCGCTCTTTCCGCAAGCCTGAGCCTTACAAGGGCAAGGGTATCCTGTTCAAGGGTGAGGTCATCCGCAGGAAGTCTGGTAAGTCGGCTTCTGCCAAGTAACTTTAATAATTTACGATTATGACAACGAAAAAAGAAGAAAGACGAATTAAGATAAAATTCAGAATCCGCAAAAAGGTCAACGGTACTCCTGAACGCCCACGCATGTCTGTTTTCCGCAGCAACAAGGGCATCTATGTTCAGATTATTGACGACTCTTGGGTAAACAAGGACAAGCCTTTTACTACCTTGGTGAAGAAAAACCACTCAAAGAACAAGGTGGAAATGAAGAACTATCCGAAAGGAAAGACACTCGTTTCAGCTTCATCACTGGGTTTGGAAAAAATGTCCAAGGCTCAGCAGGCTGAGAAGGTTGGCGAGTTGATCGCTGAGAAGGCTCTTGCCGCAGGCATCACCTCTGTAGTGTTCGACCGTAATGGATACCTTTATCATGGTAGAGTGAAGCAACTGGCTGATGCAGCCCGTAAAGGTGGACTAAATTTTTAAGCGATTATGGCAATCAATAGAGTAAAAATCAATAGTGACGCAGAGTTGAAAGATCGCCTCGTGGCCATCAACCGTGTTACAAAGGTGACAAAGGGTGGTCGCACGTTCACATTTGCTGCCATCGTCGTTGTAGGTGACGGTAACGGAGTCATCGGTTGGGGTCTCGGCAAGGCTGGTGAGGTTACTGCAGCCATCGCAAAAGGTGTTGAGGCTGCCAAGAAAAATCTGGTTAAGGTGCCCGTTTTGAAAGGTACTATTCCTCATGAGATGGAAATGGCCTTCGGTGGCGCTAAAGTGTTCCTCAAGCCTGCCGCTCCTGGTACAGGAATGGTGGCTGGTGGTGCCATGCGTGCCGTGCTCGAGAGCGCCGGCATCACTGATGTGTTGGCAAAGTCAAAAGGCTCTTCCAATGCTCACAACCTTGTGAAGGCTACTATCAAGGCCTTGTGTGAGATGCGCGACGCTTACACCATCGCTGGAGAGCGTGGCATATCAATGCAAAAAGTATTTAGAGGATAAGGAGGTTCGATATGGCTACAATCAAGATTAAGCAAATAAAGAGTAAAATTGGTTATCCAGTTGATCAAAAACGTACCCTCCAAGCACTTGGCTTGCACAAAATCTCACAGGTAGTTGAGAAAGAGGACACTCCTGCCATCCGTGGCATGATACGCAAAGTTCACCATCTGGTAACCATAGTTGAGTAAACAATAAGACATTTAATAGCTTTAGACTTATGAAATTGCATACTTTAAAGCCTGCAGCAGGGTCAACACACTCACGCAGACGCCTCGGACGTGGTACCGGTTCTGGACTTGGTGGCACTTCCACACGTGGTCACAAAGGTGCTAAGGCGCGCTCAGGATATAAGAGAAAGATTGGATTTGAAGGTGGTCAGATGCCTTTGCAACGCCGTCTGCCCAAAACCGGATTCAAGAATATCAACCATAAGGAGTATCATGCCATCAACTTGTCTTCACTGCAGAAGATTGCTGAGAAAACAGGTGTTGCAAAGATCGGTATCGAGGAACTCAAGGCTGCTGGCTTGACCAATGGCAGGGAACTCGTTAAGATTCTTGGCAATGGAGAACTCACTATCAAGGTTGATGTGGAAGCTAATGCTTTCTCTAAAACTGCCGAAGAAGCTATCAAGGCAGTTGGTGGTAACACAACTATAATCTAAGTAAATGAAAAAGTTTATCGAAACACTGAAGAACATCTGGAAGGTGGAGGATTTGCGCCAACGAATCCTCATCACCATCCTGTTCACGGCAATCTACCGTTTTGGCTCGTTCGTCGTACTTCCTGGTATTGACCCGGACAAGTTGGAAAATCTGCAAAAACAGACTACGGGTGGCCTGATGTCGTTGCTCGACATGTTCTCCGGTGGTGCATTTTCCAATGCTTCCATTTTCGCATTGGGGATCATGCCTTACATCTCGGCATCCATCGTGATGCAGCTGCTGGCTGTGGCTGTGCCGTATTTCCAAAAAATGCAGCGTGAGGGTGAGAGCGGAAGAAAGAAGATCATGTGGTACACACGTATCCTTACTGTGGCTATCTTGCTCTTCCAGGCTCCTTCATATCTCATCAACCTCAAGATCCAATCTGCAGGAGCTCTGAACCCAGCCATTTCATGGAACTGGTTCATGTGGACCGGACTGATCATCTTGGCAGCAGGCAGCATGTTCATCCTTTGGCTCGGTGAGCGTATCACCGACAGGGGTGTGGGTAATGGTATTTCGCTCATCATTATGATTGGTATCATCGCAAGGCTCCCGAGTGCTTTCATGCAGGAGGTTACCAACCGCTTCGTGGAGACTAAGGGTGGTGGTGCTGTGTTCCTCATCATCGAATTGCTCATACTCTTCGCTGTAGTGTGCGCCTCTATCCTTCTGGTGCAGGCGGTACGCAAGGTTCCAGTGGAGTATGCGCGTCGTGTACAGGGCAACAAGACTTATGGTGGCGCACGCCAATATATCCCCTTGAAACTTTTTGCCGCTAACGTGATGCCTATCATCTTTGCCCAGGCATTGATGTTCATCCCATTGGCATTGGTGCAATATTCGTCGAACAGTACCAATTATGTGGTTCGTTCTTTGCTCGACCACACCAGCTTGATGTATAACGTGGTGTTTGCAATTCTCATCATTGCCTTCACCTACTTCTACACAGCTATCACCCTCAATCCTACCCAAATGGCTGAGGACATGAAGCGCAACAATGGATTCATTCCTGGTGTAAAGCCTGGAAAACCAACCGCTGATTATATCGAGACTATCATGTCGAGAATAACATTGCCTGGTTCTTTGTTCATTGCCTTCATTGCCATCATGCCTGCTTTGGCAAGCTTGCTGGGTGTGCCTCAAGGATTTGCTCAGTTCTTCGGCGGTACGTCGCTGCTTATCCTTGTTGGTGTTGTCATCGACACTTTGCAGCAGATTCAGAGCCATCTGATGATGCGTCACTACGATGGGTTGCTCAATGTTGGACATACCCGCGGCAATACTCCGTCTGCTTATTAATATCCTCTAATGAGTATATTTCTTAAGACAGAAGATGAAATAGAGCTGATGAGGCGAGCTAACCGGCTTGTGGGCCGGACGCTCGCCGAATTGGCGAAACATATCAAGCCTGGAGTGACAACACTCCAACTTGACAAGATTGCAGGAGAGTTCATTAGGGATAATGGTGCGATACCAACATTTCTCAACTTTCCCAATCCTTATGGGAATCCGTTCCCTGCCAATATCTGCACCTCTGTCAACGACTTCGTGGTGCATGGTATCCCCAACGACAAGACCGTCCTTCGTGAAGGCGACATCATTTCTATTGATTGTGGCACTTTGCTGGATGGCTTCAATGGCGACTCTTGCTATACGTTCTGCGTGGGCGAGGTGAAGCCGGAAGTGAAAAAGTTGTTGGTGACTACTTATGAAGCACTCTACAAGGCTATTGATGTGGCGGTGGCAGGAAACCATGTGGGCGACATTGGTTCCACAGTGCAAGACTTTTGCGAGTCTGCCGGATATGGTGTCGTCAGAGAACTTACCGGTCATGGCATAGGTCGTAAGATGCACGAAGATCCAATGGTCCCCAACTATGGCAGACGTGGCAACGGAACAATGCTTAAAGAAAGCATGTGCATAGCTATAGAGCCTATGATTACCATGGGAGACAGGGCAATACAACTTGATGCCGACAGATGGAGCGTACGCACGCGAGACGGCAAACCCGCCGCCCATTATGAGCACACCATCGTCATAAGGCGAGGTAAGTCCGAGATATTATCTTCTTTCGATGAAATAGAATCAGTAGTTGGAAAATTGAATTAGTTTATGGCGAAACAATCCGCAATTGAGCAAGACGGAACTATCGTGGAGGCTCTCTCCAATGCCATGTTCCGTGTGGAGTTAGAGAATGGGTGCCCCATTACTGCCCATATTTCGGGCAAGATGAGAATGCACTACATTAAAATTTTGCCCGGAGACAAGGTCAAGGTGGAAATGAGTCCTTACGACCTGACTAAAGGCAGGATAGTGTTTAGATACAAATAATTTCTGATTATGAAGACAAGAGCATCATTGAAAAAACGCACACCAGATTGCAAAATCGTTCGACGCAAGGGTCGCCTTTTTGTTATCAACAAGAAGAACCCCAAGTACAAATTGCGTCAGGGCTAAAACTCTGAATGGATGTGCTTGAGTACCAAGAATGTATTCATCAACTTTTTTAATTATTTTTTTACAGTAAAATGGCAATAAGAATTGTTGGAGTAGATTTGCCCCAAAACAAGCGTGGCGAAATCGCATTGACTTATATCTATGGTATAGGTCGAAGTAGTTCAGCAAAGATATTGGATAAGGCGGGCGTGAGCCGCGAACTGAAAGTCAACGAATGGTCTGACGATCAGGCAGCCAAAATCCGTGAGATTATCGGTGCTGAATACAAAGTGGAAGGCGACCTCAGGTCGGAAATCCAAATGAACATCAAGCGCCTCATGGACATCGGTTGCTACAGAGGCATCAGACATCGTAACGGTCTTCCCGTACGTGGACAGAGCACAAAGAACAATGCACGTACCCGCAAAGGTAGGAAGAAGACTGTCGCTAACAAGAAAAAGGCAACCAAGTAATTTCTGCTAAAATTTCAAGATCATGGCAAAGAAAACAGTCACTTCTAAGAAAAGAAACGTCAAGGTTGATGCTCTCGGACAACTTCATGTCCATAGCTCTTTCAACAATATTATCGTGTCCTTGGCTAATAGCGAGGGACAAGTCATCTCATGGTCGTCTGCTGGCAAAATGGGATTCCGTGGTTCAAAAAAGAATACTCCATATGCTGCTCAGATGGCTGCTGAAGATTGTGCAAAGGTTGCTTATGACCTTGGCCTGCGCAAGGTGAAGGCATATGTTAAGGGACCGGGCAACGGACGTGAGTCCGCTATTCGTGCCATCCATGGCGCTGGTATCGAGGTTACAGAAATCATCGATGTCACTCCATTGCCACACAATGGATGCCGTCCTCCAAAACGCCGTCGCGTATAATTTCTAATCATGGTGCTCGCATTACACAATTATGATGTAGAGACCAAAAAACAAACAAAAACAGACATTTTTTTATATTATGGCAAGATATATTGGACCGAAATCAAAAATTGCACGCCGTTTTGGTGAACCCATCTTCGGTGCTGACAAAGTTTTGTCCAGGAGAAACTTCCCTCCTGGACAGCATGGCAACAACCGCCGCCGCAAGCAGTCGGAGTATGCTGTCATGTTGGCAGAGAAGCAAAAGGCCAAGTACACTTATGGTGTGCTTGAACGCCAATTCCGTAATATGTTTGAAAAAGCAGCAAAGGCTGAGGGTATCACCGGTGAGGTGCTGCTGCAAAACCTGGAAAGCCGCCTCGACAACGTGGTGTTCCGCCTGGGTATTGCACCAACTCGCGCTGCTGCTCGCCAACTCGTTGGCCACAAGCATATAGTGGTCGACGGAAACGTCGTGAATATTCCATCGTATTCAGTGAAGCCCGGACAGATCGTAGGTGTACGTGAAAAATCGAAGTCACTTGAGGTCATCGAGGCAGCACTCGCAGGATTCAACCACAGCAAGTACGGGTGGATTGAGTGGGATGAAAACACTAAGAGTGGTAAATTCCTCCACAAACCTGAACGCGCTGATATTCCTGAAAACATCAAGGAGCAGTTAATCGTTGAGTTGTACTCTAAATAATCATTAAATTAATGGCGATATTAGCATTTCAAAAACCCGATAAAGTCGTAATGTTGGAGGCGAACGATAAGTTCGGTAAATTCGAATTCCGTCCTCTCGAGCCCGGCTTTGGCGTTACTATAGGTAATGCCTTGCGACGCATTCTGCTCTCCTCACTTGAGGGCTTTGCTATCAACACAGTCAAAATTGGCGGTGTCGAGCATGAGTTCTCTTCCGTGCCAGGAGTTAAGGAGGATGTCACCAACATTATCTTGAATCTCAAACAAGTGAGGTTCAAGCAAGTAGTAGAAGAATTCGAGAACGAAAAAGTTAGTATCACCGTAGAGAATTCCACTGAATTCAAGGCTGGTGATATTACCAAGTATCTGACTGGATTTGAAGTGTTAAACCCAGATTTGGTGATTTGTCATTTAGATGTCAAAGCGTCCATGCAGTTGGACATTACTATCAACAAGGGACGTGGATATGTCCCCGCTGATGAGAATAGAGACTACTGCACCGACGTCAACGTAATTCCAATCGATTCTATCTACACCCCAATCCGTAATGTCAAGTATGCTGTGGAACCTTATCGTGTCGAACAGAAAACTGACTATGACAAACTCGTTCTCGAGGTGTCAACGGATGGTTCCATTCACCCGAAGGACGCTCTTAAGGAAGCTGCTAAAATCCTCATCCATCACTTCATGCTGTTCTCTGATGAGAAGATTACTCCTGAGAATCCGGAGCATCAAAAGAACCAGGAATTTGATGAGGAGGTGCTGCACATGAGACAATTGCTCAAGACAAAACTTGTGGACATGAACCTCAGCGTGCGTGCACTCAACTGCCTCAAGGCTGCTGATGTGGAAACACTTGGTGACCTTGTTCAGTACAACAAGACTGACCTCCTTAAGTTCCGCAACTTCGGTAAGAAATCGCTCTCTGAGCTTGATGATTTGCTCGAGAGTCTGAATCTTTCGTTTGGAACTGATATTTCAAAGTACAAACTTGAAAATTAAAAGAACTAATGAGACACAATAAGAAATTCAACCATCTGAGTCGTACTGCAGATCACCGCAACGCCATGCTTGCCAACATGACTATTTCGCTGATCATGCACAAAAGAATCACTACGACTCTCGCCAAGGCAAAGGCACTCAAGAAATATGCCGAGCCGCTCATCAACCGCTGCAAGGACGATTCTACACACTCACGTCGTGTGGTCTTCAGCTACTTGCAGAACAAAGAAGCGCTCAAGGAACTTTACGGACCAGTGGCCGAGAAGGTGGGCGACCGCAAAGGTGGCTACACTCGTATCATCAAACTCGGTACAAGGCTTGGCGATGCTGCTAAAATCTGCTTCATCGAGTTGGTGGACTTCGACGAGAACATGGCAAAGGCTGCCAAGACTGGCAGAAAGACTCGCCGTAGCCGCAAGTCAGCCAACAAGGCTGAGGTTGCAGAGGCTCCTGCTGAGGAGGCAAAGGCTGAATAATTCATCACGCCGAAGATTTTACACTATATTTTTAGAGCTCTTGGCAATCTTTGCCAAGGGCTTTAATGTTTCATGGTATCATTGCATCCATGGTGTGTTATTTTCATAACTTTAGGGTTTTCCCTACTTTTTTTCGGGATTTTCCATTGTCGTTTGCCTTTTTTGCTTGTATCTTTGCATCGTACTAAATATGTTATTACGATGAGAAAGGTATTTGTTTGTATGGTCTGTGCGACCATCGTACTTTCGGGATGCGGCACTTATGCTGGATCGGGTGCTTACACTGGTGCTCATTTAGGCTCAATTCTCGGCTCTGCTATCGGAGGGGTCACCGATGGGTATAGAGGATACCATTTAGGTACTGTTGTTGGAATGGCTGGAGGTGCCATAGTGGGGGCTGCTGTCGGCAGTGCTGCTGATAATGCCAAGAAGAAAGAAGTACGCGACCATTATCAAAACGAGGTCAAGCCAAACATGCAGAAGAAAAAGCAGTCGTATGACGATGAAAACGCCTATTTCGACCCTTCAAATGGTGGTGATGACAGACTCTACGATTTCCAGGGGGAGGATTATACAGACAATTATTCTGCTTCCAGTGCCCAAGTGAAGTCTCCATCTGCGTCAAGCATTGAGGATCTCAGTTCTGGGTATGAGGTGAACACCCAGTTGGAGATACGCAATCCACGCTTTGTTGACGACAACAGAGATGGCTATTTAAGCTCCAACGAGACGTGCAAAGTCATTTTCGAGGTCTATAATACTTCCGACCAGACTTTATACGACTTGCAACCAAGTGTCATACAGTCTTCAGGCTTGAAGAATGTATATGTCTCTCCTTCTATTCACGTTGAGCATCTCGACCCGGGGAAGGGCATACGATATACAGCCATGGTGAAATCAGGAAAGATTAAAAATGGATTGGCAACGTTCTGTCTCTCGGTATTGCAGGGTAACCGTGTGATGTCTAATGTCACTGAGTTCACTGTTTCCACAAGGAGATAAGACTTCTTTGATTTAACTGTTTCTGCCGCTCGCATTTTGCTTTGTGCAAATCACATCGTTGTGTAATGCACATTATTGCAAAGTGCGAGCAGCTTTTTTCATTCTTGTAGAAACAGATGCCAATTATTTGCTGATGTCGTTTTTTTTCGCTTATTTTGCAAATCATATCCTGCAAGGCAGGTCCCATAAACATCATCCATATGCGAAAGTCCATTCTTCTTATGACAATGCTCCTTGCTGCTTTGGGAGTGTCAGCTCAATATGCCGATTATGGCAAGATGTCGTCGCTGGTCAGGCAGATCACTCTCCATGGTCGTAGTGAAATGAGGCATGCTCCTGCAAAAGCCGACCGTGAGGTGTGTGCCTTCGTGCGTGTCGAAGGGGGCGATGCTGAAGTGCTCACCAAATTGGGATGCCGCCCTCTGGCTCTTTATGGCAACATTTTTATTGCAAGCATACCTTTGCGTGCCCTTCCTGCCTTGTCATTGCAGCCCGAAGTGATGCGCATTGAGGCTGGACAGGGCAACAGCATACATATGGACACCACTACAGTGCTCATGGGCGGGGCAAGGGCTCATCTGGGCGAGGGCTTGCCACAGGCTTTCACAGGCAAGGGGGTGCTTGTGGGGGTGGAGGACATAGGCTTCGACCTAACACACCCCAACTTCTATGATGATGCTTCGGCTACCAATTACCGCATACGCAGGTTTTGGGATTTCCTTTCCACGGATACCGTGGGAAGCCGCTGCTATGTGGGGGCTGAATACACGACTGAGGAAGCCATCAAGAATTATGCACATTCCAGAGATGGCTTGATCCAGACCCATGGTACCCACACTCTTGGCTCTGCTGCTGGCAGTGGCTACGACACGGCATACAGGGGCATGGCTCCAGAGGCTGACATCTGTCTTGTGAGCAATGCTGTGACTGAAGACGTGGCTCTGATAGACTCTGCCGACATATACAAGTTCACCTATGCCACTGATGCCCTGGGATTCAAGTATATCTTCGACTATGCGGATGCTTTGGGCGTGCCTTGTGTGGTGTCGTTCAGCGAAGGCTCTTCGATGGATTTCAGGGGTGATGACCAATTGTATTACGAAATACTTGATAGCATCACAGGACCAGGACATATCCTTGTGGCATCGGCTGGCAATTCAGGACATTTCACCAATCATGTGCGCAAGCCTGCCGAATTGCAGAGCACGGAGGTCACTATAATTTCCACTGGAAGAGCTTCCTATTTCTCGGCCAAGAGCAAAAGCGATGAATACATTCTCTTGTTCCATCTTACAGGAATTAACGGAGAAACCGCGGATTATCCAATTTCTGTTGCTGGTATATATGCAGCACCCGACTCTCTGGTCACAGATACTCTGCTCGTGGGTGAGCAACCTTATTACTTCACGGCCAATTGCTATCCTTCATGCTTCAATCCATCGGAGAATGTGTTGGAGGTGGTGTTGCAGACCGATAGGTTGTTGGGGCAGGGGCGCTATGTAGGAGTGGAAATCATAGGCAATCAGGTGGAGGTGGAATTGTTCCGTGGGGTGGGGTATCTGATCCCTCATGACGCTGCCCTCGGCGACAATGCCTATTCGCTTCATTCTCCAGGAAGCGCGCCTTCTGTCATTTGCGTGGGAGCTACTGGCTACCGTACTGGCATTGTCAACTACATAGGTGAATATCGTCCCTATGATCAGGGAACGTCTGGCATGAGGAGTGAATACTCTTCTGTAGGACCCACTTTCGACAATCGCATTAAGCCTGATGTCATGGCACCTGGTACAAATGTCATTTCTTCCTACAGCAGTTTCTATCTTGAGAACAATCCCGATGCAGGCGATATCCTCTCTGATGTGGCTCATTTCGATTTCCAGGGCCGCACGTATGCTTGGAATGCCAACAGTGGCACATCGATGTCCACTCCCGTGGTGGCTGGCGCCATCGCTCTTTGGCTGCAAGCAAAGCCAGACCTCACTCCCGAACAGGTCTTGGGAATCATAAGCAGGACTTCGCGCCATTATGACGAATCACTCGAATACCCAAACAACTTGTATGGGTATGGCGAGGTGGACGCCTATGCCGGCTTGCTTGATGTTTTAGGCTTGTCCAATGTCAAGGGGATTTCTTCCAATGCACCAAGGGGTGTGGACTTCTCCATGGCAGATGGCTTGTTGCTTATTCGTCTTGACAAACCAGCAACGGCCCCTCTCAATATAACTGTATTTGCCACCTCGGGTGTCATGGTGAAAAAGATGCAAGTGGTGAAGGGTGGGCAGGAGTGTGTCTTAGACCTTCGTTCGTTGCCAAATGGTGTCTATGCCGTGCAGGTGGACGGTAAAGAAACCAAAGGTTCTACATTGGTCAGGAAATGACGGGTGGAGCTGATGTATGCAAACAAGCAATGCCGACATGAAGTCGGCATTGTTCAGGTGTTGCCACATCTCGGCATGGGTGAGTTGCGACACTATGATTGGGGTTCGTGCTTCTTTGGGATTGCGAACCTTACCTTTTCGCTTTCATCGCGCTTCTCGTGGTAGAGCTTTTTCAGTGGATTTGCCATTGGCTCGTCGTATTCGGCACGATGGCGGAAGGTGTCTATGGCGAGATAGATGGCATTTCTTAACGTTGATTCATCGGCAATGCCTTTTCCTGCAATGTCGAAACTGGGTGTGGTGCCAGGAGAAGTGTGAACTATGGGCAGTCCTGCTGTCAGTGTCAGCCTTCCCTCCTCTGCAAGCAGGCGCAGAGGCATCATGGCTTGGTTGTAGTACATCGCAAGCACGCCATCAAAATTTGAGTGAAGCATATTGCTGAAAAAATCGTCTGCAGGATATGGACCATATATGCCCACGCCTTCGTTGTGCATTTCTGCGATTGCAGGTTTCAGTATGTCTTCCTCTTCAGCACCTGATTGTGGGTTTACTTGCAGTAGTGCTATGCGAGGGGAGGACAGGCGGAAATCTCGCTTCAGGCTGTTGAAGAAGGTGGTGCCCTTATCTACTATAAGGTCTTTGCGCAATTCGCGCAGGGCGTCTCCTAATGGCATGTCGTCTGTCACCGACGCTATTCTCAAACCTCCGTTCACATGTATCGTAAGGCTCTTGCCGTCATGGCTCGTGGCTCTTTCTATGTGCTTCGTGGTTGAGGATGCATCCATGCCGTCTTGATTATCTTCTTCTGATACGGGTGCTGTCACTAAAACGTCGAACAATTCTTTTTCGAAGTCTGTGAGTGCTCTTTCCAAAGCCAATTGTGCGGCTTTTGCGGATGCTTTGGTTGGTGTGCCTATGTCTATCTTCACCTCGTCATTGAAGCAGGTGAGTATGTTCAGACGGTTGTCGTTGGCTTCTTCTGCATTGTTTATGATGGTGAAGTTGGTTTGCAGTCCGAGGGTCTTGCGGTGGTAGGCAGCTATTTTTGGCGAACCATATATTATTGGGGTGCATAGTTCGAGCATGGCTGGGTCGGAGAATATCTTGAAGATGGTCTCGTAGCCTATGCCGTTGGTGTCGCCGTGCGTGATGGCGATGCGTATTTTGTCATTTTCCATTGTGGTATGTTTGTTGTTGGTTGTGACTTATTGTGTATGAGGCGTTTTGGCGGATTTGTTCCTTTCCTCCTCTATGCGTTGTGCTGTGCTCAGCAATCCGCAGGCTGCATAAATGTCTTCGCCGCGGCTTGCACGTATGGTGGTGAAGATGCCATGAGAAGTGAGATAGTCTCTTAGCCATTCCATTCGCTTTTCATCGGTGCCTTGCAGGTCGATGTCGGGTATCTGGTGGAATCTTATGAGGTTGATGCGGCAATGTAGTCCATGTAGCAGTCTCACTATAGATTGTGCATGTTCCTTGCTGTCGTTCACACCTCCGAAGACGATATATTCGAATGAGAGCCTTCGTTGGTGTGTGAAGTCATAGTTCCTTAACAGTTCCACAACCTCGGCAATGGGCATTCCTCGTTCTGCCGGCATCAGCGCGGCTCGTTGTTCGTGCATCGGGGTGTGCAGGCTGATGGCAACGTGGCATTCGCTTTCATCGAGAAATCTCCTCAACTTGCCCTTTAAGCCCACGCTGCTCACGGTGATGCGCTTGGGGCTCCATGCCCAGCCATAGTCGGCTGTGAGTATCTTGGTGGCTTGCAGCACGGCGTCCAGGTTGTCCATCGGCTCGCCTTGCCCCATGAACACGATGTTGGTAAGTGTGTCGCGTTCCGGAAGCGAGTATATTTGGTTTAGAATGTCTCCAACGGTGAGGTTGCCTTCGAATCCTTGCTTTCCTGTCTGGCAGAACAGGCAGTTCATCTTGCATCCCACCTGCGACGATACGCATAGTGTGGCCCTGTCTCCGTCTGGGATATAGACGGTCTCCACACTTTTCCCATTGATGGTGGGGAAGAGGTATTTTATTGTTCCGTCAACAGAGTGCTGGCTGTGTGTGGGCATCATTCGCCCCACGGTGTACGATTCGGATAGTTTCGTTCTATTGGACTTTGATATGTTGGTCATCTCGTCTATGCTTTCCACATGTTGGCGATAGATCCAATCGGCTATTTGCCCACCGGTGAAGGCGGGCATGCCCAAGTCTTTGGCCACTTGTCGCAGCTCTGCAAGGTCCTTTCCTAATAGTGATGTTTTCTGCATGATTTTTGCGTCAGCAAAGATAATGCAAGCGAAGCGAAATACAAAGCAAAAAGCAAAGTTTTTGTAACGATAGCCCCTAAAGCTCTTAAAGACCTTGAAGTCCCTAAGGTCCCTATTCACCCTGGTTTTTTACCAGATACTCAAATTAGTCGAAAAACCTTTCACGAGAAGCCATTCTCGAACAGCAATTTTATTGCTTGTTCATGGCTCTTTCTCGTGAAAGGTGAAAGAATGTGGATCTTAATGATGTCGTAATGTTATTTCTCTGGCATCATTGTCACAGAGATGTGGTTCTTGCTCTTGATGATGACTTTTTTCAGGAAATTGCTGATGGTTTTTGGTGTGATGCTTTCCACTGTTTGCTTGTAGTTGGTCTGGAAGTCCACTCCAAATCTGTTCCATTTGTTGAGTATCCCAAGCCAGTGGCCGTTGGTCTTTGCGTCCACGTCGGCTTGCTTCAGCAATATCTGCTTCACCTTGTTCAAGTCTTCCAAGTTGGGACTCTTGATGGTGGCTGCCATGCCTTTTGCAAATTCTGGTATTGCCTCTGCTGCCTTTTCAGGGTTGAGCATTGCGGTACCTTTTATGGTGAGGAATGTGCTGAGTCCGTCGTTGTCCACGTCGCTTTCGGCTCCTGCATGGTATGCGGCAGAGAGTCGCTCGCGTATCTCACGGTTGAAGGTCATGTCGAGCAAGCGTCCTGCCACGTCGGTTATCACGTTGTTTTCCAATGTGTTGCTAACTGCTTTGGAGCGCCATATCTCATTGGCTTGTGCCTGTGGGTTCTCCATCTTCTTCTCAAAGTAGTTGGTCTTGTTGCCGTTTACGAAGGTACGCATTTCCTTTGCCGTCAGGTTGGGTGTTCCTGTGGATGGCAGCGAAGCGATGTATTGTTCGATGTATTGGCGGAGCTGTGTCTCGTCGAAGTTGCCCACGAAGATGAATGTGAAGTTGGCAGCATTGTTGTAGAGTTGCTTCCCTATTTCAATCACTCTGTCATAGTTGATGCCTTCTATTGCCTCGGCTGTAGGAATGCGGAAGTGTGGGTTGTTGCCATAGACGGTGCTCATTACAGAGTCTTCAAACACAGCTTGGTTGTTGCTGCTGATGTTCTTCATCTGCATTGCCACAGCATTGATTATGCGCTTGAAGCTTTGCTCGTCCTTTGTTACGTTGGTGAATCCAAGGTGTACGAGTTGCATCATTGTCTCCAAGTCTTTTGGTGTGGTCTGTGCCGACAGTCCGTGGCGTGAGCTGGTGATGTTGAAGCTTGTGCTCACTTGCTTCCCTGCGAGAGCTTTTTGGAGGTCTGTTTGTGAGAAGTTGCCTAAGCCGCTTTGTGAGAGGATGATGCTTGCGAGTTGCAGGTTGTTGATGTCGGATTCAGGGAATATTGATTCTCCACCATTGGCGTTGGCAACCATTTGTATCTCGTCGGCATTGAAGTCGGTGTGTTTCATCATCACCTTGGCGCCGTTGGAGAGGATGAGTTCCTTGTAGCCCAAAGTGGTGTTCTCGCTTTCTCTCACGATGCTGCCTTTCTGTGGCATTTCTGCCATCAGTGGCTCTTGTTTCACGTTGTCCACGTATGCTTCGAGCTGTTCTGCACGCACGGCATTCACTGTTTT
The DNA here is from genome assembly GCA_900315745.1 of uncultured Prevotellaceae bacterium. Classification (GTDB taxonomy): domain Bacteria; phylum Bacteroidota; class Bacteroidia; order Bacteroidales; family Bacteroidaceae; genus Prevotella. Next base: position 75,855 of record ONAG01000006.1, read on the forward strand.
GCGTAGGTCGTCTGGTGAGAATGATGCAGCTCCTTCTTTGTCTTGCAGCAGTGCGAGTGCCACGAAGTTGGTGTCGGTGTTGCAGATTATGGCTTGTGCCACCATGTTGATGACATCTACAGAGAGCAATGGTGCGATTTGGTTCATCAGAGTGTATTCATCTTCTATGGATGGTATTGGCTCGGAATCGATGAAGTTCTGCACATATTGAGAGCAGTAAGAGTTTGTCTCGTGCTTCTCACGATTGTTATATATGGTCTCCAACTGGCTCAGGTATTCCGACTTTGCACGTTCGTATTCTGTAGCGGTGAAGCCATGGTCTTTCGCGCGTTTGGCTTCGCGCAAGGCGGCTGCCAGTCCTTCCAGCTCTTTGCCCTCCTTTGGCACCACGGTGAGCATGAATGCGCTCTTGGTGCGTGATACAAGGTAGTTGCCGTCTTCGGCTGATGCTTGCAGCATGGCGCTTTCTGGTTTCTTTGCCTCTTCTCCCAGTCGGGTGTTGAGCATGTTGGTTATTACTGCGATGGCATAGTCTTGTACCATGTACGACATGTCGCTCTTTTGCTCATCAGGGATGGGGTCGCGCTTCATTGCCACCAGGAACATGGGTATGGGTTGCTCCTTGTCTTTGCCCACCACATAGATTCCCTCATTGTTGTCTGGCACTTCCACAGGTGTCACTTTCGCAGCGTTGGCTGGCACCTTTATGTCGCCGAAGAGCTCTTTGATTTTTTGCTCGGTGCGGTCCACGTCGATGTCACCCACCACGATTACGCCTTGGTTGTCGGGGCGATACCATTTCCTATAATAGGCACGCAATGTCTCTGGCGAGCATTTGTCTATCACCGACATCAGTCCGATGGGGAATCTCTCGCCATATTTGGAGTTGGGGTATAGTTCTGGCAGTTTTTGCTCCAGAATCTTCTGTGTACCCACGATGCGCATGCGATATTCGTTGTGCACGATGTCACGCTCTTGGTCTATTGCCTTGGTGTCGAGGGTGATGCCGTTCGACCAGTCCTTTAGTATGAGCATGCACGAGTCGAGCGCCGAAACGCGGGCTGTGGGCACGTCAGTGATGAAATATACTGTTTGGTCGGTTGATGTGTATGCGTTGAGGTTGCGCCCATATTCCACACCTATCGACTGCAGGTATTCTTGCAGCAGGTTGTCCTTGAAATGGTCGCTGCCGTTGAAGGCCATGTGCTCCAAAAGGTGTGCAAGTCCGCGCTGGTCGTCGTTTTCTTGTACCGATCCAACTTTTTGTGCAATGTAGAAACTTGCCACATGTTCTGGATAGTTGTTGTGACGGATGTAGTAGGTCAGTCCGTTGTCAAGCTTGCCCACGCGCACGTCTTTGTCTGTTGGGATGGGCTGGGTCTGTGCCAGCACTTGTGTTGCCATCCCGATGAGCAGCCATGCTGCTGCAAACATTCTTCTTTTTTTCATCTTTTTCTTATTTGGTTTTGGTAATCAGGTTCGTTGCATGTATTTCTTCGCCTATGTGGTCGTGCCTTGTTGCAATGTGGCTATTTCAATGGCGGCATTGAAAAATGCATACATTGTTTCCATTGGCATAAACCGTGCAAAAATAATATAAATATGTGTCATATGAAAAAAATGCATGTTAAAAAGTCGTATTTCTTGCTTCTTGTCTTTCTATCGATGTGAAATCCCTTATGAAATAACTTTTTCAGCATCCTCTTACGCTCTCGTTGCCTTTTTTTGTGTAAATTTGCACAAAAATTAAAAACACATTATCATGAGAGGGAAAATCGACTGCTTCTTGGCTTGTGAGAACCTGAATGAGGCAGAGGTGACAGTGGCACAATTGCGTGCTGACAGCACTGTGCGGCATATTTATCTGCTCGTTTCTGGGATAATGGCTGATAGTGACAAGCCTCTGCCCGATTGCACCTTTGTGCCGATAGAACGATTGACATCTACCGCCACCATCAAAGCCATTGCATGTCGAGCCACGGCGGATTACGTGTTGCTTTGCACCAAGTCTGCACCCGTGCAACTTGGAATGTATGCCACCAAGCGATTGATAAGGGTGGCTGAAGATTCGGGGGCGTCCCTTGTTTATGCTGACCATTACTCCGTGGAGGATGGACAAACGGTGCGCCATCCTGCCATAGACTATCAGTTGGGCAGCATTCGCGATGATTTCGACTTCGGCTCACTGCTGTTCCTTCGCACGAATGGCATACGCGACTATGTGGGGCAGGAGAATTTGCCGGACTATGAATTTGCCGGACTATACGACTTGAGGCTCTTTATTAGTCGAAATGGCGTGCTCTTGCACATCGACGAATTCTTGTACACTGAGTGCGAGTATGACTTGCGTGCCAGCGGAGAGAAACAGTTCGATTATGTCAATCCTCGCAACAGGGAGGTGCAGGTGGAGATGGAACAAGCTGCCACTCACCATCTTGGAGAATTGGGGGCGTTGGTGGATACTTCATCTTATGCTATACCCGACTTCAAGGAACAGGCTTTCGAATGTGAGGCATCGGTGGTCATTCCTGTCTTCAATAGGGCAAAGACCATTCGTGATGCTGTGGATTCCGCCCTGGCTCAGAAGACCACGTTCAAATACAATGTCATAGTAGTGGACAACCATTCCACAGACGGCACTACACAATTGTTAGGTGAGTACGATGACCCGCACCTCGTGCACATCATACCCGAACGACATGACTTGGGAATAGGGGGGTGCTGGAACATGGCTGTGGTGGATGACCGCTGCGGACGCTTTGCGGTGCAGCTCGACAGCGACGATCTGTATTCCTCGGAGAACACTTTGCAACAGATTGTGGATGCCTTCTACCAGCAGAAGGCTGCCATGGTGATAGGAGCATACAGGATGTGCGACTTCCAACTCAACACCTTGCCTCCTGGACTTATCGACCATCGTGAGTGGACAGATGACAATGGACCCAACAATGCTCTGCGCATCAACGGATTGGGTGCTCCAAGGGCTTTCTTCACTCCTTTGTTGCGCAACATTCTCTTCCCCAATACCAGTTATGGAGAGGATTATGCTCTCGGACTGGCTTTCAGCCGCTCTTACCGTATAGGGCGCATCTATCGCGAACTTTATCTCTGCCGCAGATGGGGAGGCAACAGCGATGCTGCCCTTGACATAGAGAAGGTGAACGCCAACAACAGGTATAAAGACCGATTGAGAACTTTGGAGATAGAAGCAAGAAGGCAGAACTTGGGAAAGAACGACAACTTGCAAGGCGATGGCTCACTGGAGCGCTTCTTCAATCGCCAGTTGGAGAAATGGCCTGAGGCAAGACAGCACTATCGTGACTTGCATGCTGTGAAAACGAGAGAACTGCAACATGCAGAGCAGACCGTGGCTGTCAACGTGCAATGGAACCCTGCAAGAATGGTTTCCACTGGCGCAAAGATGGACAAGGCAACGCTGGCTGAAAGACCTTGCTTCCTTTGTGAGAAAAACAGGCCTGAGGTGCAGTTTGCCAAGGATTTTGATTCAAAACTCGACATTCTCGTAAATCCTTTCCCCATTCTTCCCACTCATTTTACCATCGTGGGCAAGAAACACCAGCCACAGCAGATACATGACTTTTATTATGAAATCTACAGGCTGTTGGAGAGATTCCCAAGCCTCACCGTCTTCTATAATGGTCCGCGTTGTGGGGCTTCGGCACCCGACCACATGCATTTGCAAGCTGGCTCGTCGGGGGTGCTGCCGCTGCAGACGGCTTGGCCGAGGATAGCACGAGACTTGAAACCTATTTTCAAAATCAACGAAAACGATGGCATCTTCTCGATAGAGAATTATCCTTGTCATGCGTTTCTCGTGAAAAGCAGAAACAAGGAGGTGGGTGAAAAACTCTTCAGAAAAGTGGAGAGTGCGTTGGCTTCCGAGGTGACCGAGACTGAAAGTCTCCAGGGCGAAGAACCTATGCTAAATATTGTGGCTTGGCTGCAGGAGGGGGATTTCCTTTCTGTGGTGTTCCCTCGTAGGAAACATCGTCCGGATTGTTACAATGCCGGGGATGATGGGAAGATGATTGTCAGTCCGGGTGCCCTCGACATGGCAGGACTGATTATCACGCCTCGGGAGGATGACTTTGTGCGCCTCACTGCCAAACAGGCTGTTTCCATCTTGCAGGAGGTTTCCATTTCATCCGAAGACATGCAGAGGGTGGTGGATGCCATAGCTGGTGACAAGAAACAAAACAGCTCCATTCGCATGATGGAAAAGGAACCTCAGGTGAAGGTGGGTGTCGTCTCTGGCATTCACATCTGTTTCACACTCAACAAGCCTTACATGGCAAAGGGCGAGATTATCGAGGGGATGCAGCAGGTGGACTTCTCTGATGGATGTATCTCATGGAATGGTAATTTATATAGGGAATTACTCTTCGTACCCAAGACACAGGATGCCTCGTTCTCGCTATCTGATGTCACTATTGGGGTGGACTTCCACTGGCAACGAAAGGAAACACAGTCCTTCATGGGTATGCTCAGATTGGTTGTTGAGGCGGATAAAATACATGCTATCAATGAGTTGTCAGTAGAGAACTATCTTGAGAGCGTAATATCAAGCGAGATGAAAGCAACGGCTTCTCTCGAACTGCTCAAGGCTCATGCCGTTATCTCTCGTAGTTGGCTTTTGGCTCAGATGGAGCGCAGAAAACGGGTGCAGGCGTCTGGCGAAAGCTTCTTCTCTTTTGTCAAGAAGGACGATGAAATCATAAGATGGTACGACCGTGAGGACCACACCATATTCGATGTCTGTGCCGACGACCACTGCCAGCGTTATCAGGGGATAACCAAGGCTACAGAAAAAAAGGTGGCTGAAGCGGTGAAGGCTACACGTGGACAAGTGCTTGCTAATGGCGACGAGGTGTGTGATGCTCGCTTCAGCAAATGTTGCGGCGGCGTAACCGAGGAGTTCCAGTATTGCTGGGACAATGTGCCAAAGCCTTATCTTAGGGCAATTCACGACAGCGCTGACTCTTCTTTGCCCGACCTTAGGGTGGAACAGAATGCTGCTCGATGGATCTTGGGCAATCCTGATGCTTATTGCAACACTTCCGACCATAAGGTGCTTGCTCAAGTGCTCAACGACTATGACATGGAGACTAATGACTTCTACAGATGGACGGTGGAGTATTCTCAAAAGGAATTGTCATCGCTGTTGGCAAAGAAACTGAAAGTGGAATTTGGAGACATCAAGGCTCTTCTTCCTGTGGAGAGGGGTAGGAGCGGTCGCCTTTCCAAATTGCGCATCGAGGGTACCAAGATGTCGCTCACCATTGGCAAGGAACTTGAAATAAGACGTGCTTTGAGCGAGACGCACTTGCTCAGTTCGGCTTTTATCGTAAATGCTGAAGGCGACTGTCATGGCGTGCCCGCGCGCTTCATACTCCATGGGGCAGGATGGGGGCATGGCGTGGGCTTGTGCCAGATAGGAGCTGCCATGATGGGAGAAAATGGGGCTGCTTATGATGAGATACTGTTGCACTATTACCAAGGTGCTGAAATAAAGAAACTTTATAAATAGAAAAGATGGAAAAGAAAAGAAGTCCATGGGCTTGGATTCCCACGCTCTACTTCGCCGAGGGATTGCCCAATGTGGTGGTGATGACCGTGGCGGTGGTGATGTATATGGAAATGGGCATGACCGACACCGAAATAGCACTCTATACGAGTTGGTTGGGTCTGCCATGGGTTATCAAGCCGCTTTGGAGTCCTTTTGTCGATTTGTTCAAAACCAAACGCTGGTGGGTGCTCTCCATGCAGTTGCTCTTGGGGGCGGCGTTTGCTGGTGTGGCTTTTACCGTAAACACGGATTTATGGTTTCAGGGAACAATGTTCTTCTTCTTCCTAATGGCATTTTCCAGTGCCACGCACGACATTGCCGCTGATGGCTTCTACATGCTTGAATTGGATAGTCACGATCAGTCGTGGTTTGTCGGAATCAGAAACACGTTCTACCGCATAGCTGTCATCTTCGGACAAGGCGTACTCGTATGGATGGCTGGCGAATTGCAGAAAATATACCCTGACAGCAAAGCTTTTACATGGAGCCTCATATTCTTCGCCCTCGCAGCCATATTCATAGCCATCTGGCTTTATCACCATTTTGTCATGCCGAGACCTGTTGACCGAAATAATGAAGGACTGACGGCGCATGACGTGATGCTTGGACTGTGGCAGATGCTCTCCTCGTTCTTCACAAAAGTGCCTGTCAAGCAAATAGTGTTCGTCCTGCTTTTCTTGTTGTTTTATCGCTTTCCAGAAGCCATGCTCACCAAGATGGCAAGCACGTTCTTGCTCCGTCCGATGGAGGAGGGTGGACTGGGTCTGACAAAAGAGGCATTTGGCTTGGCATACGGCACTGTAGGCCTTATCGGACTGCTCCTGGGTGGCATCGTTGGCGGTATGTTGGCGAGTCGCGACGGACTGAAGCGTTGGCTGTGGCCATTTGTATGTGCCATAACCTTGCCCGACATCGTGTATGTGTATCTTAGCTTCACACAGCCTGATGGCTTGTGGCTCATCAGCACTTGCCTGTTCATCGAGCAGTTCGGCTATGGGTTGGGATTCACAGCTCTTACGCTCTATATGCTATATTATAGTCAGGGTGAGTTCAAGACTTCCCATTATGCCATTTGCACAGGATTGTCATATCTTGGACTGATGCTCCCGGGCATGGTGTCGGGGTGGATAAAGGATGCTGTGGGGTACCAGACCTTCTTCGTCTTGGTAATGCTTTTCTGCATAATAACCTTTGCCGTAGCGGCTTTCATCAAGATAGACCCTGAGTTTGGTAGGAAACAGAAGTAGATTATGAAGAAAAGACGACATCCAGCAGGGAGGGCAGTTGCAGCCGGCAAGGCTACAGCTAAGTCTTGCCGTGCATGGTTGTGGGTGCCGTTGCTGAGTTTTGCACGTGGTATTGTATTGGTGGCGCTAATGTCGGTAGCCATGGTGATGTTCAAGCGACTTGGGGTGAGCAACACGTGGGCTTCGTTTGGCACCGCCTTGCTTTCGCTGCCTTTTGTCTTCCGCCAGTTGTTTCATCCAATTGTCATTGTGCTGCCTGGTCGCGGATGGTGGTTGGTGGGTTCCCAAGTGGCTTTTTGCTTGTCCATGTTTGGGGTGGCGTGGTCATTAGACCCCAAAGGGGATGGCTCAGCCGTGTGGGTTTGTCTTTCTCTTGCTTCTCTGGTGGGGGCTTTTCATGATGTTTTGTCAGGCGATTTCTGCAATTCTTTGATTGGAAACCGCAAGCCAAGCCGGTTGTCAGAGGCCGTCTCGTTGGCATTGTTGGCTGCGGGATTGGGACTTGGCATCACCTTGATGATTGCTGGTGACATGGAAGTGCTGACACGTGATGTTGAAGATTCGTGGGGATTGGCATTCAAAGTGCTTGCTTTTGTCATGCTTCTTGTGGCTGTACTGATGGCAATTTCATTGCCTTATGGTATGGAAAGAATAGAGCATTTGTCGTTTGGTGAAGAATGGAGTGGCTTGGTGAATGATGTGCGCCGATGGTGGACAAATTCGCATCAATGGGCATTTGCCTTGTTTGTAGTCATTGCATCTCTGCATGAGTTTTTTGTGTGGAAGGGAGTGCTTATGTTCCTTGGAGACCCAGGGAGCATAGGTGGATTGTCGTTGGGACCTCAAGAGGTGGCTTTTGCCCAAAGCACCCTTGGTGTTTTTGCCATGATGGTTGGCTTTTTGATAGGTCACGCGGCGGTACGTCGCGATGGATTGCGCAGATGGGTGTTGCCCATGATTCTCTTGGCAACAGTGCCCGATGCCTTGTTGTTATATCTGGCTTATTTCATGCCAAGCAGCCTTTCGGTTGTGAGCGCATGCCTCATGGCTGAAAGTTTAGGATGTGGTTTCGGCATGGCGGGTTTTGTGTCGTATGTCAGGTATTATGGCAGAGGTCGTCATCTTCCAGGCTATGGTGACTCTTGTTTGGCGCTACTTATGTTGTCGGTGCTGCTGGCTGGAGTGTTTACGGGCATAGTGCAGGATGTGTTTGGCTACCGCAGGTTTTTCATACTTGTAGTGTTGTTGTCGGTGCTTGCAGCCTTGTCTCCCTTGCTCTTGCGCCTGACAGGGAAATCTCGCCCAAACAAATAGCCTACTATCCCCCCCCTTGATAATTCTAATAATTCTGATAATTCTGAGTAATCTGAGTAATCAGAGTAATCAGATTACTCCGAATTCTCCGAATACTCCGATTACTCTAAAAATCTTTTCTTTAGTCCACCATATTCGTCGATACGCCTGTCTCTAAGGAATGGCCACCAACGTCTTACTTGTTCGCTATGGTCAAGGTCGATGCTCACCACTACTGATTCTTCTTTGTCGTTGCTTGCCCTGTAGAGCAGTTCGCCTTGAGGACCTGCCACGAAACTGCTTCCCCAGAACAGTATGCCGTTTGTCTGTCCTGATGGGTCTGGCTCATGTCCCACACGGTTCACTGTCACCACGGGAAGACCGTTGGCTACGGCATGCCCACGTTGCACGGTGGTCCATGCTTCGCGTTGGCGCTCCTGCTCCTCGGGTGTGTCGCTGCTTTCATAGCCTATTGCGGTGGGGTAGATGAGCAGTTCGGCTCCTGAGAGAGCCATGAGGCGTGCTGCTTCAGGATACCATTGGTCCCAGCAGACAAGTACGCCGAGGCGTCCCACGCTGGTGTCGATGGGGTGGAACCCGATGTCGCCTGGAGTGAAGTAGAATTTCTCATAGTAGGCGGGGTCGTCGGGTATGTGCATCTTGCGGTATTTGCCGGCAATGCTGCCGTCGCGTTCCAGCACCACGGCGGTATTGTGGTACAGGCCGGGAGCGCGACGTTCGAATAGTGAAGCCACGATGACAACCCCATTTTCTCGTGCCAGTGTGCCATAGAAATCGGTTGAGGGACCGGGGATGGGTTCTGCCAGGTCGAAATTATCTACTTTTTCCTCTTGACAGAAGTATAGTGAGTTGTGAAGCTCTTGAAGCACTATGAGTTGCGCCCCGTGATGTGCCAAGTCGGTGATGCCTTCACGGAGGCGTTTCATGTTTTCATTGATGTCCGCCACATTGTGCTGTTGCAGCAGACCTATCTTAAGTTCTCTCATTTGGATTGTTTTTTTTGTTTCCTACTATGGTTTGTTGGCATGTCACATGATGTGCATGGGTCAGAAATATTGCATGGTGAGGCAGTGTAGCGAACCATGTTGCCTAATGACGCTGCGTGCGTCGATGCCGATGGCTTCCCTTTCAGGGAATGCTCTTCTAATGGCTTCCAGGGCTTGTGTGTCCTTTTCTGGCTGCCCGTATGTGGGCACGATGACTGCTCCGTTGATTATCACGAAGTTGGCGTATGTGGCTGGCAGACGGTAACCATCTTCGTAGATGGCATCGGGCATCGGCACGGCAATCAGTCTATATGGCTGTCCTTCGTTGTTGTGTAGTTCTTGCAATTGCAGCTTCAGTGCTTCAAAGTCTGTGTGTTGCTCGTCGTTGGCATCGTCGCACGACACATATATTAGTGTGTTTCTTGGTGCGCATCTCACAATGGTGTCTATGTGTCCGTCGGTGTCATCGCCTAAGAGTTGCCCATGGTCGAGCCACACCACCCGTTTCGCGCATAGGCGTGTCTTCAGCTGTGACTCTATGTCTTCTTTGTCGAGTGGTTGGTTGCGGTGTGGTGCCAACAGGCAGTTACTTGTGGTGAATACAGTGCCTTCTCCGTCGCTTTCCACCGAACCGCCCTCAAGCACGAAGTCATTATGGTCTTCCATGGTGGCTGTCAGTATGCCGGTTTCAGTCAAATGGCGGTTGATGGCATTGTCATGTGCTGCGGGGAATTTCTCACCCCAACCATTGAACTTGAAGTCCATCAGGATGGTGTCTGCAGGCTTGCCGCTATGTCCCAAGAGAGTCAGTGCGCCATGGTCGCGTGCCCATGTGTCGTCTGTGGGGCATTCGCAGAAACTTATTTGGCTGAAAGCCTTGTCGCTGAGGCGTTGGCGTAGTTGCTGACGTGGCAATTCGATGTCTGGTGCCACCACGATAAGTCTTTCGTAGTGTGTAATGACTTCTGCCAGTTGAAGAAAAGTCTCGGTAATTTCGTCAAGGCAGTATTTCCAGTCTGTGCCGGCATGTGGCCATGTCAGCTGTATGCATTGTTGCTCATGCCATTCGGCGGGAAAGAATCGTCCTGTCATTATGCTGTGTTTAATTCAATGACAAAAATATTAAAAAATGGCTGAAAAACAAAGAAAATGTGTTTGAATCGTGTATTATTATGTTTTTTTCTTTATTTTTGCAGAATAGTTGCTTTTCAGTGTGGGGTAATGCCATGCTATAGAGGTGGTTATTTTTATGATGAAGATGATATACAACAAGATATTACATTCAGCTTGTCTCATGTTCGTGTTGGCGACAATGATGTCGCTGGCTTCTTGCCGTCGCGACATGGTTGGGCAGAACCCAGTGGTACATGTGGATGCCGACGGCTTCGTGTCGGATAATGGAGAAGTGGCATTGCCTTATTCGGACGACGAGACGGGCGAGAAGCTGGTGGATGAAAATGGACGGAAGGTAATACGCTTGGTAAAGGACAGCAGGCTTTCCTTCCCTGAAAAGGTGAAGGAGCGCGACAGTTGTTTTGTCGTGATGTCCAAGAAGGATTATTATTTGTATGTATATGAACCTCAAGGCAACGACACTGTCATGGTGGCTCGCTATGACTGCTGTTTTGCCAGCAAAAAGGGCGATAAGGTGAAGGAGGGTGACATGCGTACTCCTCATTGCACCATGGCACACCCTTTTGTCATCAATGAGATAAAGGATGCCTCAACATGGGAACATGATTTCGGCGATGGACGTGGACCGATAAAGGCTTATGGGCACTATTTCCATCGACTTGACACTCATGGGCACAAAGGCATCGGCATACATGGCAGCACCAATAATGAGAATAGTGTGCCGGGAAGGGGGAGCGAGGGGTGCATCCGCTTGCTCGACGACGACATAGTAGATTTTAGGGAACACTACGCACATCAGGGAATGAAGGTGGTCATAAAGGCGGAGGAGGCGGACGACATGCCTTTTGAGATTCATGCAATGAAGAAGCAGAACATCGTGCGTAAACGTCATCTCGACCCCGCCAAGGCATTGCCCGGCGAATCTCAGGCGAATGTGAAGTCAGCGGATGTTGACAACTGACAAATTGGTCTATTGAAAAACACTAAAAATATATTTGGACGATGAAGAAATGGATGTGGTTGTTGGCATTTGCCACAATGCTGGTGGTGGGCTGTAAGGAGAAAAAGGGGGTGGAGAAGAACGATATCCCTAATTTCTTCGACAACAAAGCTGCTGAGCAGGCAGCCAGAAGACAGTCGTCTGCTAATAATGATATTGATGATGCTGCAAACACTTCTTTTGAGTCTAAAGGAAAAGACACCAAGGTCGCAAAACCTGCTTCATGGCCGCGAAAGATGGAGGTGCCTGCTCCGATGGAAAATGCCGGTGACGAACTGTTGCTCTCAAGAGAGGGCTACAGGGTGTCTTATAATGTCACGAGGCGCGTGCCCAACTGGGTAGCATGGCATCTGACGGCTTCGCATACCAATGGGGATTTCAGGCGTGATGACATCACATTCTCCGAGGACATGGAGGTGCCTGGACCGCGAGCCACCGATGATGACTACTACTCGTCGAGATACGACAGGGGACATCTGTGTCCGTCGGGCGACTGCAAGTGGAGCAAAACGGCTCAACGGCAGTCCTTCCTCTTCACCAATGTGTGCCCGCAAAACCATGAACTGAACAAGGGGGATTGGAATGACCTTGAAATGCAGTGCCGCAAGTGGGCTCGCGACTATGGTGACATATATGTGGTGGCTGGTCCAATATTTTATGGTGGTGTCAAAAATACCATAGGCAGAAATAGGGTGGCGGTGCCGGATGCGTTCTTCAAAGTGGTGCTCGACGACGACAGGAAGGCAAAGGCAATAGGGTTCATCTACCCTAACAAAAGTGGGCATAACGACATGACTTTTTATGTGAAATCCATCGATGAGGTGGAAAGAATCACAGGCATCGACTTCTTTCCTATGCTTGATGACAATGTGGAGGATAGGGTGGAGGCTGCCGATAGACAAAGCATGATAAGGGACTGGAGGGTGGACAAGGCAGTGACGTATTTCAACAACCTCAATAGACAATAATGTAATCATATAATTAACAACACATTAAATTATCAATCTAATGAGAAAAATCAGACTATTATTAACAATGCTGCTTGCCGTGACCGCATTGGGCAGGGCTGCAGCAGAGACGGTGTCGCCGTATGTGGCGGATTTTGAGAATCCCATCAACACTGCGGTACGCGACTTCGCCGTGGCTTCAAACTGGAGACACATCGTTGGCATTGGCAACTACGATGGTAATGGACCTTATTACATGAGCTATTCTTATAGTTACAGCGATGGTATTGACGGCTCTCATACATTGGTTGCATACAAGCAATATGCAGGCGACTATGAGGGGGGGGAGGTTGTCGAAGACGTGCTTGTCACTCCTGTCATCAGCGGAGAGGTGACGATGTTTGTGAAGGTCAGTGGCTTGGCAAGCACATCCTATCCTTCGTTTGTTGAGTTCTACAATGTGGACCAGAATGGCACCACTTTGGGCGAACAAATCCATAGATTCACAGCCACAGAATATGTCGAGTCGGAGATCGAGGGATGGAGCACCATAACCATCAACTTGGACAGCCCGAAACGCATCGGCATTCGTGCGCAGTATGTCTATATGGACAACTTCAGCGCCACATCTGCCGAACTTGTGAAGGAGGCCAAACTGACAATTAGCAATGTGACAAGCCCAACAGGTTCCACACCTGTATATTACAGCCAGAAAGAGGATGGCACGGTTGACATCAACGTTAAGGTGAAGCTGAAGAACGAAGGCGAAGTGGACTTGGTGGCTGGCGAGACAGAGAACTACTCGCTCTCTCTGGTGAAAGGGGCTTATTATGGAAGTAACAACACCGTATATGACAATGTGAAATTCGACATCCCCGTGGATCTTGCCATAGGCGAGGAGGCTGAGGTGGAGGCTGTGCTGATTTCGGCACAGGATGGTTCTATGTCAAGGTGAAGGAGAACATCACAGGTTCTATCTCCTCTGCCAAGGTGCAGGCTCAAGTGAAGGAATATGAATCTAAATTTGTTTTCGACAAGGCAGGTACATCTTACTCCAACAACCCTTCTGCTACAACAACACAGATTGTTTTCGGTAAGATTATGGAAACTACCACCCTCAACTATGAGATTTACAACGCAGGTTCTGCTCCATTGGTAATTAATAGCTTTACATTGCCAGAGGGATTCATAAGCAATGCTCCAGAAGGTGAGTTTACAGTCATTGGTGGTGAGAAAAAGCAAATAGATATAACGCTTCCTGCCGATAATTTTGGCGTCTTTGTCGGTGATTTGGTCATCGAATATACCAATTATGGAAAGGATATGGCAACTTACACTTTAGGCATTTCTGGAAGCGTGCTTGATTCTTCGAAGAACCTCATCACCTTCGACGATGGTGCTGGCAATGCCTACTATCCACAAGGGTCGGTGCGCTACTCGGTATATATCAGTTCCGAAGGTTCTGGTGACACAAAGAATTACTATCTGCGTGACAATAGCAGTGGCAACAATCGCCTCTATATCACTCCTCTGATGACTGCGGCTGAAGGTGAGAGCATCGCTTTTGATGCAGAGTACACCAACTATAGCAATAACATGGTGGAGGTGATGATTTCCACAGACCGTCAGAATTGGACTACCATTCAGACTGTCAGCAACATTCCATCCGTCTCCTATTGGACGACATATACCGCTACAATCCCAGAGGCAGGCGACTACTATATCGGATTCAAGTTGACGAATGCCTTGATTGACAACATTTATGGACTTGTATATGCCGCAGC
>ONAG01000001.1:0-129926 GCA_900315745.1 uncultured Prevotellaceae bacterium
CGGGCTAATGAAAGGAGGAGTGGTACCTCCAGGAATCGAACCGGGGACACACGGATTTTCAGTCCGATGCTCTACCAACTGAGCTAAGGCACCATGTCTTTCGTTTTGCGGTTGCAAAGGTAAGCTGATTTTCTCGAATAACCATCAGTTATGATGAAAAAACCAACTTGTTTAACATTTATTAATTGTTTTTGCTAAGGAGCAGGGGGTATCACCTTATTATAGATTATATAGAAAAGTCCAAATTTGTAATTTCAAATACATAGTGTCATTATCTTCAAACCGATAATTATGTTTTTTACTTTTAATCAGTCGAAATCCCCACAAGGCACAGAGTCATCTTTGGATAAAACTTGCTCTTAATTTGAGGAAAATAAAACATTAAAAAATTTGGCTTGTAAAACCAAATTTGCTATCTTTGCCACACGAATGTTTCAATTTGTAATTAACCTATTTCATTTTCAACACATTTGAGATTTATAATAACTAAAACCATACGATTATGAAGAAGTTTTACCTTATTGCAATTATGGCTGCCTTGACAATGACAGCAAGTGCACAGCAGAAATTGAACATCAGCACTTATTCGGGTACAGACCTTGCCAGATACGATGGCGTAGAGTGCAATGTGAGCATGAACAGATACCTCTTCAATGGATGGAACACCATTGCACTGCCGTTTGATATGACTGAGTCTGAACTTAATGAAACTTTCGGATCAGACTGCCAACTTGAAAAACTTGTTGCAGTGGACAATGAAGGTGCAAGCGTGAAACTATACTTCCAAGACTGCAAGGCAGGAGGTATTCAGGCAAACACTCCTTACATCCTACACTATAACGGTGAGAATGCCAACAAGAACATCAGCAAATTGGCTGTGGTGACCAACAATGAAGCAGCAATAACGCTGACTACCGAAAGTGGTGAGACTGTTACCATGGCATGTGCAAAGAAACATATAGATGGAATTGGTTTTTATGGAGTGCTGGCAGCCGACAATTCGGAAGCTCAGTTTGTGGCTGTAGATGAGAGCAAGAGTGGCTTCTATGCTTCAAGATGCTACATCAAGTTGGCTTCTGGAAATGATGTCAAACTTTCTACCATACATATTGGCGCTGGAGAAGTGGCAAGCATTGCAGCCATCGCAGCTTCTGTTGAAAAAGTGGATGTGTACAACGTTTCAGGAATGAGAGTTGCAAAAGGCATAAAGGCATCGGAATTGAACAAGTTGCAGCCAGGCATCTATGTGGTAAATGGCCAGAAGGTTCTTGTCAAGTAATATTTCGGGAATAGACCACATTATAATAATATATGCAAGCCCCACCGCGTCGCGCGGTGGGGCTTGCCATTAGAGGGTGTTCCTGTTCTTTGGGAAATATGCGTGAGCGAAGAACTTATTTCTTCAGAGGGTTCCAGCCTTGGGCTGTCAGTTCCATCTCTTGTCCGTCGCGAGTGACAAGGTATTTGCCAAGGCTCTTGTCTGTGACATGCCCTATCAGGCGCACTCCCTCCATCTGTTCTATCTTGTCGTAGTCGCCAATGCTTACAGTGAAGAGGAGCTCGTAGTCTTCTCCGCCGTTCAAAGCGCAGGTGGTGACGTTCATGTTCAGCTCTTCTGCCATCACCGCTGTCTGGTAGTCGATGGGTATGTTCTTTTCGAATATGCGGCACCCACACCCGCTACGTTCGCAGATATGTAGAAGTTCACTG
Organism: uncultured Prevotellaceae bacterium; assembly: GCA_900315745.1. Taxonomy (GTDB): domain Bacteria; phylum Bacteroidota; class Bacteroidia; order Bacteroidales; family Bacteroidaceae; genus Prevotella. The sequence goes on from ONAG01000001.1 coordinate 1,711, forward strand.
CTAAGGCCGTCGCTGATATCCATCATCGATGTGGGATGGATGTTCATCTCACGTAGTCGCTTTATGATGTCCCCTCTGGCTTCAGGCATGATTTGCCTGCCTATGATATATTCTTTGCCGGCAAAGTCGGGTTGGAAATGTGCCAATTCCTGCAAAGCAGCTTTGTTGTTGGCTTTCTGTGCCTCTCGCACTTGTTCGTAATATACGCGTTTCTCCCGTTCCAACAGCTGCAGGCCCATATAAGCTGCGCCCAAGTCGCCGCTAACGCAGATGAGGTCGGTGTCGTGGGCTCCGCTACGATATGCAATCTCCTGTGCAGAAGCCTCTCCGATGCATGTGATGCTGATGGCGAGACCCGTGAGGGATGACGTGGTGTCGCCTCCCACGATGTCAACACCCCATTTGTCGCAAGCCATTCGCAGGCCGGAATAGAATTGCTCCAGGTCTTCCACCTTGAATCGGCGACTGAGGGCTATGCTCACCACCAACTGGCGCGGGGTGCCGTTCATGGCGAAGATATCGCTTATGTTCACCATCGCCGACTTGTAGCCTAAATGCTGCAAGTCTATGTATGTGAGGTCAAAATGCACGCCTTCCATCAGCATGTCGGTGGTGACAAGCACCTCCTTGTCGGGGTAGTGCATCACGGCGCAGTCATCGCCCACACCCATGAGGGTGGAGGCGTTGTTTGGCTTTATGTCTTTTGTAAGGTGGCTGATAAGCCCGAATTCTCCTAATTCGGATATTTCCATGATGTGTCGTTTTTATGCTCTACGTATCATTTCTTTCATTAGTTCTGTCATGATGGGCTGAGCCTTGTTGGCTGCCATCTGGACTTCTTCATGGCTCACTTCCACTGCCTCGTCGAAACCACCAAGGTCGGTAATGATGCTAACTCCAAAGGTCTTGATGCCGCAGTGGTGGGCAACGATGACTTCGGGCACGGTGCTCATGCCTATGGCATCACCGCCAAGGATGTGGTACATGCGATACTCGGATGGTGTCTCAAAAGTGGGGCCTTGAACGCCTACATATACGCCATGCTGAAGCTTGATGCCTTTCTCTTTGGCAATGGCATCGGCTTCTGCTATCAATGTATGGTCATAGGTCTCATGCATGTCGGGAAAGCGTGGGCCTGTGGGGAAATTCTTGCCGCGAAGTGGATGCTCTGGGAACATGTTGATATGGTCGGTGATCACCATTATGTCGCCAATGCTGAATTTGGGGTTCATCCCTCCTGCGGCGTTGGACACAAACAATGTCTTTATCCCGAGCTCATACATTATTCTCACTGGGAAGGTCACCTCTTTCATGTTATAGCCTTCATAGTAATGGAAGCGGCCCTGCATTGCCATTATGTCCGTACCGCCCAACTTTCCGAAGATAAGTTTTCCAGCATGGCCCTCTACTGTCGATACAGGGAAGTTAGGAATGTCGGAATATGGAAATTCATAACTGTCGGTAATCTCAGATGCTAATTGTCCGAGCCCAGTGCCGAGCACGATGCAAGTGGTTGGCTGGCTTTTCATCCTTTCCTTTATCCAGGATGCTGTTTGTTTGATTTTTTCGTACATGGTATTTCAATTTAAAGTTTTCAAAAATGTTTTTTTGATGCGATGTGTTGCGTTGTTGCATTAGCAACTATTTGGTCAAAATCTTTTTCTCCTTCTTCAAGAAACATCACCTTGATGGGCTGAGCATACAGGTTGATGCGAACTTCATTGCTAAGAAGTTTTTCTGATTTCAGTCTGGCTGCATCTTTTTCCGTGGTGATGATGATTCTTGGCAATGGCAGTGCGGCAAATGCCTTGTTGATGTCTGTGATGTCTTTCTCTGAAAAAGAATGGTGGTCGCCGTATGACAGATGAGTGACATGAGGGGTGTGGCTTCTCACTTCCTTGATCAGCAGAACGGGGTTGGCAATGCCTGTTACGAGTAGTACATGTTCATCGGCTTTGATGTCGTGATGGCGCTCGCCGTCCGCCTTGAACACAGCTTGCAAATGGTCGTATGCCATTATCGAAAAGAACAGGCGTTGGCTTTCATGAAGTGGCAGTGCTTCTTTTATGTCTTGAAGTTCTTTGGTTGTAGCATGCTCAGGGCATTTTGTCACCACCACCACGTCTGCACGCCTTATGTTGCGCATAGGCTCCCTTAGTCTTCCTACAGGCATCAGACGGTCGCCTTTTGCCCGGTCATATTCTACAAGTGCGATGCTTAATTTGGGTTTTACATAGCGGTGTTGGAAAGCATCGTCGAGCACTATGACTTCGGGTGTTTTGGTGGAATCGCCGGATATAAGTTGGTTGATACCGTGGCAGCGGTCTTCATCCACTGCCACGGTGATGTCGGGAAACTTGTCTCTTATTTGCTTGGGCTCGTCGCCTATGTCATTGGCGGTGCTGGTCTCTGTAGCTTTTACGAATCCTTTTGTGTGTCGTTTGTAGCCTCTGCTAAGCACTGCCACATGGTGACTGCTCCTCAACATCCTCACTATGTGCTCCACATGGGGTGTCTTGCCTGTTCCGCCTACAGCCAGATTGCCTACGGCAATAACTGGGACGTCGAAGCTGCGACTCTTGAGTATGCCACAGTCGAAAAGGCTATTTCTAATGGCAACACCCATCCCATATAGCCAGCTCAAAGGTGTGAGGATGCGATGCAGGGTCATTCGTCAATTCACGTTCATCAAGAATGGTATTCGTGCTTGAATTGCATTTTGTTTATTGATGTTGCGAAGCAATTTCATGGGTTCGTAATATTCGCCTAAACTGGCTCTCATGGCTTCGTCAAGGTAGCTTCCGGTCTTCTGTTCCGTGCTCGACATCAGTTGGTCGAATAGATCGGGCATGGCAGGGTAGGGCGAGGTGTAATACTCGTCGAGTTTTGCAAGTTTGGCTGCTTTTGCCACTGCATTCTCAAGACCGCCAAGCTCATCTACAAGATGATGCTTTATGGCATCCTGTCCAAGCCACACATGGCCTTGGGCGATGTTTTCAACCGCCTCGATGCTAAGTTTGCGACCGTCAGCCACACGTTTGCGGAAGAGTTGGTAACCGCGCTCAATATAGGTGTCGAGGTATCTCATCTCTTCCTCGTTGAAAGGTCTTGAAATAGTGCCAAACGAACTGTTTTTATTGGTCTTCACTTCGTCGAATTTCACTCCTAATTTATCCTTTAACAGACCGCTGTAGTCAGGGAACATGCCGAAGATGCCAATACTTCCTGTCAGTGTGGTTGGCTCGGCAACAATCCAGTTGCTGTTGCAACTGATATAATAGCCACCTGAGGCTGCCATGCCACCCATGGAAACTACAATCGGCTTTTTCTTCTTGAGCATCTCGATCTGGTGCCATATCTGCTCTGAAGCGTAGGCACTGCCTCCACCGCTGTTGATGCGCAAAACCACGGCTTTCACATTGTCGTCGTCAGCAAGGCTTGCAAGGTCCTTGCACACCACCTGGGCATCTATCACAGCTTCTTGGTTGACAGGATTTTGGGCGCCGCCGTCAACGATGTCGCCTACAGCATAATAAACGGCAATTTCTTCTCCATCTTTACTCTTGTCCCTGACATTGCTCATTTCGGAAAGAGTCAGCTGGTTGATGTAGTCATCATTGTCGATTTTGAGCTGTTTTTTCACAATGTCCTTCACTTCGTCTGTGTAGAGAACGCCGTCTATCATCTTTTTCTCTATAAGAGTCTTGCTGCTGTTGAACATGAGCATGTTGTCAGCATAAGCGTTGAGTGAGTCAATGGGTATTTTGCGACTGTTGGACACATCTTTCAAAACGTTTTCCCAAATGCCATTGATGTACGCTGTCACTTGCTCACGATTGGCATCGCTCATCTTGTCGGCTGTAAACATTTCTGGTGCACTCTTGTATGCGCCTACCTTGGACAGTTGCATTTTCACACCGAACTTGCTCATGGCATCCTTTAGGAAAATGGGGTTTGAGGATATACCGTGCCAGTCCAACATCCCTTCTGGATTCATATATACCTTGTCGGCAGCAGAAGCAAGGTAGTAGGTGCCTTGGGTGTAACTATCACCGTATGCAATAATCCATTTCCCACTTTTCTTGAAATCGACAAGGGCACGACGGATGGCTTGCAGTGAGGCATATGAGTCGGATGAAAACATGCCAGACTCTATGTATATTCCCTTTATCTCGTCATTCTCTTTTGCCTTGTTGATGGCTGAGAGAACATCATCGAGGCCAATGGCATTGGAGCTGCTGCCCATGAACATCGACATGATGTTGTCTTGCGCACGCTCTTCCAATTGGCCAGAGAGATTAAGTACCATGACGCTGTTGTCGTCTATTGATTTTACGCTGCTACTGGATGCCACCATGCCTACCAAGCACATCACGCCCAAAATGCCCATGATGATGCCAAAGAGAAGAAGGCCCACGATTGTGGCAAAAACCATTTTGAAAAATTCTTTCATTGTCTGCTTTTTTTGTTTCACATTGCAAAGATAATTATTTTTTTCCAAATGCATTTATTTGCCATATCTTTTTCACATTCATGTTGACTTGCCAGATAACAAGGAATTAAAAAAACAATAAAACAATGATTTATCATGACACTTTTCTCAAATTCTTTTCAAGTTTTACTTTATTTCTCACTTTATTTTGCTAAATTTGCAGAAACATAGAAGACCTTCATCCACCTGCTTGATGATATGTATGTCTAATTTTGAATAGCTACTTAATAAGATAATTACAGAAACAATCCTATATTACATTATGAAAAGATTATTGATGATTGCCATGCTGGCACTATGCATGATGCCTGCTTGTGCAAAGAAGAAAGTAAAAGTGCAGTTGTTCCCTGATGGCACTCCAATACCAGAATGGTTCTCTAATGCCACTAAAGTGGATGTGGAGACTTTGGGAAAGAAATATGTCATCACCGACTATGGAGTGAGTATGGACAGCACTGTGGTGCAAACAGATGCCATTCAGGCGGTTATAGACCGTGCTGCACGAGATGGTGGGGGAGTGGTGGTTATACCAAAGGGGACGTTCCTCAGTGGATCACTCTTCTTCAAGCAGGGCACTCATCTTCATGTGACGGAAGGTGGACGCCTAAAAGGCTCAGACCGGATACGCAACTTCAAAGTGCTCGATACGAGAATGGAGGGGCAGTCGATAAAGTATTTTGCCGCTCTTGTGAATGCTGATGGCATTGATGGCTTTACCATAACAGGAAATGGCACCATCGATGGAAATGGATACAACTATTGGGAGGAGTTTTGGATACGACGCGAATACAATCGTCAGTGTACCAACTTGGAGGCACTAAGACCAAGACTAACTTACATATCCAACAGCAAGAATGTTACCATTCAGGATGTGAAGCTTATCAACAGTCCTTTCTGGACAAATCACGTCTATAAAAGCGACCATGTGAGATTCCTCGACTGCTACATTTATTCTCCCACTTCGGGCGTGAAGGCTCCAAGCAGTGACGCCATAGACTTGGATGTCTGCCATGATGTCCTGGTGAAAGGATGCTATATGAGCGTAAACGATGATGCGGTAGTGTTGAAAGGTGGCAAAGGCACTTGGGCGGACAAAGACCCAAACAATGGCCCCAACAGCAACATCATCATAGAGGATTGTACCTACGGGAAGGTGCATGGGTGCCTCACCCTGGGCAGCGAGTCGCTTCACGACAGAAACGTGATACTCAGACGATGCAGCGTGACCGATGCCAGCAGGGTGCTGTGGCTCAAGATGAGACCAGACACTCCACAGCATTATGAGTATGTGACGGTGGAGGACATTGTTGGCAATTGCTCCAGCTTCCTCGTGGTAAGGCCATGGACACAGTTCTTCAAGCCAGAAGACAGGGAGGACATGCCGCTTTCGACATGCAACAACATTGTGATGCGAAACATCAACATGGACTGCAAGAACTTCTTCGACGTGGGTCCTTCAGACAAATATCGTCTCACAGACTTTACTTTCGACAACATCATGGTGCGGGATCAGAAGAAAGCTTTCGACCCCACAATCATAGAGAATTGCATCGTCAACAAGGTTGTCATAGAGTAACCATATAAATATATGGTGGCTGCCATGAGGATGGGATGTCAAGGTTTGAGGGGGTTCTTGTCAGAGCAAAACCATTCCACAAACTTTGATATTCCCTCATGCAGTCTGACGCTTGGCTTGTAGCCTATCTCCGTTTCCAACTTGGAAGTGTCGGCATTGGTCATGTAAACATCACCAGGTTGCATGGGTTCCATCTGCATCTTTGCATCCTTGCCTATGGCGGATTCTATTTCACGAATGAAATCCATGAGATTGACAGGGTTGGAGCATCCTATATTGTAAACCCTGGTGGGAACGCCATTCGGACATTTTTCAGCCACGGGGGGCTTGTCGAGACATAATATGGTACCGTTGACAATGTCGTCGATGTAAGTGAAGTCACGAATCAAGTCTCCATGGTTGAAAACCTTGATGGGTTTGCCTTGCAAGATTGCATTTGCGAAAAGCATTGGTGCCATGTCGGGACGCCCCCAAGGACCATAGACCGTGAAGAAACGCAACCCCGTGGAGGGTAAGTTGTATAGCTTTGCATAGCTATGAGCCATCAGTTCGTTAGACTTCTTGCTTGCGGCATAGAGGCTTACTGGGGAATCCACCTTGTCGTCTTCGGAGAATGGAGCCTTAGAGTTGAGTCCATAAACAGAACTCGACGAGGCGTAAAGCAAATGCTTGACAGGATGGTTGCGACAGCATTCCAATATGTTAAGAAAGCCAACCATGTTGCTTGTGAGGTAGGCATATGGGTTGGTTATGGAATATCTTACACCTGCTTGTGCTGCAAGATTGACTACCTTGTCGAAATGTTCTTCGGAAAACAATTTGTCAAGGGCGGGCTTGTCTTCTATTCCCAAACGTATGAATCGAAGGTTGGGGAACTTGTTGCTGGTCAGAGTCTTCTGCCATGGAATGTCAGATGTGTCGCTTGTTGAAAATCCCAGCTCGCGCAATCGCCCTGCTTTCAATCTGACATCATAATAGTCGTTGACATTGTCAAGCCCCAACACTTCATCTCCACGAAGGGCAAGTTCGTAGGACAATTTTGAGCCGATGAAACCTGCGGCTCCTGTTACCAATATTTTCATTTGCTTGTAATTCTTTATTTTGACTGCAAAAGTACGCCTTTTTTTTGTTTTAATGCTTGTTGAGCTGTTTTTTTTAGTCGTAGTTTGGACATTGTAGTGATATGTTGCTTTTTTTTGTTAATTTTGCACGATTATATTTTGATTTGAGTTTTTTCTTATTAATGTACCAATAATTATCTTGCCGCCATGCTAATAAAATGGGATTCCACAATGTTGAGGTTTGTGCTCGTGGGGATAGTCAATACTATCTTCGGCATGACAATCATGTTTGTGCTATACAATGTTTTTGGAGTTAGCTATTGGTGGTCTTCGGCAGCCAACTATTTTTTTGGAAGCATCTTGAGTTTTGTGCTAAACAAGAGTTTTACTTTCCAGCACCACGGAGATTGGAAACGTTCTGCCTTGCGTTTTACGCTTCATATTTTGGTTTGCTATCTGTTGGCATACGGATTGGCAAAGCCATTGGCTTTATGGTTGTTATCCGGACATTCCAAAAGTTTCCAGGAGAATGTGGCAATGATGGTGGGTGCTGTTCTTTTTGTAGTGCTTAATTATTTGGGACAGCGCTTCTTCGCATTCAGGAAAAGAAAATAAAACAAATGAATTCACTTTATGTGAAACCTCGTCCAATTGTCAAGGGGGTGTGCTTCATACAACAAGCACACCCCCTTGATGGTTGTATCGTCAGTTTCCTAAAGCAATCAAGTGAAATGGAAACTGAATTGTACATGTTATTTCTTCTTCAGCAGGTCACGAATCTCGGTGAGGAGTTCTTCCTGTGTAGGTCCGGCTGGAGCAGCTGGCTCTTCCTTCTTTGGCATGATCTTGTTCATAGCCTTGACCATCAAGAAGATACAGAAAGCAATGATGAGGAAGTCGATGATGTTTTGAATGAATGCGCCATATTTCAGAACGGCTCCTGCAACAGGCTCTCCACCATCCACAGCGGGCAACATCACCTTGTATTCCAGGCCGGAGAGGTCAACACCACCTGTAAGCATACCGATAAATGGCATGAGAACGTCATCTACCAAAGATGTGACAATCTTACCGAACGCGCCACCGATGATCACACCGACAGCCATGTCCATCACGTTGCCCTTCATGGCAAATTCTTTGAATTCTTTAATAAATCCCATAATGTTGATATTTTTAATGAATTAATAATGTGAAACATTCGTATTATATAGACTTGATAACCAAAGTCATCCTTATTTTGTCATGTTCATTTTGCAATCTCACATTTCTAATCTCAAAAACTACATTTTTTAAGTTTCCAATCGTCGATTTTTATTTTATTAATACTATATCGTGATGCAAAATTAGAAAAAAAATTGTAACTTTGCACGCAAATAAGAAAAAAAATGCACCTGTAAGTAAAATTTTTGAATGTTTCAACTTTTTTCATCAAGGTGATTATAGGAATTAAAAGATTTCAAGTGATATTTCCAACCTTTATTAATAAATTACAAAAATGATTAAAATTGCTATTAACGGTTTCGGTCGTATCGGCCGTCTCGCATTCCGCCAAATGTTTGAGGCTGATGGTTATGAAGTAGTCGCTATCAACGACTTGACAAGCCCTAAAATGCTTGCTCACTTGCTGAAGTATGACACCGCTCAGGGTGGTTTCGCTGGCAAGTTTGGAGAAGGCAAGCACACTGTGTCTTTCAAAGACGCTGAAGTGGCTGAAGATGGCAAGACCGTAACTGCTCCTGGTTCAATCACCGTGGATGGTAAAGAAATCACCATCTATGCAAAGCCAAATGCTGCTGAGCTTCCTTGGGGTGAACTTGGTGTTGACGTAGTGCTCGAGTGCACAGGATTCTATACTTCAAAGGCTAAGGCTTCTGCTCATATCGAGGCTGGTGCCAAGAAGGTGGTTATCTCTGCTCCTGCTGGAAAAGACCTTCCAACCATCGTTTACAACGTGAACCACAAGACCCTTACTCCAGAAGACACAGTGATCTCTGCTGCTTCCTGCACAACAAACTGCTTGGCTCCTATGGCTGCAGCTCTGAATGCTTATGCTCCTATCGTATCGGGTATCATGTCAACAATTCACGCTTACACTGGCGACCAGATGATTCTCGATGGCCCACAGCGCAAGGGTGACCTCCGTCGTTCACGCGCCGGTGCTCAGAACATCGTTCCTAACTCAACAGGTGCTGCAAAGGCTATTGGTCTCGTAATTCCTGAACTCAACGGCAAACTCATCGGTTCTGCTCAGCGCGTTCCTACACCAACTGGCTCAACCACAATTCTCATCGCAGTTGTTAAGGGCAAGGATGTTACCATCGAGGGCATCAATGCTGCTATGAAGGCTGCCGCCAATGAGTCTTATGGCTACAACGAGGACCAAATCGTTTCTTCCGACATCATCGGTATGAAGTTTGGCTCACTCTTCGATGCTACACAGACAATGGTATCTAAGATTGACGACGACACTTATCAGGTACAAGTTGTTTCTTGGTATGACAATGAGAATTCTTACACTTCTCAGATGGTTCGTACTATCAAGTATCTTGCTGAACTCAAATAAAACAATTTTAGTTTCAATAATAATTAGCCGCTCGGTATTGCCGAACGGCTTTTTTTTGCTATTTTTGTAGCCGTTAAGCAGGTGGGCGATAATTCCATGCCTCACTTCACTCTTGAAATGTGTCTATTTTTATTGTATGCCTGACTATGGGTAAGATGATAGCAATTCTCGGTCCTACCGCCAGTGGAAAAACCAAGTTGGCAGCAGCCCTTGCAGCAGATATTGGGGCTGAAATCATCAGTGCTGACAGCAGGCAGGTATATAGACGGATGGACATAGGAACAGGAAAAGACCTGGAAGACTATGTCGTGAATGGCAAAACAATACCATGCCATCTCGTTGACATCTGCGAACCTGGCACACGATACAACTTGTTTGAGTATCAGAGGGATTTCCTCGAAGCATACGAAGACATCACTCGCAGAGGAGTGAACGTCATACTTTGTGGCGGCACTGGGCTTTATCTTGAATCAGTTCTTGGAGGATATCATCTATCACCAGTTCCGCAGAACGACACGTTGAGACAGCAGTTGGCTGACAAGTCGCTTGAAGAACTTACAACCATGCTTGAAGACTTGAAGAGACGTAATGGCAGCAACATGCACAACAAGACAGATGTGGATACGGCACAAAGAGCCATAAGGGCGATAGAAATAGAACAATACAACCTGAACAATCCTGTGCCAGACAGAGTGTTTCCACAAATCGATTCCTTCATAATAGGGGTGGACATACCAAGGGAGGAAAGAAGGCGACGGATTTCCGCAAGATTGGAAGAGAGGATGAATCATGGCATGGTGGAAGAGGTGAAGTCACTTCTTGATAGTGGGATACCTCCAGAAAATCTATTATACTATGGTTTGGAATACAAGTTCGTGACCGAGTATGTCATGGGGCTGAAAAGTCGTGAGGAAATGTTGCGACAATTGGAAATAGCCATACATCAGTTTGCCAAAAGACAAATGACATGGTTCAGGGGCATGGAGAGAAAAGGGTTTGTCATTCATTGGGTGGATGCATTGAAACCCATGAATGAAAAAATCCATATCATAAAGGAAATGATTGAAAAAGATATTTAGAACTCATCTGATATATTATGCCATCAGACAACAGCAACAAGTGGGGTATAGTTTTTTGCCCGAAAAGTGGTGCTTTCAGACCAAATTCCAAATGGGAAAAAGTGGAGAAATGTCTGAAAGACAAAGGGGTCGATTATGACTTCGTACAGAGCGAGAATTCCAGTAGTGTTGACCGGTTGGTCAAAATGATGATCAACAATGGATACAAAACGCTGGTTGTAGTGGGAGGTGACTCCGCTCTCAACGATGCCATCAATTGTCTCATGCAAGTTCCTAAAGAAGTTAGGGAAACCATCTCGTTGGGGGTAATACCCAATGGACTGATGAACGACTTCACGCATTTCTGGGACATACAGGATAATGAGTTGGAACGGTGCGTTGACATCATCATGAAGAAAAGAGTGAGAAAAGTGGATTTGGGTTGTATTCGCTATACAAACGAAAAGAACGAGCGATGCCACAGATATTTCCTCAATTGCCTCTGTATTGGTCTGGTGGCTTCGGTCATAAGGCAACGAAGGCGCTCAAGTGGTGCTTTTGGATGGCGTAAGCTCGCCTTCATACCATCATCTCTGTTGATGATTTTCCAGCGCCTTGAATATAAAATGCGCTTGAGAATAGATACTGAGGTCATCGACAGGAAGGTGATGACTGTATGTATAGGAAATGCACAAGGTTATGGCTTCACCCCAAATGCTGTGCCTTACAATGGGTTGCTCGATGTTTCTGTGGTGTATCATCCGGAGGTGGCTCAACTGATAGAAGGATTCTATCTGCTCTATAGTGGCAAGATTCTAAATCATAGAAGTGTGCATCCTTATCGTACAAGGGAGATTCTTGTTGACAAGGCCGAGAGGGCTCTTGTCGGTATCGACGGGCGTATCATGAATACACCTGTGGGACCGTTCCGTGTCAGCGTGGAACAAGAGGTGCTTAATTTCATAATTCCATAACTACAATCAGCTGTTGGTGTCCATGTCAGGAACATGAATGGATATCGTTCTTGTGACATGACAAACAAAAGCTCCCCATTCAAATGCTTGAGTGGGGAGCTTGTTGTAGTTAACCGATGTATAAGGCTATGCGCGATATGACTCCAAATCTTCAGCTTTGAAATTCTTGATGAAATGGTAGTGGCCACAGCACTCAGCTTCGGCATGGCGCACATATACTTGGGCACTTTTGGCGAAGAGTTCAGGAGCGCGTGTCGCATCGTCGATTATCAATAGCGACATGATGATGTCGGCGGTCATCTCATAAAGACGACGAGCTACAAAGTCTGTCTTTTCTTGATTGTTTTCTGCCTTGATTTCGCCAAGCACTTCCTCATATTGTGGAACAAGGGCGGCAACACGGTCCTTCAATGGCTTCATCTCGTCTGAAACTTCTCCTTCAAGCATCTCCTTGATGATGGAAAGGTATGTTCCGTTGGTGATGTAACGTTGTGCTGCAACCACTTGCAATTGGGTGGTACCTTCATAAATGGAGAAGATGCGGGCATCACGATATAGGCGCTGGCTCTTGTATTCCATGATGAAGCCAGAACCACCATGAATAGAAATGGCATCGTATGCGTTTTGGTTGGCATATTCAGAGTTCATGCCCTTTGCCAATGGTGTGAAGGCGTCAGCTAAACGAGTGTACTTCTTGAGTTCCTGCCTCTCTTCTGCTGTGAGTTGCTTCGTCTCACGTTGAATGTCTTCCAATGCTTTGTATATGTCCACATAGCGAGCTGTCTGATAGAGCAGCGAACGACCAGCATCAAGTTTTGCTTTCATTCGTGAAAGCATGTCATAGACTGCTGGGAAGCCAATGATTTTTTGTCCGAATTGTGCTCTCTCTTTGGCATATTTCAGACCTTCATTGTATGCCTCTTGCTCCACGCCGACGCTTTGTGCGGCGATGCCCAAACGCGCTCCATTCATCAGTGCCATCACATATTTGATGAGGCCCAAGCGAGTGCTGCCGCAAAGTTCGGCTTTTGCATTCTTGTATGTCAATTCGCATGTTGGAGAACCATGAATGCCGAGCTTGTGCTCGATATGGCGAACATCTACTCCACCATTGCGTTTGTCGTAGATGAACATCGACAAGCCACGACCATCGCGCGTGCCTTCTTCTGAACGGGCAAGCACGAGGTGTATGTCGCTGTCGCCGTTGGTGATGAAACGCTTCACACCATTGAGCCGCCAGCAGTTTTCTTTCTCGTCGAACGTGGCTTTGAGCATCACACGCTGCAGGTCGCTGCCTGCATCAGGTTCGGTGAGGTCCATCGACATGGTCTCGCCTGCACATACGCGGGGGATGTATTTCTGGCGTTGCTCCTCAGAGCCAAACTCATACAAAGTGTCGATGCATGACTGGAGACTCCAGATGTTTTGGAAACCAGCATCGGCTGCCGAAATCACCTCGCTCAGCATGGAGAAGGTGACGTTGGGCAGATTTAGACCGCCATAACGACGGGGCATGGACACACCATGAAGACCAGCCTTGCGAGTGGCTTCTATGTTTTCAAATGTCTTGGAGGCGTATATCATGCGCCCATTTTCCAAATGAGGACCTTCGAGGTCCACCGACTCTGAGTTGGGCTCCAAGATGTTGGCTGCCACGTCGCCTGTGATGTCGAGGATGCGCTTGTAGTTCTCGATGGCATCCTCGTAGTCGATGGGAGCATCGGGATAAGTTGCTGCATCAGCATAATTGCGCTCCTTCAAATCGACGATGCGCTTCATCAATGGATGGTTAAGATGGAAACCAATCTCTGGGTGGTCACTATAATAGTTTGCCATAAATTCTTATTTGTTTTCTAAATTCTTCTTATGTATCCTTCCTCCCCATCTTGCTCCAAACATTGCTCCGAATATGGTGGCACATAATGACACCAATGCCTTCAGCTCTGCATTGACTATAAAATAGCTTATGACGAGTAGGGCGATGGTGGCAAGGATGAGAAAGATATCCAAGATTTTCATCTTTATTTCGAGTTTTGCTTATAGTATTTGATCAGCTTGGGAACAACCTCTTCAACCGTTCCTGTGATGACGTAGTCGGCAATCTTGTTGATAGGAGCGTCGGGGTCATTGTTTACACTGATGATGATACCAGAGTCTTGCATGCCGGCAATATGCTGGATTTGTCCAGATATGCCGCAAGCTATATACACCTTAGGGTGAACGGTCACACCAGTCTGGCCAATCTGACGGTCGTGGTCGCAGAATCCAGCGTCAACAGCGGCGCGGCTGGCACCCACCTCGGCGTGAAGCACCTTGGCAAGGTCGAAAAGCAGGTCGAAACCCTCCTTTGATCCCATGCCGTAACCACCGGCAACGACGATTTGCGCTCCTTTGAGATTATGCTTGGCTGCTTCCACATGGTGGTCGAGAACCTGTACCACAAAAGCTTCTTCCGAAACATATTTGCTTACTTCTGGATAGACCACCTCTTTCTTGCATGTTCCATCGTAAATGACTTTTTGCATCACACCAGAACGAACGGTAGCCATTTGTGGACGATGGTCAGGATTTACAATGGTTGCCACAATGTTGCCGCCAAAAGCAGGACGTATCTGATAGAGCAGATTCTTGTACACCTTGTCGTTCTTCTTGTCTTCGTAGTCGCCGATTTCAAGTTCTGTACAGTCTGCTGTTAGTCCGCTTGTGAGAGAAGATGAAACCCTTGGACCGAGATCACGGCCAATCACTGTTGCCCCCATGAGGCATATTTGTGGTTTCTCCTCTTTAAATAGGTTTACCAAAATGTCGGTGTGAGGAGCTGATGTGTAGGGGAAGAGACCTTTGCTGTCAAAGACGAACAATTTATCTACACCATAAGGCAGGATTTGTTCCTCCACTTTTCCCTTTATGTCAGTGCCTATAACAACAGCTTGAAGCTCTACGCCAAGTTGGTTGGCAAGTTTGCGGCCCTTGGTCAATAGTTCTTGCGACACTTCTTGAACTTGGGTGCCTTCTATTTCGCAATATACAAATACAGCCTCCATTTATCCAATGATTTTCTCGTTCAACAATTCTTTGATAAGTCCTTCAACATCAGCATCACTGCTGGTGAGCGTCTTGCTCTCCTTGGCTTGGAATACTATGTTTTTCACTGCTTTCACTTTCGTGGGAGAACCAGCAAGGCCACATTGACTTGCATCGCCATCTACGTCTGCCACCGACCATTGGTTGAGGGTCAGGTAGTCGCGTTCGGCATATAGTTTCGTCATTCGCTCGTCAAGGTTTTCTGGTCTTTCCATCGGACAAGTGGCGTATTTGTATTTCATCACCAACTTGGCATTGCAAGGCCTGCATGGCGCTGCGCTTCCATTGACAGTGATTACTACAGGGAGTGGAGCTACTACAGTTTCCACACCACCATCTATGTGACGGCGTATGGTGGCTTTTCCATCTTCTATCTTGAGAATCTCCTCTGCGTATGTCACCTGGTTGAGACCAAGTTTCTGCGCTACTTGCGGACCCACTTGTGCGGTGTCGCCGTCGATGGCTTGACGACCACCTATAACAATGTCAACATCACCTACCTTCTTGATGGCGGTGGCAAGAGCATAAGAGGTGGCAAGTGTGTCGGCACCTGCAAAGAGACGGTCGGTGAGCAACCAACCTGTATCGGCACCACGATATAAGCCTTGACGGATGATTTCACCAGCACGTGGAGGACCCATGGTAAGCAGTCCTACGGTGGACCCAGGGTGCTGTTCTTTAAGACGAAGTGCTTGTTCAAGGGCATTCAGGTCTTCAGGATTGAAGATGGCAGGCAGGGCAGCGCGGTTGACTGTGCCCTCAGCTGTCATTGCATCCTTGCCCACATTTCTTGTGTCGGGTACTTGCTTTGCAAGTACTACAATTTTCAAACTCATAAAAAATATTGTAAGAGATGTTTTAGAGCGGCAAAATTACTCATTTTTTCTCGGCATACAAAGAAAATAAGTGTAAAACTCCACTTTTGATTTCCATTTTGCACAACTCTCCCTTTTTCATTGATTATTTCAACCCCTTTATTTTGGAGGTTGCAAAGAAAGTTGTAAATTTGTATGTTGGAATGATAGACAGCCGTACCATAGATCGTATAATGGATGCCGCCAACATTGTGGATGTGGTGTCTGATTTCGTCACGCTGAGAAAAAGCGGGATGAATTACAAAGGATTGTGTCCTTTCCATGATGACCGCACCCCTTCTTTTTCCGTTTCACCGTCAAAAGGCATATATAAATGCTTCTCATGTGGAAAGGCAGGAAATGCTGCCAATTTCATAATGGAGCATGAACAGATGACTTATCCAGAGGCTTTGAAATGGCTGGCGCGCAAATACCACATCGAAGTGGAAGAGAGGGAACTTACTCCAGAGGAAAAACAGCAGGAGAATGAAAGGGAAAGCATATTCATAGTAAACGAATGGGCTGCCAACTATTTCAATGACATACTTTTGAACAATCCCGACGGACAAGCCATAGGAATGGCATATTTCAGGTCGAGGGGATTCAGGGATGACATAATAAGCAAATTCAAGTTAGGGTTCGCCCTAAACAAAAAGGACGCTTTGGTTAGTACTGCCAGGAAGCGTGGATACAGGGATGAATATCTTGCCAGTAGTGGCTTGTGTGTGAAACGTGACGATGGCAGCTTGTACGACAGGTTTGCCGGCAGGGTGATCTTCCCATGGATAGGCGTTGGAGGAAAAGTTACTGCTTTTGGTGGAAGACTTCTCGATTCAAGAACCAAGGGAGTGGCACAGAAGTATGTCAATTCTCCTGATTCGTCAGTGTATCACAAGGATCACGAACTCTATGGTATTTTCCAGGCCAAGAAAGCCATTTCCAAAGAAGACTGCGTCTATATGGTGGAGGGTTATACCGATGTAATCTCCATGCATCAGTGTGGTATTGAAAATGTTGTTGCCAATTCTGGCACCGCTCTTAGCGTTTTCCAAATCAGACTGCTGCATAGGTTCACTAAAAATGTGGTCTTGCTGTATGATGGTGATGAGGCGGGAATACATGCCGCATTGAGAGGAACCGACATGATGCTGTCTGAGGGGATGAACATCAAGGTGCTGCTCTTGCCCGACGGGGATGACCCAGATAGCTTCGCAAGAAAACATACTGCTGAGGATTTCCGCAATTATGTGTCTAACCACCAGCAGGATTTCATGTCATTCAAAACCGAGGTGCTATTGAAAGGGGTTAATGACCCAATAAAGAGGTCGGAAGCCATCTCAAGCATAATAAAAAGCATTTCGGTGATAGAAGACCAAATCGTACGCGCTACATATATAAAACAATGTGCTCTTGACATCGGTATTGCCGAGCAAACCCTTATCAATGAGATGAACAAATTCATCCGCCACGAACGTGATGAAAAGATTAAGAGGAATGAGCGGGAAAAGGCAAGAGAAGAACATGCAGGACCTGTGGAGAAGGTCATTTCTGTCCCCTCTTCCAATATATTGGTGGCAAAGGTGGAAAAACTCATCATTCAGATGGTGGTAAGGCATGGCGAAGAGATGGCTTTTCATGACATCGAGGCTGAAGATGGTACTAAGTACGACCTCACTGTGGCAGAATACATTTATTACGACTTGGCAGAAGATGGGTTGAGGTTGGGCAACGAACTCTATTCCTTCATGCTGGAAGAGGCTGTGTCATTCATCCAACAAGGAAAAACAGGATTGCTGGATTATTATATGAAGCATTCCAACGTGGAAGTAAGCCAATTGGCAACGATGCTTTCCGAAGACTCATACCAACTGTCGGAAAGCATGAAACTTCAATTGGGGGAAGAAAGACTGCGCAGTCAAGTGCTGCACTTGTTGCTCGACTATAGGGACAGACTTATCAAGGCAAGGATGGATGAGGTGAGGAAGAGCATGAAAGCTGCTGAATCAGATGAGGATAGAAAGAAATTAATGGATGAGACAATGAGACTTGTCGCCATGAGGGCAGAGATTGCCAAAAGGCTGGGAAAAAGCGTTTTTGTCTGACGGATAATTATTTTTATGATTTGGAATGTGGAGGATAGAATATGAATGATAACTTTACTACATGGATGCTGCCGATAGTCATCATTGTTTCCATCGTCTTTGTTGGAATGGCAATGGCTGTCGTTTATGATATCTTCTCTCATCGGAAACTGTTTAAAAGAAAAAGCCGTAAGCCTTGGAGACTTCCAGATGAAAAGAGAATGCAACAGTTGAAGTTGATTACTGACGAGGCTTTGAATTCACTTCATTGTGATGTGGAATGGGAAGATGATGGGGACGACAAAGTGGCTCAATATCAATATCAGAACGGACATTTCAGATTGAGATTGGAGAAAAATTCACCCTTTGTGAAATTGTCCTATCTCTTTTGCCTGTCTTCTACTCTTGATAAATTGACAGTAGCCAGGATCGTGGCTAATAGATGCAACATCATCTCCGACAATGTCAAGGTGGTGTATTCCATTAATGATGAGACTAACGAGGTGAACATTCATCTGCTTTCTTCCCTATTCTTGAATCCGGATTCTGCAACCGACATGTTTGCCGAGACAATGGCTGCTGTCTTTAGCTGGCAGAATGCATTGGTAAGGAAGATGGGAGAGGTGGAACATCAAACCCATGAGCCAGGACAAGATGTTGAAGAAGAAGCTGCCATGAATGGGAGAGTGAAGTTCTTGTTGCGCCAACAGGAAATGCGTCTGCAAAAAGAGGACTTGCCCAGATTGTCTGACAAGCAACCTTTGGCAATTGGGGAGTTCCTTGAAAAAGCATTGGGATTGCCAAAGGTGAAACCTATAAGATTAGAATTGATAGGAGCAACAACAACGGTGTTGGAAGACTCCGATGTCATTTGGCATTTTAATCTGGATGGCATTGTTCAAAACTTCCGTGGAGAAGGGGCGAGAGGGTTCGCCTCGGCTATGCTTTGGGTGGAACTGTCTGACATGCCAACGGTACAGAGGCTTATAACTTTTGCCTTTACCGACGAAGGAAAAGATGAGAAGTCGGATTATTTCAGGGTGACAGCTACCTTGGTACCTTTGTCAGCCAATACTACTTCTCCATACAGGCAGCAACATCTCAACATGCATTCGTGCTCTGTTATTTTGGCTCATGACAACATCTCAAGGAAGCAAGAAATTGATGAGGCAAACTACATGTGGAAGGAGGCATTGCAGAAAATGAGAAATGGAGAGGATGGCAGCCTTTCAGCGGAACAACAACTGCTTTTGCATTGCACAGACGAGGGCTTGGCACGGTTGCTTTATAAAGGTAGAAAACTATTCCTCAAGGGTAGGTTTTATGAAGCGTTGTTGCCGCTTGAACAAGCTTTTGAAATAATGCAGCCAGATTATGATGGAATGAAAAGCGGACAAAAGGAAATCTTTTATGAGGTCATTTATCATATCGGATTCTGCTATAGCGAACTAAAATTGTATGCTCAAGCGAAAGGGTATCTTGAAATGCTGATGCGGCTCAACAACATATCATTCACTACCGAAATGATAAATTGCATGGTCAATTCTGGGGATTTCAGAGCACTGATGGCTGTGGATAGCATCATTGGGTCGATAAACGACAATCTGGCACAGAATGACGAGGAAAAGCCATCCGAAAACATCGCCATGTTCTTGGCTTTCCTCAACCGACGAAAAGCTTATCTGCTTGTGGAAAAGGGAAGGCTTGAAGAGGCAAAGGGATTGTTGAAAAGAATGCTTAAAGACCCTGCAAGTGCTGATTTCGCAATCAGTGAACTGGCATATATACAGAAGTTGGAAAAAGACAAGTCGTAGCCTATGGATTTGCTGAACTGGTTTACATTGCTCTTCTATTTTGTGCAAGTGACAATTGTCGTTGTCACCGCATTGGTGGTGCTTATGGAAAACCGGCAACCAGTAAAGACGATGGCTTGGCTAATGGTGCTTGGCTTCCTGCCTTTCGTGGGATTCATCTTCTACCTTTTCTTCGGCAAGAACACACGAAAAGAGAAATATATCAGCAAGCATAGCCTTGACTTGCTTTCACGACAGTCGATGTCGCATTTTGCTGAACAAAGCCAATTGCACATTCCAGAAGAACATGCGGAACTGGTCAGGCAATTTGCCAATCAAAAGGTGGCTCTGCCTTTCAACAATAATGAGGTGGAGGTTTATGTCGATGGATATGAATTCTTCCCAGCTTTGCTTCGTGCAATACGTTCGGCAAAAAATCATGTTCATATCATCACATATATCTTCGATGACGATGCTTTGGGGCAGTTGGTGGCAGATGCTCTTATAGACAAGGCGAAAGAGGATGTGAAGGTTAGGGTGATTTATGATGATGTGGGATGCTGGAGAGTAAAAGACAAGTTTTTCAGGCGTATGAGAAACTGTGGTGTGAAAGTTTGTCCTTTCATGCCTGTGCGCTTCCCTTCCATGACTTCCAAAGTGAATTATCGAAACCACCGAAAGATATGTGTCATAGATGGAAAGGTGGGTTTTATTGGTGGAATGAACATAGCCCAAAGGTATGTGAAGGGTGACAAACGTCCTTGGAGGGATACCCATATCAGGGTGGAAGGTGGTGCAGTTTGTGGATTGCAGACAGCGTTTCTCACTGATTGGTATTTTGTGAACCAGACAATGATTGAGGAAAAGAGTCTTTATCCAAGTCTTGATTTCAAAGTGGCAAATGGGTGTCTGGTGCAGATTGTGACAAGTGACCCCACCTCACAGTGGCCCGAACTGATGCAAGGCTATGTGCGCATCTTGTTGGAGGCTAAGAAGTATGTGTATCTGGAAACTCCTTATTTCCTTCCGACAGAACCTGTGCTCTTTGCAATGCGCACTTGTGCATTGGCAGGGGTGGATGTAAGGGTGGTGGTGCCCCAAAAAGGAGACTCGAAGTTGGTCAGTTGGGCAAGCAGATCGTTCCTTGACGAGGCATTGGAAGCAGGAGTGAAAATCTACCTATACAAGACGGGCTTCTTACATTCCAAATTGTTGATAAGCGACGACAGGTTGTGCTCTTGTGGGTCGGCTAATGTGGATTTCAGAAGCTTTGAGAACAATTTCGAGGCTAATGCCTTCATCTACGACAAGAAAACTGTAGAGAAAGTGAAACAGGTGTTTGCCGACGATATGGAGAACTGCGAACTGCTTCTACCAGAAAGATTCAAGGGACGGCCGTTTCTTGAAAGGCTTTGGGAGTCTCTTCTACGACTTCTTTCTCCTCTTCTGTAATGCCTTGTCTGCGGAAAAGACTGAAGTGCACACTGCCGTAAGTGCGATGGTCAATTAAAAGAGGATTGGTGGAAAAGTCATTTGTCTTGCCATGCTCCAATACAAAGATTCCTTTGCCGGAAAGAATGTCGCTCTCTAATATGATTTGGGGAATTTCCTTCAAACGGGGCAAGGAATAAGGTGGGTCGGCAAAGATGATGTCGAATTTTTCCTTGCAAGTGGATAAAAATTTGAACACGTCACCACGGATTACAATCGAGCGGTCTGTTCCCAATTTTGAAATACATTGTTTGATGAATGCATAGTGGTCGCGGTCCCCTTCCACGCTCACTACTTTTTGGCAGTTGCGGGAGAGAAACTCCAAAGATATGCTTCCTGTGCCTGAAAAGAGGTCGAGAACGCGACATTCTTCAAAATCGACATATCCATTAAGCACATTGAAAATATTTTCCTTTGCAAAGTCTGTGGTGGGACGTGCCTTGAAAGTGCGTGGAATGTCAAAACGCCTGCCTTTGTATATTCCTGTGATTATTCTCATGGCATGATTTGTTGGGTGGATAGAAGCGTAAGGTCGTATGGGTATGAATGATTGGCATCATGGCCGGATGCCAGGGAATCGGTCAATGTCACTTGGCTGACATAATGCTTGAGGTTTTCTACAATCCATTTCTTGTGTGGAGTGTCCCCCATTATCACAAACTCGTCGCGTGATGCTTGAAAACCAAGTTGGGTGAATGTGTTCAGCAAATAATACAAAGCATCATGCTCGTATGTGGCGCCAAAAGTGTTGCAGAACTTGAAACGGTTTTTGCTTATGCAAAAGATGTCAACTTTCCCGTCATGGAAATATGCATTAAGCCGTTGGCGTCCAATATAATCTGACTGTCGGCTAACATGTTGCCAAACAGGATGACACAATGGTAAAAGTTGATAGTTTGAAAAGTGGTCGCTTAGTATTGTTATGATATCTTTGGCAATGCTGAAGACAACAACGGCATGCAGTCCAGGAAGAGTGATGTGTTTCTTTGTTTCATGTTCATGGCCGGACAGGGCATGGGCGAACATGAGGTCGATGTCTTCTTCGTGAAATTCTTCCTCAGGCACAAGAAGCGTGGCTGTATCAACCAAAATGACGGCTTTATTGTATGTTGACTGAAGCAAAGGAACACTTTGGAATGCTTCACGCAAGTTGGCGGAAATTGAGATTCCGCTTTTTGTGTCAAAGGTAGTGCTTTGTTGCTTGTCTTGACCTATTACTTGTGCAAGAAATGCAA
The DNA here is from genome assembly GCA_900315745.1 of uncultured Prevotellaceae bacterium. GTDB lineage: Bacteria > Bacteroidota > Bacteroidia > Bacteroidales > Bacteroidaceae > Prevotella. The sequence continues at coordinate 23,973 of ONAG01000001.1, forward strand.
ATGAATTTTGACTCAGTCTTGCAAATAGGATTTCTTGGCCTCTCCTTGTGGATTGTGTCTGCATTAATTGATGAAGAAAGGTTATTATATAATGGTGAACATGATGTTCCTTGTTCTCTGACAAGGTTGATTTGCATTGTTAACGCGATGCAAATTTACAACCTTTTTCAGAGATTACCATCTGTTAGCCAACATATCTTTGTGCAAAAACAAAAAACAAACTCCTTCTTTATCTTTATGCTTCTCTCGGCTTGCACTACTTTGCTTCGCGAAGATAGGCGGCGCCTCGGAATCAAAAATAAATCCGTGATTTATTTTGTGCTTCCCTCGGCTTGCACTACTTTGCTTCGCGAAGATAGGCTGCGCCTCAGAAATGAAAGCAAAAAGTTCGTTGTTTGCTTTGCATTTCACTCGGCTTGCACTATCTTTGCAGAATGATGAAAAAGGTAAGACCAAAAAAGAATTTGGGGCAGCATTTCCTGACAGACTTGAATGTGGCAAAAGCTATTGCCGACACAGTGGATGCTTGTCCAGACCTGCCCGTACTTGAAGTAGGTCCAGGCATGGGTGTGCTAACCCAATATCTTATAGAGAAGCCTCGTGAACTAAGAGTTGTGGAAATAGATAAGGAGTCTGTGGCTTATTTGCATGAACGTTTTCCCCAACTAACAGAAAAGGTGATAGAAGGCGACTTCTTGCGCATGGACTTGTCGCAGCTATTCAATGGGGGGCAATTTGTCCTGACTGGCAACTATCCTTACGACATCTCAACGCAGATTTTTTTCAAGATGCTCGACAATAAGGAATTGATACCATGTTGCACAGGAATGATACAACGTGAGGTGGCTCAACGAATGGCATCCACCCCGGGAACAAAGGCATACGGTATTCTAAGCGTCTTGACACAGGCTTGGTATTCTGTGGAATATCTTTTCACAGTAGATGAACATGTGTTCAATCCGCCACCAAAAGTGAAAAGTGCTGTCATAAGAATGACACGAAACGAAGTGACTGACCTTGGATGTGATGAAAAGTTGTTTAAACGTGTGGTGAAGACCGTATTTAATCAGAGACGCAAGATGCTACGTGTCAGTTTGAAACAAATCGTACCTGCTGATGTCTTGGCTAATGTAACAGATGGCAATGACATTCTGACACGAAGACCTGAACAATTGTCCATCCCGGAATTTGTAGAACTGACAAACAAAGTGCAGGCATGGATGCAAGTTGAATAATGTTGAGATTTTGCCACACAGTGGTTGAGACAAAACAAAAAAACAGCAAAATAGTTGCACGAAATAAAAAATATTCATACATTTGCCCTATTGAAACCATTATCACTGACAATATTATGATAGACGTAAAAGCAACACTGAGCGAAAGTGAAGAGAGAATGGAGATGGCTGCCATGTTCCTGGAGGACGCTTTGGCAAAAATAAGGGCTGGTAGAGCCAATACTGCCATTGTAAGTGGCGTGAAGGTGGACTCTTATGGAAGCATGGTACCCTTGAACCAAGTGGCTAACGTTTCCACTCCAGATGCAAGAACTATTGCCATAAGGCCCTGGGACAAGAAGATGATCAGAACCATTGAGAAAGCCATCATGGATTCTGATGTCGGCATCACTCCTGAGAACAATGGAGAAATCATACGCCTTAACATCCCACAACCCACCGAGGAAAGAAGACGTGAACTCACAAAGCAATGCAACAAAATAGCTGAGAAGGCGAAAGTGGAAGTGAGAAACGTGAGAGGCGACATCAAGGACAAACTCAAGAAAGCCATCAAGGATGGACTTTCAGAGGATAATGAGAAAGATGCCGAACTGGAATTGCAGAAACTACACGACAAATACATCAAGAAAATTGATGATATCCTCGCTGCAAAGAACAAGGAAATAATGACTGTATAGGCCTGTGAAGGGACTTGTCATAAGAAATACAGGAAGCTGGTACACTGTGCTGACAGACGACGGGCAGACTGTAGATTGTAAAATAAAAGGAAATTTCAGACTAAAAGGAATCCGCAGTACTAATCCTGTTGCTGTGGGAGATAGAGTTAACATCCTTATCAACAATCAAGGTACGGCGTTCATCAACGAAATTGATGACCGCCGTAACTATATTGTCAGAAAATCTCCCAATCTTTCCAAGCAAAGCCATATAATTGCAGCTAATGTAGATTTGGCTGTACTTATTGCCACTGTCGATCATCCTGTCACATCAACAACCTTCATCGACAGATTTCTGGCTTCGGCAGAAGCATACAGGGTGCCTGCATTGTTGGTGCTTAACAAGACCGACTTGCTCGATGAAGACATGTTGCGGTTTCAGCAAATGATGGAAGACCTTTACAAGAACATAGGGTATGACGTGATTCAGGTGTCTGCGGTCACTGGGAAAGGCATTGACAGCCTTAAAAAGATGGTGAAAGACAAAATTTCCGTTTTTAGCGGAAATAGTGGGGTGGGGAAATCGACTTTGCTCAATTTGCTCATACCAGGGATAAATCTGCGCACTGCAGAGATATCGGAACATCACAATACTGGCATGCATACCACCACTTTCAGCGAAATGTTCAAGTTGCCACAGGGAGGGTGGGCTATTGACACTCCTGGCATAAAGGGCTTCGGCTCTTTTGACATGGAACCAACTGAAATTTGTGGGTATTTTCCCGAGATATTCCGTTTCTCCCAAAATTGCAAGTTCAGTAACTGTACCCATACTCATGAACCAGGGTGTGCTGTACTTGATGCCCTCGAAAAGCACTATATAGCCCAAAGCAGGTATGTCTCATATGTGGGTATGTTGAGTGACAAGGATGAAGCCAAGTATAGAGAGGCTTTTTAATTTTTTACAGTATGCGACATTGACTGCTTATCCTTATTAATATTTTTTTGTTTGTATGAATAAAATAAAATCAATTGCTTTAGTTTTCCTCTTTGCCAACATGTCACTTGTGTTGTTCGCTAATGATGTTGCTGTGGATGAGAAGGAACTGAATGGTGAGAATGAACAGAAAGAGGCAGATGCCAATTTGCCTGCCAAAGCTCCACAGTTGGAGGTGATACATCCTGTAGTGGGAACCACAAGTAGTGCTGAAGGGGGCGAACTCAAGCTTACATTAACAACAAAGCATTTGAACTATAAGGAGTGCCCGAAAGAGTATAAGGATGTGTTTGTTAACTCACCAAAGTCTGCGAACATTCACCCTGACGGCACAAAGTATTATGTCAATTCTTTGGAGGGATGTGCTACCGTAGTTTATGACATGAAGACTCATCAGAGACTCAAGGTTATCAAATACCAGTTTGAAGATGAAAAGGATGCTTCTCTTTGGAGCAAACCAAGTGATTTTTATCCTTTTACACATTATTCGGAGAATCTCAACACTTTCATGGGAAAACCAGTGGAGAGCACTTTCTCTCATGGCGGAAGATACTTGTGGATACCTTTCTATAGACGCACTTACGACATCAATGCGCAAGACCCATCTGCTGTGGCAGTTATAGATACGCGTACTGATGAGATAGTAAAACTGATGGAGACAGGTCCTCTGCCAAAGATGGTGGCTTGCTCACACGACGGTAGGCATGTGGCAATAACCCATTGGGGCAACAATACGGTGGGATTGGTTAATGTCTCAAGTCTCAATCCTGACGAATGGTATCATGAGAAACTTTTGGTGGTTGACTATGTGCTTCCGCTTGATTACAGTCTCACTGAACAAGTTGACCGCGACAACAAAAGTGGCTATTGTTTGCGTGGAACTGTGTTCACGCCTGATGACAGGTATTTGCTTGTGGGGTGCATGGGGGATAATGGCGGTATTGCCATTATCGATATGGAAACACAAAGATATCTTGGAAGGGTGCTTGGCATGATGTCCAATGTGAGGCATCTTGTCATACGAGATGGCTTCCTCTACCTCAGTATTAATAAGGCTGGATACGTGCAACGAATCAAGCTTGATACGTTTATGAATGCTGCCACCAAGATTAATGGCAAGACCACAACTTTGAAAGGGTGGGAGAGTTGCAAGGTTGGTGATGGGGCGCGTACAATCGAATTGTCTCCAAGTGGGCATTTTGTCTTTGCAGCATGCAATCTTGCAAGCAGACTTGATGTGGTGGACACAAGAACGATGAAAAAGGTGGCATCGATAGATGTTGACTCATATCCAGTGGGTCTTGACATATCCAACGATGGCAGATTTGTCATTGTCACCTCGCAGGGAAGGGGAAACTCCGGCACCAGTGGCAATGCTGTCAACATCTATGAGGTGGAGTATGCTGAGCCAGAGCCTGTACTCAAACATACTGATGGGGCGGCAGTGCTTGAGCTGCTCAATGAGGGTGACGATGGTCAAAAGCCAATGGCTTCTGTGGACGAAAAAGAAGAAAACGTCGGCAAATCGCTATTGCAAAAAGCCGACGGATTCATGAATTATGTTTGGTTGGGAGGTGGAGCTGCCATTGTGCTCTTGGCTCTCTTGGCTCATGCCCTCTTGGCTCGTAAGAGGATGGACAAATCCTGAAAAATTATTATCTACCTCCTTTCTTTAGAAGTTTACACCAATATTGAGGAAAAAGGCACCATTATGGGTGTCGTCGAAGGCATTGTCACCAATGTTGGTTAGGCCAAAGTCATAACCCAATTCTGCGTACAGCATTTCATATGCCAAGCCACAACCTACTCGCAGACCACCATCAAAACGTTTGAAATTGGCTCCATAGCGGTCGTCGAAAGAACTGAAGGCTTCTCGTGTACCATAATCTTTCACCTTGCCGCCTACTCCACAGGATAAGTAGCCTCCGACAAATGGCTCTACCGCCATTGCTGGTCGTACGTATGCGGAGTATTTCAGCAGAAGAGGTACTTCAAGGTAGTTCAGTCCAATTGAGAACTTTTCGCCATTGAGATTGCCCTTGCCTCCTTTTTCTGAATACTCAAGACCAGTTTCGAAAAACAATGGTGCCTGTGGCGCAAGTTGAACACCTACGACAGCTCCTACGTTGAGGCCGCTTTTGCTTGTGGTGCCATCGAGTTCGGGGGCGTCGGAATTGATGTGGGAGGCGGATAGACCGAACCGGAATCCATAATACATGTTTGGAGCATAACTACTATGTCGAGAAATGGTGCTATGTCCTCTCCGCGGTGCGGGTGGAATGTAGCCGCTGCGGCTTCGTGGTTGTCCATTGATGCTTCCTGCTGTCATCAGACAGAGCAGTGTAGCGATGAGTGTGATTCTACTTTTCATATGCATGTGTTGTTGGTTGTTCTCGATGCAAAGGTATTGTTTTGCAACCAACACACATAAGGACTAACCCTATTATGGGAAAGGTGTTTCCCTAATTGTAATAGGGATTTGGCTAAGGACTATATCCCTATTTCTGCCGAACCAAAGCAGCAATGGTGGTCTTTGTCATATACAACACAGAATTGCCCGGGTGCCACCCCTTGAATGAGATTTGTGGAATGTACCACATACTCTCCAGGGCCTGTTTGCTCCATTCTTGCTGTGTGGAACTCTGGGGTGTGGCGTATTTTGAATGTCACATCTTTCATTTCCACTTCCTCTGTCAGGAAATGAAAATGGTGTATCTTGAATACATCGCTGTAGGTGGAGCGTGGCTCATATCCTTTGCTCACGTAAAGGATGTTGTTCTCAATATCCTTGCGAACAACATACCAAGGACCTCCACCGAAACCCAAACCATGGCGTTGGCCGATGGTGTGAAACCATAGTCCGCGATGCTCGCCTATGCATTTGCCCGTTTCCATGTCTATCACGCTGCCGGGATTCTCTCCAAGGTAGCGGCGGATATAATCATTGTAGTTGATCTTTCCTAAGAAACAAATGCCTTGAGAGTCTTTTCGGTGGGCATTCACAAGATGTTCTCGTTCAGCTATTTTCCGCACTTCGTCTTTCATGTAGTGCCCGATGGGGAAAAGAGCCTTGCGTAGTTGCCAGCATTCTATTTGTGCCAGAAAGTCGGTTTGGTCTTTTACTGGGTCAGGACTGGTGGTAAGCCATTTTTTCCCATTGATGATCTCTGTTTGTGCATAATGGCCTGTAGCTATTAAATCATAGTCGTGCCCGACTTTTTCGTCGAAAGCTCCAAACTTGATGAGGCGGTTGCACATCACGTCAGGATTGGGCGTCAAGCCAGCTTTTACCTTCTCCATCGTGTAGCGTGTCACCTTGTCCCAATAGTCTTTATGACAATCCACAACTTGCAGGTTGCAACCATAGCGTGATGACAAGGCTGAAGCCATCTCCATATCCTCTTCAGAAGAGCAATCCCATTCCTCGTCTTCATCGGGACCTATCTTTATGTAGAAACAGTCTGGATGAAGACCTTGGGAACATAGTTCATGTAGTACGACGGCACTGTCCACTCCTCCTGAGAGCAGCAAAGCTATTCTTTTGTCTCTGAGCAATTCTGTCATGGATATATCGTGATGTTTTAGTTGTTTTTCTTGTAGTTGACAAGACTGATGGTGTCATTCTCTTCCAAGAAAACCTCCAGATTGTCTTTTTTCACTGTCTTGTCAAAGGTCACTCTGGCTTCACGATTGGCACTTGTGGCTTTTGTATAGCTTTCAGCACTATATTCACACACGAACTTGTAGGCTTCTATGTCGTTGGATATCTTTGGTAGAGGTTGCTTTACCGTAGCGGTAACATTCATTCTGAAGGTTGTGTGGTGAGTGCCATCTACTTTGTCTTTCTTGTTCCACGACTCTGATTCCACATCTTCTGTCTTTTCCTCGCCAGATACCGTCACGTATGTAGCCTTTATGTTATAGAATCGCAGCAAGTCTGCACTAAGCGCCAATTTGTAATTGATGCTGGTGTAGTCGGGACGTTCCATTACTCCATCATCGTCATCGCCACAGCTAACAAGAACAAATCCCGACATGGCGAGTATCAGTAGGCTTATGAGTGTAAATGTTGATGCTTTTTTCATTTTTCCTCTATTGTTGTGGGTTGTTGTCTTGCTGCTGCCATCAATTCATGCCAATGGTCGCGGAAGTCTGTCATGCGGTTGAAAATCAAGCTGGAACCTTGTTCTGTCAGTTTGCTGTTTGGCAACGGACCTGTATTCACAGCTACTGTGAAAATACGTGCTGCAACAGCTGCTTTAACACCAAGTGGGGCATTCTCCACCACTATTGCTTCCCAGGGCTCCACACCGCATTTCTTGAGTCCTTGAAGATAGGGGTCGGGAGCTGGCTTGCCAATCTTAACGTCAGAACTTGTCACCATGAGCTCTTTGTGAAGCAGACCAGGAAAGTCTTTTTCCAATCGGTTGAGCAAACTCTTCTGTCCGCTACCTGTCACAACGCCTATGACAAGACCGTCGGAGTGGATGAGGTGCATGAGTTCTTCCACACCTTCCATCTTTCGGGCAGGTCCCAATGACGCAAAAATCTCAGATTTCCTGTCGTAGTATTTCTGGGCGTGTTTCTCATCAAGCTTTATGCCTTTTTGTTTCTCGAACAACCTGCCGATGGTTTCCACTCCGCGCATGCCTTCATATTCGTATGCTTCGCTGACAGACATCCGAATGCCTGCTTCTGCCATCGACTCTGTCCATGCTATAGCATGATGTGGCATGGAGTCGTAAATCACGCCATCCATGTCGAAAAGAACGGCTTTGGGAGTGAAACTCCCGAAGCCGTGTCTTGCCTTATATTCACTAATTGATGTTATGATGCTTGTCATTTCTTTTCGTGAATGAATTAAGCCAACCTTTCCTTGATGGCTTTGCTCTCTGCCTCATACCCTGGCTTGTCAAGCAGTGCGAACATGTTCTTCTTGTATGCTTCCACGCCAGGCTGGTTGAATGGGTTCACCCCAAGTACGTTGCCGCTTATGCCACATGCAATTTCGAAGAAATAGATAAGCTGGCCAATGTAATATTCGTTAAGCACCGGTACCGAAATGCGAATGTTGGGGACTCCACCATCTACGTGTGCCAGACGTGTGCCTAATTCTGCCATCTTGTTAACTTCGTCAACTCGCTTGCCGGCAAGGAAGTTCAGACCGTCAAGATTCTCTTTGTCTTCTGGGAAGAGCAAGTTGCGGTTGGGTTGTTCCACGCTGATGACTGTCTCGAAGATGGAGCGTTCGCCATCTTGTATCCATTGGCCCATTGAGTGGAGGTCGGTGGTGAAATCACAGGAAGCTGGGAATATTCCTTTCTTGTCCTTGCCTTCGCTCTCTCCAAATAGTTGTTTCCACCACTCGCTTATGAAATGAAGCTTGGGCTGGTAATTCACCATTATTTCTATTTTCTTGCCGCTGGCATAAAGACCGTTGCGCACTGCTGCGTATTGGGCTGCTGGATTGCTTTCGAAAGGAACGTCCTTGCCGCAAGCCGTTTCCATGTCGGCAGCACCCTTCACCAATTGGCGGATGTCGAAACCGGCGCAGGCAATTGGAAGAAGTCCTACTGGAGTCAGGACGGAGAATCTGCCACCCACGTTGTCTGGAATGATAAAGCTGGTGTATCCCTCTTTGTCTGCACAGGTGCGGGCTGCACCACGCTTGGCGTCGGTCACTGCCACTATCACTTTCTTTGCCTCTTCTTTGCCTCTTTGTGCTTCACATTGCTTTTTGAGCAGACGGAATGTAAGGGCTGTTTCTGTGGTGGTGCCAGATTTTGATATGTTGATTACACCGAATTTCTTGTCTTTCAGATATTCTGTCAGTTCCGAGAGGTAGTCTTCGCCAATGTTGTTGCCTGCAAAGAGGATGACTGGGTTTTTCTTGTCGTTGATAAGCCATGCAAAGGTGTTGCCGAGTGCTTCAATCACGGCACGGGCGCCTAAATAACTGCCGCCAATGCCAGCCACTACTATGGCATCACAATTGGAGCGCAATACTTCTGCGCATGCCTGTATCTCATCAAGAAACTCTGGGGTGATGGATGATGGCAGGTGAAGCCAACCCAAGAAGTCATTGCCAGGGCATGTGCCGGATTCCAAAGCTTCTTGTGCTGATTTTACTTGAGGCTCAAAAGCCTTTACTGCGCCTTCATTGAGGAATTGGGCAGCTTTTGTAATGTCTAAACTGATGTTCTTCATTGTGTTTTTTTTGATAAGGGTTGTTAGTTCTTTAGGATTCATCTGAAACTGTCGGTGAGCAGCTTTATCTCTATTTGTGGGCTAATGCGCTCGTATAGGATGTTGTAAACTGCATCAAGTATGGGCATGTTGACATGAAGATGACGGTTTATCTCTTTCATGCATTTTGTGCCAAAGAAGCCTTCAGCTATCATTTCCATTTCTATCTGCGCACTCTTCACGCTATATCCTTTGCCAATCATGGTGCCGAAGACACGATTACGCGAAAAGTTGGAATAGCCGGTCACGAGGAGGTCGCCCAAATATACGGAGTCGTAAATGTTGCGGTCGGGTTGGGGACTGATGACAGTGAGAAATCTCGACATCTCTTGAACGGCATTTGACATCAATACGGCTTGGAAGTTGTCGCCATATTTCAAACCGCTGCAGATGCCGGCAGCTATTGCATAGACATTTTTCAGCACCGAGGAATACTCTATGCCTATCACATCGCTGCTCGTCTTGGTCTTGATGTAATTGCTCGACAAGACAGACGTGAACGCTTGAGCTTTTTCCGAGTCTGCGCAGCCCACTGTGAGATATGACAGACGTTCAAGGGCTACCTCCTCTGCATGGGAGGGACCACCGATGCAAGCGAGGTTTTCGAAAGGCACGTCATAGACATGATGGAAATATTCGGAACAGACCAAGTTCTCATCGGGGACTATGCCCTTTATGGCAGTCACGATAAATTTGTCTCTGATACGTGTCTTGAGCTTTTTCAGATGGTTTTTAAGGTATGGTGATGGGGTTACAAACACTAATGTTTCGTATAGGTCCACCACCTTGTTTATATCACTGGAGAAGAAAATCTCTTCAGTGTTGAAGTGTACGCTCGTAAGATAAGCTGGATTGTGACCCATGCGGAGAAAGTCTGCAATGCGGTCGTCGCGACGCATATACCATCCTATGTGGTGGGTGTGGCCCACCACAATCTTGGCAATGGCAGTGGCCCAGCTGCCTCCGCCAATGATGGCTATCTTACCACAATCGTGCATGAATTATGCATTATTTTGGGCTGATTCTATCCACTTGGCAAATTCCTCTACCTTGGGATTCTCATAACCCAACTTGAATTTCTTGTTTACACCGCAGACATCCATCTGCAACTTCTGAGGATTTACATCTTTGATGTCGCTGGTCAGATAGTAACCACATTTGTTGAATACTGGTACCCAACACTCTGGCACTCCCAATGAAGCCCATTCGGCAACACTGCTGCGTGGGGCTTTCTTCTCTGGTCGCATCTGGGGGAAGAACAGCACTTCCTGTATGTAGGTCTTGCCTGTCATGAGCATCACAAGACGGTCGATGCCTATGCCGATGCCACTTGTAGGAGGCATGCCATACTGCAAGGCACGGAGAAAGTCTTGGTCGATAATCATTGCCTCGTCATCACCCTTGTCGGCAAGGCGCATCTGTTCCTTGAAACGCTCTTCCTGGTCTATCGGGTCGTTAAGCTCTGAGTACGCATTAGCCAATTCCTTGCCATTCACCATAAGTTCGAAACGCTCTGTCAAACCTGGTTTTGAACGGTGCATCTTTGTCAATGGAGACATTTCTACAGGATAGTCTGTGATGAAAGTGGGCTGGATGAAGCTTCCTTCGCAGGTCTCGCCGAATATCTCGTCTATCAACTTGCCTTTGCCCATCGTCTCATCAACTTCTATGCCGAGAGACTTTGCTATCTCGCGTATTTCGTCTTCCGTCTTGCCATTAAGGTCGTAGCCTGTTTTCTCTTTGATGGCGTCAAGAATTGGAAGACGGCGGTAGGGTGCCTTGAAACTAACCATCTGTCCATCTATTTCGCGCTCAGCCTTGCCATTCACGGCTATGCAGATGGTTTCGAGAAGCTTTTCGGTGAAAGACATCATCCAGTTGTAGTCCTTGTACTGAACGTAGAGTTCCATGCAGGTGAATTCCGGGTTGTGGTTGCGGTCCATTCCCTCGTTGCGGAAGTTCTTGCCAATCTCGTAAACTCCTTCAAAGCCTCCCACTATAAGGCGCTTGAGGTATAATTCGGTGGCTATTCGCATGTACATGTCTTGATCCAGGGCATTGAAGTGTGTGATGAAAGGACGTGCGCTGGCACCACCGGCAATCATTTGAAGGGTTGGGGTTTCCACTTCTGTGTAGCCTGCTTCATCAAGCACTCTGCGCATGGTGCGAATCACGGTGGCTCGCTGGAGGAATGTCTCTTTCACTCCTTCATTCACCACCAAATCCACATAGCGTTGGCGGTAGCGCAGCTCAGGATCTTCAAACTTGTCATAGGCTACTCCATCCTTGTATTTGACAATTGGAAGGGGCTTGAGGCTCTTGGACAATAGTTTCAACTCCTTTGCGTGAACGCTTATCTCGCCTGTCTGGGTGCGGAAAACAAAACCACGAATGCCTATGAAATCTCCTATGTCGAGAAGCTTCTTGAATACTGTATTATATAAGGTCTTGTCCTCTTCGGGGCAAATGTCGTCACGGGTGACATAAACTTGAATGCGACCTTTGGAGTCTTGCAATTCCACAAAACTGGCTTTGCCCATAACTCTCCGGCTCATCATTCTGCCTGCTATCACTACCTCGCGAGGCTCGTCTTCATCTTTGAATTCTGACCTGATGTCGGTGGAGAACGCATTTGTGGGGTATTCAGCTGCTGGATATGGGTCGATGCCCAATTGCCGCAATTCCTCCAAACTGTTGCGTCTTCCTATTTCTTGTTCGCTTAGTTCTAAAATGTTCATCTTTTGTCTCGTTTCTCTTATACGGTGCAAATTTACTAATTTTTTGTGATGTTGCATCACCATATTGGAAATTAATTAGTAATTTTGCCCTATAATAAGATGTAGGAAATGAATGTAGATAAAATAAGAGACATCATAGAAAGTCAGCCAAACTTGTCAACTGCTTTGGGCATGAAATTTATCTCAACACCTGATGATGATTTATGCATGGCTACCATGAAAGTTGACGAACGCAACAGGCAGCCATTTGGCTTTCTCAGTGGAGGGGCATCATTGGCTCTGGCAGAGAATCTGGCAGGAGTTGGGTCAACGGCTCTTTGCCCTGGAAAAATATGTGTTGGCATAAGTGTGAGTGGCAGCCATGTGAAAGCCGTTGTAGAAGGAGATACCGTGACCGCGCTCGCTCATCTGGTGCAGAAAGGTAGAAAATTGCATGTTTGGAATGTGGAAGTCAACAATTCCGCTGGAGAGTTGATTTCTACTGTCACTGTTACCAATTATATTATCTCTCCTAAATCCCAACACTAATAACATGCCTGCTTTTGCCATTTATAGAAAACCTTATGAGAGTGAGTGCCATTTGGCTCTTCAGAGGGAAGGGAATCCAGAGGAATTGCCTTCTGTGTCGGCTCTTAGTGGAAAAAAAGGATTTGTCATGGCTCCTTTTGCATTGGACATGCAGCACCCTGTATTGCTGTTGCATCCAGATGTGAATATGACAATCTTGCCTGATGATTTGTTGGGCCAGTACGGAAGTGGGGATGACAATTTCGTGAGAACAATTTATGAAATTCTTAATCAACCCCAACAAAAGGAACCCGAAAAACATTGCACCCATTTCCATTATGCAGTGGATTTTGCAAATTTCCATTCCCATATCTTGGAGGGTGACTTCTCAAAGGTCGTGTTGGCACGGTGTTGCGTTGAACAGAACATGCACCACTTGAGTCCTTTGCATTTGTTTGCAAAGGCTTGCAAGATGTACCCTCGCTTGTTCGTGGCTTTGGTGTCGGCTTATAGATGTGGCACTTGGTTGATGGCTACTCCTGAAGTGCTTTTGGAAGGTGATGGCAGACAATGGTCCACCATGTCCTTGGCAGGGACGATGCCCCTGAGTGGCGAGCAAATGGATTTTGACGAGCCACCTTCACCACATCGTCATGTGGAGCATGAAGGCATCAGATGGAGCATAAAAAACATACAGGAACAGCGATTCGTATCCACATATATCACCGAGGCTTTGGAACAAGTGGCTTCTGACATAGAGGAAAAGGGGCCATACACCATGAGAGCTGGCAATTTGGTACATTTGAGAAGCGACTTCAATTTCACCATTAATAATAGAGACCAATTGGGCGAACTTATAAACATTCTTTATCCTACTCCTGCGGTTTGTGGATTGCCAAAGGATACGGCAAGGGATTTCATCGTAAGCAATGAGTTCGCTCCAAGATGTTATTACAGCGGATTCTTAGGGTGTCTGAATCCTGACGCCGAAACTCATTTGTATGTCTCGCTAAGATGTATGCGCATAGACAAAGACACGTGCAGCTTGTATGCAGGAGGTGGCTTGTTGGCTGATAGCGACATGGAGACAGAATGGAGTGAGACAGAAATGAAAATGGATACCATGAGGAATTTGCTTGCATGATTGTTCTGCCTCTCTACAGAATTGTTTTGATACCTTTTTGTATTAACCTTTAGAAAATGCCATATGTTTTCCGACATTTCAAATGTCAACATTGTTACATCGTTATTGGTGGCTCATAATGTCAGGCATGTCGTAGTCTGCCCTGGTAGCCGGAATGCACCATTGGTGCATGATTTTCATGTCCATGAGAAAATCAAGTGTTATCCCATTACTGATGAACGAAGTGCTGGATTTTTTGCCCTTGGTATGGCACAGGCATTGGAAGAGCCAGTTGCTGTATGTGTCACCTCTGGTTCGGCAGTTCTGAATCTCGCTCCAGCAGTAGCGGAAGCTGCATATCAACATGTCATGGTTGTGGTTGTTTCTGCGGATAGGCCTATGCAATGGATAGGGCAGTTGGATGGACAAACCTTGCCACAGACAGATGTTTTTGGAAGATTGGTGAACAAGGCTGTTTCATTGCCGTCGGCAATAAGTAATGAAGAACAAAGATGGCTATGCAACAGACTCGTTAATGAAGCTTTGCTGGCTACTGCTTTTCCGAAACCAGGACCAGTACATATCAATGTGCCTATCGAGGAACCTCTCTTCAGGTTCTCTGTGAAGCATTTGCCAAATGAGAGGATAATCCGACGGACTGCTGAATATGATGACAGATGCATGTCCTTGGTGGCAAGATGGCTTCTTGAGGCTTTGCGACCCATGGTGGTAGTGGGGCAAATTTCTGGTGGAAAACATGGTGATTGTGATGCGTTATGTAGAAAAGGCATAGACTTGATGGCTTCAATAGGTGTGCTGATTGCCGAGAAGTTGTGCCGCTTGCCCATTCCATTTTCCTTGGTTGACGAGGCTTTGACCCTTGTAGGTGATGATGCTGACTATGTGCCCGATGTGATAGTGTTTGTAGGTGGCAACGTGGTGAGCAAAAAACTTAAGTCTTTTATGCGAAAGGCTGTGCAAGCGAAGGTGGTGATGATAAACATGGATGGCGATGTGAATGATGTGTCAATGCATGCAACTGACGTGGTTGTAGGTAAGCCTGTCAATTTGTTTAGGGCATTGGCTGTGATGCAAGAGGCCATGATGGTTCCAGAGAGTGGGGAAGCTATTCACATTCCTGAGAAAGAGCAGCGCCCCTTTCACGAGAGATGGAGACGTGTACTTGATTTTGTTGGAAATTTTGCTGATGAATATGTTCCGCAATTCTCACAAATGGCGGCAGTGAAGTATTTCGAGCAGCAGTTGGAGGATATGGAATATGACTTCCATGTGCATTATGCCAATAGCATGGCAATTAGGTTGGCAAACATTTATGCAGGGCATCATGTCATGTGCAATAGAGGAGTAAATGGGATTGAAGGGTCCTTGTCAACGGCAGCTGGCTTTTCTGTGGTGGCTGAAGGCATGACTTTTTGTGTTGTTGGTGACTTGAGCTTTTTCTACGACCAGAATGCTTTTTGGAATGTCTGCTTGAATGGAAAATTTAGAATAGTGCTTCTTAATAATGGAGGAGGAGCCATATTCAAATTGCTGAATGGGCTGGAAAGCAGTGAGGCAAGAGATGAATTGGTGTCTGGCGCTCATAAGGTGGAGGCAAGAGGTATATGTGAGCAAAATGATGTGGGATATATCAGGGCTGCAAATATGGAGGAAATGGAAATCGGCATGGTGACACTTGTAACAGAACAAACCAATCGTCCCATGCTCCTGGAAATAGTAACGGATGCAGAGACTGATGCTTCAACAATAAAGAACTTTATAAATCAATTGAAGGAATTATGGCAAAGAGAGAATGGAAAAAAATAAGAGATTTCAAGGATCTCTTGTTCGAGGAATATAATGGAATAGCAAAAATAACCATCAATCGTCCGAGGTATCGCAACGCGTTTACCCCAAGGACAACGTTGGAACTATCCCAGGCTTTTGCTTATTGCAGGGAGGCGCAGGATATATCTGTGGTGCTGCTAACGGGTGCAGGAGACAAGGCTTTCTGTTCAGGAGGAGACATGAATGTCAAGGGACGTGGTGGTTATGTGGACGAGGAAGGAGTGCCCAGACTTAGCGTGCTTGATGTTCAAATGCAAATAAGACGATTGCCCAAACCGGTTATCGCCATGGTTAATGGATATGCCATCGGTGGCGGACATGTACTGCATCTGGTGTGCGACCTTACTATTGCCAGTGATAATGCAATCTTTGGACAGACAGGACCAAAAGTTGGGTCTTTCGATGCTGGCTTTGGGGCATCATATCTTGCCAGGATTGTGGGGCAGAAGAAGGCGCGGGAAATATGGTTCTTGTGCAGACAATATACTGTCAAGGAGGCTGAGAGCATGGGAATGGTAAACAAGGTAGTCCCGCTCGAGAAATTGGAAGATGAATGTGTGGAGTGGGCTGAAACAATGATGGAACGTAGTCCGCTCGCCCTGAGAATGATAAAGGCAGGACTCAATGCCGAGCTCGACGGACAGGCTGGCATTCAGCAATTGGCAGGAGATTGTACCATGCTGTATTATTTCCTCGATGAGGCACAGGAAGGAGGGAAGGCTTTTCTTGAAAAGAGAAAGCCTGACTTCAAGAAATACCCCAAAATGCCATGACGCCATGTTGGTAGATGTTCATAATTAATGGTCTTATCATGAATAAATTGGAATTGACTGTGGCTGAGAGAATCTTCCATTTCAAACAGCCTGCAGGAACTTCAAGAGGCATTTATCTCACTCGACGATCTTGGATGGTGGAAGCTAAAAACCCTGATATGCCACAGAGGGTGGGGATTGGTGAATGTGCTCCCTTGCCAAAGTTGAGCTGTGATGACTTGGATGATTATGAGGGCATCTTGAAGAATATATGCAGGCATGTGGAAGAAGAGGGGCGTCTGGATGACGATTTGCTCTTGCCATATCCTTCAATGCGATTTGGACTTGAAATGGCTCTCATGAGATTGGAGGCTGGTGGAGATGTCATTTTCGACACTCCTTTTTCAAAGGGAGAAATGGGCATTCCTATCAATGGTCTTGTATGGATGGGGGCTTACGATGAGATGCTGAAGAGAATGGAAGAAAAGATTGAGGATGGATTCCGTTGCGTCAAACTTAAGATTGGAGCAATTGATTTTGAGAGTGAATTGAACCTGGTCAAGATCATACGGAATCGCTTTGGCCGGGATGATATTGAATTAAGACTGGATGCCAATGGTGCTTTTAGCCCACTCGTGGCTATGGAACGACTTGAAAAACTTGCACAATTTGACATTCATTCCATTGAACAACCTATAAGGCAGGGACAGTGGATGGAAATGGCAAGAATTTGTACGGAATCGCCTATTCCAATAGCTTTGGACGAAGAACTGATAGGGGTTAATTCCTTGGCTGAAAAAGAAGAATTGTTGGCTGTCATCAAACCGGCATATATTATTTTGAAACCTTCTTTACATGGTGGATTCAAGGGAACAGAGGAGTGGATCGCCCTTGCAGAACAGCGGGGGATAGGCTCTTGGATAACAAGTGCTTTGGAGAGCAATGTAGGACTTTCTGCTATAGCTCAGTTCGCCGCTTACATTTATGGCTGTCCCTTGAAAATGCCTCAAGGGTTGGGAACAGGACAGTTGTTTGAGGACAATATTCAAATGCCTTTGGATATTGTTGGTGACAAATTGTATTATCTACCATAATAAGAATAATTATGACTTTGAAGGAGTTTCTTGATTCGTGGAATAATGATTTGTCCACAATCAAGGTTTTCACCAGTGGGTCAACAGGAAAGCCAAAGCCTCTTCTTGTGGAGAAAAGGAGAATGGTGAATAGCGCAAAAATGACTTGCCTGTTCCTTGACTTGCATGAAGGGGATACTGCCTTGTTGTGCATGCCGCTCGACTATATTGCTGGGAAGATGATGGTGGTGAGGGCTATTGTTGGCAACATGCACCTTTTGTCTGTAGCTCCTTCGGGGCATCCTTTGCAAAGCATATCGACTCATCAGAGAATAGACCTCGGAGCCATGGTGCCATTGCAAGTTTATAACTCTTTGATGGTTGGCTCGGAATGTGAAAAAATGAAATCCATCAGGCACCTTATCATTGGAGGTGGGGCGTTGGATGAGAAGATTGAGGCTCAATTGAAGGCATTCCCAAATAATGTGTGGTGTTCTTATGGAATGACAGAGACACTTTCACACGTGGCTATGAGAAAAATAAATGGACCAGATGCCTCTTCTTGGTATGAACCTTTGGATAATGTGCATGTTGGACAAAATGAAGATGGATGTTTGGTGGTTTCTGCTCCAGATTTGTGTGATGGTGATGTCGTGACTCATGATGTCGTGGAGATGAATCCCGACGGAAGACGATTCAAGGTGAAAGGGAGAATCGATAATGTCATTGATTGCGGTGGAGTCAAGATGTTGGCTGAAGAGGTGGAACAATTATTGACTCCTCATTTGGTCGTACCTTTTTATATCGCAAGACAAAGTGATGAAAAATTTGGGGAAATACCAGTTTTGGTGATAGAAAAAGGACAACCGAATATTGAAGAGATTTTTAAGGAATGCTTGCCTAAATATTGGAGGCCAAAGAGGGTAGTGGTTGTTGATAACCTGCCTTTAACTGAAAATGGCAAGCCTCGAAGAAATGTAATTCCATAAAGAAAGACGGCTGGCAACAAGCCAGCCGTCTTTCGAGGAAATAAAAGTTTTTTATTCTTCTGTTTCTTCTTCTCCCCATACGCTCTTGCTTGTTGGGAGCTTGTCATAATTTGATTCCCAGCCTGCTTCATTTACAAGTTGTTCGGAAATGACTGGCTGCTCAAGCAATGGGTCATTGACGTTGATGTCCACAAATCTTGCTTCAGGATTCTGATAATTTTTTTTCATGACGTTGTGTTGTATTTATTATTGTTTATATTCTATTTGATATGGTGTTATGATATTTCTGCATTCTTATGCTAATAGGAATCGCTCTAATTACTCAATAACGATGCAAATTTATAAAAAAATATGTTTGCGGCAAAGAATTTCTTGCTATTTTTCCACTTTTTTTCTTTTTTTATTTGTTTTTGTTTCTACATGTGAATTATTGATGTGCCAATATGTAGTTTACAACCCACATCATGTCAATCACATTGATTGTATTGTTGAAGTCTGTGTCACCATTATTGAAATTGAATACTTCTTGTGGGATGTTGATTATGTAGTTGGCTATGGCTAATACATCAATGATGTTTACTTTGCCATCCTCATTCACGTCACCTAAAAGAGGCTCAATGTCATCTTTTGTAAATTTTATCTCATTCTTGGGCTTCCTAATTTTGGATACATCAAGATAGCAAGTGTTGTTGGCTATGTAAGTGAGCGTCACGTTGTTGTGAGCGTCATCCTTGATATTTTCATTGGTGAAGGCGGCTTTGTCATTGCTCAGGACACGCATGGTCTGTGGGTCAAACAGTGTGCGGTAATTGCTCTCATCGTTTGAGCCGTCTTTCAAATATATTTCACCTTTCAGTAGGTTCGTGCCTGTTAATTCAGCAGGGTCAGTCAATAAGGGCAATAGACGGTTGTTTGCTACCTCTGTGCTGTTGCATTCAAGAATGACTGCGGTCTTTGCCGGGACTATGCCATCTTGCACTTCCACCAAATGGGCATTGCCATCAGAACGAATCTTATCAATGGTATATGCTTTCACTCCATCAAGACAACGATATGGGAAGGCTGTGTACATCGTTGTGTAGTATTTGCCTTCTTGTGTGGTTTGTGGCGAGGGCAAAGCTCCAAAATAATACTTGTCCAAGTTTGCCTCGTTAAGTACGTGGAATTGCCATCTGTATGTCACTTCATCATTTGGCCTGTTGTAGATGTTGGGATAGCGTATTGGACCTATCAGTTCCATGTCACCTTTTGTTGTCTTGTCAGCATTGTCTTTTAGATATCCGGTAAATCCCTGAGCACGACCAAAAATAAAATAGTCGAGAGTGTCATATTTTTCAATATTGAAACTCAGATTGATTGCTTCGTATGTGGAGGTACCTTGTCCTTCGATGTTTACTCCATTGAAACCACCAGTTCCTGTTGGGGTGCCTTTTATCTTGAGAACCAAGGCTGGGGTGGAATGTATTTTTTTGTGTTTGCCATCTATGAGCACCATGGTGTTGTAGAAATTCCGCTGTTGTTCGGTGATGCTGTCTCTGACATTTCCCGTAACACCAAGATATTTGTGTTGATACATGTTTTCAAGATATACATACAATCCGTCTGTTTCTATGTTGTTGGATTCAAAAACGGCTGTATAGTGACCTTTGTTTGAAGAAGTCACCACTGTAGTATAGGGATTGTCTGGTATAAGTGTAGATGAGTCCTCGTGCCTCCATCCTATGAATCGTCCATTTAGGTGATCAGGGTGGGCTGTCAAGGTTACACTATCTCCTATCTTGTTGGATGGATTGCTGCTCTCAACAGTGCCATAAATATCGTTTGACGAAGTACAGTATATTTCTCCCAAGGGTGCAAAATAGGCTTTGTAGTTTGTTATACTGGGCTTTGTCTCGTCGGTTGACAATACCGTGACGAGGTCTGTGGTGTTTGCAGCATGGCTGATTATGGTTTCTGAGCCATTATTTTCAACTTTTGCCCAATGCATGAATTGGTAGCCTACCTCTGGTTGGGCAAACAGGTATGCTGTCACTGATACGGCTTCCACCTGAACTTTCAGTGATTCGCTATATTTATATGTTGTGTATTCTTTGTTTAGCTTGTTGGTATCAAGGCTGTCTTTATTGCTAACATATACTTTGCCCTGGCCTGTTGGCGTGGCTTCAGCATGAAATTTGTAATAGAATGTTGGACCCATTGCGTAACTGCTTAAAATTGACAGAAAACACAAAGAAAATAGGGTGATTAGTTTCGCTTTCATCTTTTTCTTGATCTTTTATTTTGGATATTCCCACAATTCTGTGCAAAGTTATATATTTTTTCCCATTATCATGCTTTGCATCCAAGTTTTTTTATTTTGACATAATGGCTTAAGCAGCGGATGAGGAATGATGTAGTTATCAATTGGTGTGGCATGTCGAGTTGTGAGAGATATGGAGTTGCCATGACGAATGCCAGGAGGATTATGGAGTACGCAAGATACACTGTTTTCATTGACTTGCTCTTGCGGAAAAACAACCATATTATTAAGGGTAGAGGGTTGAAAGGTATTAAGTACCAATTCCAATGCATGCCAAAAAGATTGGCTGATATAGACATGTAGAGCAGGATGATGCCAAAAATGGTTTGCCCAGATAGTAATATCACATCTATGATTTTGGCTGGCGCTGACAGGTTGCATTTCCATTCTAATAATGTGACAATTATTACTATGATTAGCAAAATGGTGAAAAAAATAGTTGGAGACATCCATGAAGGTTTGGGTATTACTGTTGCTGCATTGTGTGTTATCACTTCTCCTGTAAAAGCAGGTCTGCTTGTCCCGTTTTCGGCTACGAATCGTGTGCTGTCCAACACTTCCACCAACATTTTTGGAGACAATTTGTATTCTATGTCAAAATGCTTGTCGCTGGATGCACCGAATATGCTCATGAATATGAATTCACCCCATGGGGAGTCTTGGCTGTTGTAGCGAATGATGTCCCCATTGTCATGGCTTAATACTTCCGGGAGCTGACCAAATTCCATTTGCTCATTGATTAGTGAATTCTTAACCATCAAATAGCACATCATCACGCAGTTGGTGTTGAGCAGGTTGAAGGTAAGGTGAGGGGGCTTTACCATCTCTTCATCCAAATTCTGCCATAATAGTTGCTTTTCTGTGTGCGTTAGGTTTAATATGTGTTCTGTCACTCCACGACCTTCTGACTTGTATGAATCCAAGTATTCTTTTGTTGGAACAGCGACTACGGCAGCTTTTGCCTTGCCTGATAGAAACTCATAATAATCCAAGGCTCCAGTTCCCATTTCCAAGGAAAAGCAATAGTCCAAGTTTTCACTGGGATATTGCATCCTTAGGGCACAATGCCCGAATGAGGAATATAGAACATCTGTTGGTGTGCTAAGCACAATACTTGCCACTATGGCTTGTGTGCTATCTGCTATCTGGCATTCCTTTTCAGAACCCAATGCAAGTGTTGTAGGAGCTATTAGCCATAGGATTATAAAGAGTATTCTCTCCATGTTTGTTTTTGTTTCTTGTCCCTATATCCAAAAGAAGGTGGTGAATAGCTCACCACCTTCTTCTTCATATTGGATTGGTCTATTTATTAGTCCCAAGTTCCCTTGTTGCTGAACATGTCGTCAACGGCATCTTCATACTCATTGTCACCTTGTACGTTGCCAACGGGGATGAAAGAGGTGTTGCCAAATAATTCGTTAAGCACATTGTGCTTCAGGCTCAAGGTCATGACCTTGCAAGCGGGGTTGATATATTGCTTCTTCATAATTCAAATGTGATTTTTATTATTTGATGACCATTTTCTTACCGTTCACGATATACAGACCCTTTGTAGGATTGTTGACGATGCGACCTTGGATGTCGTAGATTTGAGCGTTCTCTACCTCAGCGGCATTAACTTCATTGATACCATCTAAGTCATCTCCAAAGTTTTCTCCGACAATGTAGATGTTAGCTCTTGCTGTTTCGTCATCAAGAATCATGAATGCTCTGTTGGCAAGTACTGTGCCACCATTGTACTTGAAGAATCCGAGTGGGTTAAGAGTGTTCTTGCCTCTGTTGAATACGCGAAGATATTTTCTTCCAACTGGGGTGCCTACCTCTGGATAGCCATTGGCATCGATAGGACGAATCTTGTAGATGAATTCGTCTGCGTCATCTGCTGTGCTGCCACCGTCGAAGTCCTCAGCAAAGAATATACCTCTCAAGAATGAACGGTCGGTCTCGTCTTGGATGGCCTTGTTCACATCTTCCTCTACTGGGTTGCCAGCAGGATTGAGAAGGTTGTTGACATGAGCAGTAGAGTTGCACTCTACAACGACTGGAGTACGGGCGGGAACTACACCTTTGTATTCCTTTGTGGTCACGTAACCTACAATGTCACCTGGGTTTGGTTGAACTGATCCGAATGTGCCGAGTTTTGGACCTTCGGGGATACCCCAAACACGTACAGTGTTAGCGCCATTGTTCACAATCTCCATTGGGAAGTCTGTGTAGATGGTCTGATAGTATTTGCCATCAAGACCCTGAACGAATGCGTCAAGTGCGAAATAGTTGTAGTCGTCGGTCTCTGTTCCAGGAACGATTTGCTTGATGTACCACTTTGCGAAGTCACCTGCGATTTCGATTTCAGGAGTGTAACCTGTTGTAGGATAGTCAACAGTGTTCTTGTTGGCAAAGCTTACGAACTCACCAGCAACTGGACCCATGTCGAATTTCTGTGTGTGGGTATTGAAGTTTGTCTTAACGTGACCACCAATCAGATAGTAGGTGTGACCCATGTGAATACGGTTTGTGTAACCAGAAAGCTCATACTCGAAGAAGTACTCCCATTCTGTCCAGAATTGCTCGTCACCAGCTTCGTCGCAATAGTCCTTAACGCTGTCATACATCATGTTCCAAAGGTCTTGTGTCAGGTTTGCATTATCCTCTACAACACCCTTTTCAATCAGCATGTCTGCAAGTGGTCTTGGGTCTGGTGTGGTGCTCTTCAGATAGAAAGCGTCATTGCCCTGGCTGTCTGTTGTGGGCTCCATGTACATCTTCATGAGGTCGAACATAGCCTCAAGAGCTTCCTCACGCTCTTCTTTGGAAAGACCCCAATTGTTGTGGCTGTTGGCATAGCTCAAACCACGAGAGAAGCCTTCCTTCATCAAGGCAACGATAGGACCATAAACGGCTTTGGAAGCATCCACAGCCTGTGCACGGAGGTTGAGAACTTCCAGATCTTCAGGATTTACATCCACGTAAGGACGATCTGGATCCTCTACATTAGCTTTAACAGCATTAACATAAAGCACTGTTCCAGGCATGGTCACTGCATCAACCTCTTTTGCTTGAGGCTGGGCCGTAGTCGGCGATGTAACGTTCATAACACCTGTTCCTCTTGCATTGAGGTAACCTACGTTGATGGCACGATAATAGCCGTCAAAATCTTGGCCATTAACACCAACGCTCATCGCCGTGGCAACAAACGTCAATAATAAACCTTTTGTAAATTTTCTCATAATTTAAATTATTTAAGTTTATGTGTAGAAATTCCTTTTTCTTTAATTGTGGGTATCAATAGGATTGGCTTTTCTCTTCATGAGAATAGGCATTTCTTTAATTGAAGTTAGTTTGCTCTTTATCTTTTTTCTTGCTACTTAGATATATTTTGGTGCAAATTTATAAACTCTTTCTGAATTGACAAAGTATTTCTTTTGTTTTATTTCTTAAAAAATGTAAAAAAGTCCTTTTCTGTATAATTCCGTTTTTTTTTATAGTTTTTTTTCTTTTTTTGAATCAAACTTCTTGTTATTCTTGTTGTTCTTTGAATCAACCCTCGCGAAGGAAATCCAGTGATTCTTTAATAACTTCAGGTGAACATGTCTGGTTTACACGTATTTTGCCCACATCTTCCAATAATGTGAAGTTGATAGTCCCGCCTATGTTTTTCTTGTCGTGTGTCATAAACTCAAGCAAGGCAGGGTAGTCCTCGCACGTGATTCTTGGTATTCCGTAATATTCCCTTATGAATTTTGCGGTTGTGTGTAATTTGTCTTTCGGAAATCCTGTAAGAATACAACTGAGATAGAGTTCGCAAATTATGCCGAAAGCTACTGCATAACCATGTAGCAATGGCTTGTTTTGATGCATTGACCAAGACTCCAAGGCATGTCCTATGGTATGCCCAAAGTTCAGCGATTTGCGAATTCCTTTCTCGTAAGGATCTTGGCTTACGATGTCTTGTTTTACAGCCACCGAACTGCCCACCATGGATTGGAGTTGGGAAAGGTCTGGATTGATAATGTCAAATTGCAATAGTTCCGACCATGTCTTTGTGCTGGAAATTAGGCCATGTTTAAGCATTTCCGCGTAGCCTGACAAAATGTTTTCTTGGTCAAGTGTGTTGAGGAATTGTGTGTTGATTATCACGTGTTGTGAATCGGAAAACACTCCTATCTCGTTTTTCAGACCATTGAAATTGATGCCTGTCTTCCCACCAACTGATGCATCTACCATGGCAAGCAGGGTGGTGGGGATGTTTATGTAGTTGATGCCACGTTTGAAAGTACTTGCCGCAAAACCTCCCAAGTCTGTCACCATGCCACCTCCAAGGCATATTAAGCATGAATGACGGGTGGCTCCTTCTTTAGACAAGGATTCCCATACAGCCGACAGGCTTGCCAAGTCCTTGTGGCTGTCACTGCAAGGGATTGTGATGTGGTGGGCATGGCGAAGTCCGATGAAGTTGCCAACAAGTGGCCAGCACTTTTCGTGGGTTATGTTGTCTGTGAGCACGAATATTTTGTCGTGACTACATTCAGATATGGCTATTGCCAAATCTTGATATAGTGATGATGAAATTATTACCCTATTGTCCATGATGACTTCTTACCTTAAAATTTTATTATCTTGACCTGAAATTTTGTGCTTCTGTAGCACTAAATAGATTTTCTATGTTTCCCTTATCTTTAAAAGGTGGGATAGGTTTGGGCTGTTGCTTAATTGTATTGTCTATAAGTTTTTTTGAATTGATGCAAAGGTAAACAAAAATATGCAAAACAAGAAAAAAGATTGAAGATATTAAACCTTTGCATGCGTTAATACGTCTAAAAAACATAAAAACACGCAGCGATGACGCTGTTTTTTGGTATTATTTAGGCAAAAAGATGAAAAAATTATTCGCATGTTTGTTGTTATTGTCCACAGTGCTTACTACCAATGCCCAACAGGCCATCACTGGGCACATTGTTGACAAAGAATCTAAAGAAGGCATTGTACAGGCTACTTTGCAGTTGTTGAAAAAGGATAGTACGTTCGTTTCTGGTGTACTTTCCGATGACAATGGTTATTTTAACATTCCCGTCAATGAGTCAGGTCATTACATTGTAAAAGTGACAAGCATTGGGTACACTACATGGACCAAGGATGTAACTGTTTCAAAGGACAAAAATTTTGACCTTGGGAATGTGGTGCTTAGTCCTGATGCCATCTTGTTAAAGGAAGTAACAGCTACTGGACAGGCCGCAAAGGTGGTTGTAAAAGAAGATACTTTTGTGTACAACTCAGCTGCGTATCGTGTTCCTGAAGGGTCTGTAGTTGAGGAATTGGTGAGAAAACTCCCAGGTGCACAAGTTGACGATGAAGGCAAAATCACCATCAATGGCAAGCAGGTGAAGAAAATCCTTGTAGATGGCAAGGAATTCATGACAGGAGACACACAAACCGCATTGAAGAACCTTCCCACTTCGATAGTTGACCGTATCAAGGCGTATGACGAGAGAAGTGACCTTGCACGTATTACTGGAATTGACGATGGAGAGGAGCAGACTGTTCTTGATTTCGGGCTCAAGGCTGGAATGAACAAGGGCTTCTTTGGAAATGCAGACCTCGCCATAGGTACCCATGGTCGCTATGCCGAGCGTGTCATGGCTGCCTTGTTCAAGGACAAATACAGAATAATGGCTATGGGTAGTGCCAACAATACCAACGACATGGGATTCCCAGGAGGTGGTGGCCGCCGAGGTGGAATGGGTGGTGCCAGCAATGGACGCAATTCTACAAAGATGATAGGCCTCAATCTGAATTACGAGGATACTGACAAACTTGAGGTAGATGCCAGCGTCAGGTGGAACCATAGCAATGGAGACGTATATTCTAAACAGTCAACACAGAATTTCGTGGGGAATAGTTCTTTCTCCAACAGCATAAACCAAAATTATACAAGACGTAATTCTTGGAACGGCCAGATGAGATTGGAATGGATGCCAGACTCCATGACAAATATAATGTTCAGGCCAAGTTTCACTGTTTCGTCCAACGATGGCAACCAATCGACGGTCTCTGCCACATATAACGAAGATCCTTATCTCTATGTCGCTAACCCGCTCTCAGAGGAAGGACTGAAGCAACTTGCCAAATGGTTGGTGTCTGATGATGGTGACAGCACAAGAATCCTTGTCAACGACCAAAACAACGTGTCACTTTCCTATGGCAAGTCCAGCTCGCTTAACGGTATGTTGCAGTTCAATAGAAAGTTGAACAACCGTGGTCGCAACGTCACACTGCGTGTCGATGGAAACTACAGCGACAATGATAATACGAGCCTGTCAATCAATAGGACCACTCTCTACCAGACTTTGAACTATCTCGGTCTCGATTCCACTTACCAGACAAACAGGTACAGTCTCACTCCGTCAACACGCAAGGGGTATTCGCTACAGACCACTTATACAGAGCCTATTGCAAGAACCATGTTCATGCAGTTGAGCTACCGCTACAACTATAGCTTTAACGAGAGCGACCGATCGACATACGACTTCAGTTACCTTGGCACCGCATTCTCAGAGGGCATTGTTCCCCAATATCGCACGTGGAGCCCATATCTCAATAGAGTGACAGACGGCATAGAGAATCACAAGGAACAAAACTTGAGCCGCTATTCCGAGTACAAGAACTATACTCACGACATACAACTCACTTATCGATGGATTCAGCCAAAGTTCCAACTTAATGCCGGATTCATGGTGCAGCCGCAGAAATCACATTATATTCAAGACTATCAAGGCGTGTTTGTGGATACCGTGAGAAATGTCACCAACATGTCGCCGACTCTCGATTTCCGTTATCGTTTCAACCAGTTGAGCAACCTGCGTGTACAATACCGTGGTACAACGTCGCAGCCAAGCATGTCTGACCTGTTGGCAATCAGAGACGACAGCAACCCGATGAACATTACTGAGGGTAACCCTGGACTGAAACCATCGTTCACCAATAGCTTCCAGCTCTTCTACAATACCTACAGGCAGGCTCACCAACAGTCAATCATGACTTTTGCCAATTTAAGCACCACTCGCAACAGCATCAGCAATATGGTGACTTACAACGAAAAGACAGGTGGACGTGTATCACGCCCTGAAAATATCAATGGTAACTGGAACTTGAACAGTGCATTCATGTTCAACACTGCCATCGACAGTGTCGGCATGTGGAACGTAAACACTTTCACCAATTTTGGTTACACCAACAATGTGAGCTATCTCTTCTTGGATGGTGTAACTCGTAAGAACTATACCCGCACCACTACAGTGATGGAGCGCCTCTCGCTGTCATTCCGCAATTCTTGGCTGGAAGTGGAGCCTAATGGATCTTTTACTTATACTCATGCCCGTAACAAGTTGCAGAGCAACAGCGACCTCGATACATGGATTTTCTCATATGGTGTCAACTTCAACATCTACGCTCCATGGGGAACAAGTCTCTCCACCGGCATCAGCGAGAACTCACGCAGAGGTTTCAACGATAGTTCGATGAACACCAACGAGTTGATTTGGAATGCACAGATTAGTCACGGCTTCTTGAAGGGCAAGGCACTCACAGTAAGTTTGCAACTGTATGACATCCTTCACCAACAAAGCAGTTTGTCTCGCACCATCAATGACATGATGAGAAGTGATACGGAGTATAACACAATCAACAGCTATGCAATGGTGCATGTCATCTACCGTTTCAATGCTTTTGGAGGCAAGCAGGCAAGGCAGGGCATGATGCCCGGCATGATGCCTGGTATGATGCCTGGAGGCATGCCTGCAGGTGGTGGTCGTCCTGGTGGCTTCGGAGGTGGTCGTCCTGGTGGTGGCGGTGGCTTCGGCGGCGGTCGTCCTGGTGGTGGCGGTGGCTTCGGTGGCGGTCGTCCCGGTGGTTTCTAATAAAGCAAAAAACAAGAAAGAGAATAATACAAAATTGCCAGCATCAAATGGATGCTGGCAATTTTGTATGGAGTTGTGTTGGTGTTAGTCAATGTCATCGTCGTCGTCGAAACCAAATAGGGAGGGCTCTACAAAGGCTTCCATGGCTCTGCGGTCCTTTTTGGTAGGCCTGCCTGTTCCTCGTGCCCTGTCCACAAAACCACTGATACGGCTCATTTCAAGTATCTCGTATTGTTTCGGGTCGGTCACGTTCTCGTATATTTCGGGCAACAGCTTAGCACCAACTCTATTCTCGATGCACTGCAAGATGCGAAAGGAATAGGTGACAGGGGGCTTCCTTACATCTACGACTTCACCTGCTTTCACAGGGCGTGACGGCTTCACATTGACGCCTCCGATGGTAACGCGACCGTTTTTGCAGGCGTCAGCAGCTATGGTGCGAGTCTTGAAAATGCGGGCTGCCCACAGCCATTTGTCTATCCTTGCTTCAGTGTCGCTCATTGTCAGATGGTGGATTTGGGGTGGTTGGCTTGCGTTTGTTGTATTGGTTCATTGTGATGTTCACACCTGTCAGAACGAAACTTTTGATGATTTCTATCGCAGTCTCAAAGGTTGGAATTAGTGTCTCACGCTCTTCCATGCTGAAATTCCCTAAAACGTAGTCCACTTGGCTTCCACGCGGAAAATCGTTGCCTATTCCTATGCGCAAACGAGCATATTGCTGGCCTATGAGTTGCTGTATGTGGCCAAGGCCATTATGGCTGCCAGCACTGCCACTGGCTTTCAAGCGAAGTGTGCCAAGAGGAAGAGACAAGTCGTCAACAATAACAAGCAAACGGCATTCGTCGATGTTCTCCTTGTTTAACCAATACCTTACAGCATTGCCACTTAAATTCATGAAGGTAGTGGGTTTCAAGAGAAACAACTTTCTGCCTTTCAATGAACTCTCGGCAACAAACCCATAGCGGCGGTCATCAAAAACAATATTGGACGCTTTGGCAAAAGCGTCCAATACCATGTATCCTATATTATGTCGGGTCTCGGCATATTCCGCTCCAGGATTGCCCAAGCCAACAATAAGATATTTGTCCATTAGAAGATGGATTATTTTACTCTGCAGCAGCCTCCTCTTCTTCAGAAGCGGCATTCTTAGAAGCTGCACGTGTCATCTTGATGGAGCATACCACAACTTCCTTGCTGGTGGCAAACTCAAGACCTTCAAAGCTAAGTTCGCCAACCTTGATGCTCTTGCCAATGCGAAGGTTGGTAACATCGATGTCAAGCTGCTCGGGTATCTGCCTAAATGGAGCGGTAACCTCAATCTTGCGAATAGAAAGGTTCATGCGACCGCCATCACGAATACCTTGTGCCAGACCAACCAGATGAACGGGAATGCCAATGGTGAGAGGCTTCTCCTCGTTTATCTCCAAAAAGTCGATATGGAGAACTGCGTCTGTGGTGGGGTGGAATTGCAATTCCTTGATCACGGCTGTGTGGTGTACGCCTTCGATGTCGAGGTTGATAACATAGACATGGGGAGTGTAAATCACCTTGCGAAGATCAGATGCGGGAATGGCAAATGCCAATGCCTCTGGTTTGCCGTTTGCATCTTTTGCCTCACCATAGAGGTTGCAAGGTACAAGACCCTCTTTGCGCAATTGTTTGGTGGCTTTCTTGCCTGTCAATTCACGCTTTTGTCCTTTCAAATTAAATTCTTTCATGACAATTAATAAATGTGTTACTCTAAATTAAGTGAATAATAAATCGATGCTTAATTCGCCATCACACGAAAACCTTTAATGTCGGGTGTGTCAAAAAGCGGTGCAAAGGTAATCATTTATTCTTTATTATTGTTATTCCCAACTGAAAATTTGAAAAAACGGCCATATTTTTCAACAATTTCTTGCAAATCACACGAAAAAGAATTATTTTTGCATCACACTTTTAAGTAACCAATAGGGATATCTTTTGTTTTTTTAATAATACTGCGTTTGCACATGATTAATAGAGAATTAATAAGGATCAAGGTGGTCCAGTTAACCTATGCATACTATCAAAACGGAAGCAATAATTTGACTAAAGCTGAAAACGAATTGATCTACAGCCTTTCAATGGCGTATTCGTTGTACAACTATATGCTTCTTCTCATTGTGGCAATTTCAAAGGAAATGAGACATAGGGCTGAAGTGGCTACTACAAGAGCTGAGCGCGAAGGGACTCCTTTGCCAAATCTAAAGTTTGTTGAAAACAAGTTTGCCCGGCAACTTGAGGATAATATCATGCTCATGGACTTTGTCGATGAGCAGAAGCTCACATGGAACGAAGATGTCGAATTCGTTAGAAAGTTGTGTGGAATAATAGAGCAAAGTCAAATATACAACCAATATATGGCTGATGAAGATGACTCTTACGAGGCAGACAGGGAGGTCTGGAGAAAACTATATAAAGCTATAATACAAGAGAATGAAGACCTGGATGCCTTGCTTGAGGAGAAGAGCCTGTATTGGAATGATGACAAGGAAGTGGTGGACACTTTCGTGTTGAAGACAATCAAGAGATTTGAGATGGCAAATGGCAGAAAGCAAGAGTTGCTGCCTGAATATGATGATGTGGAGGATAAAGCCTTTGCTTGCAAACTATTTAGGGCAACTATTCTCAATGCTGACCAATATCAAAGGTATATGAGTGATGCTTCACGGAATTGGGACTTCTCCAGATTGGCATACATGGATGTGGTAATCATGCAAATCGCTATTGCTGAAATGATGACATTCCCCAATATTCCAATAAGTGTTACCATTAATGAGTTTGTTGACCTTGCCAAGCTTTACAGCACATCCAAAAGTGGAGGTTATATCAACGGCATGCTCGACACTATAGCTCGGTTCCTTATAGAATGTGGGGAACTGAAGAAGGTGATGGAGTCTCCAAAACAAAAGAAATATTAAGAGATAATTTTTTACCCCCTTGAAGGATGAATCCTTCCCAAGGGGAAACTAACGATATCAAAAACATAAAAAAATGAACACTTCTTTCTTTCTCGCAGCTCAAGCCCAAGGACAATCGGGTGGCGGCTTCCAATTCATTATCATGATGGTGGCTATCTTTGGCATCATGTGGTTTTTTATGATTCGTCCGCAACAGAAAAAACAAAAGGAAATACGCGAATTCCAAAACAAGTTGCAGGAAGGGACTAAGGTAGTGACTGGAGGAGGAATTTATGGAACAGTGAAACACATCGACATCAACAATGGCAAGGTGACCGTGGAAATAGCAAGGGGAGTGGACATCGTTGTCGATAAGGCATACGTCTTTGCCGACACCAATGAACTGCAAGCTATGCAACCTGCTAAGTAGATGTGAATGAAAGAAGTAGGGACGCCTTTCAACAACAGGGTCGGGAAATTCTTTAGAGGAATAAAAAGCAGGGATTTCCTGGTCTTTTTGTTCTTCTTCATGGTCAGTTGCTTCTTCTGGATCGTATTGGCCATCAAGGATCCTGTGGAAAAGGAGTTCCTTATTCCAGTCAAAGTCATACACATTCCGGATAACGTCATCATACGTGATGGGTTTGACTCGTTGAATGTTACTGTCAGTGTCAAGGATAATGGATATAATCTCTTAGGTTATGATTTGAATCATGTAAAGCCTATTGAGGTGAATTTCAAGCATTATGCCAAGGGCGATGATGGCAAACTGACTATTTCCAATTATGACTTGAAGAAGGAGGTAAGGGGTAAATTGGCTTCCTCTTCTCAGGTGATTTCCATCAAACCTGAAAAATTGGAAATATTTTTCGACTATGGTGACAGCAAAATGATTCCTGTCAGTTTGAAGAATGTTGATATCATACCCGATTATAGGTTTGTCATTGATGAAGCTAAGGTCACACCTAATTATGTCAAGGCTTATGCCACTGCTGCTCGACTGAAGGAACTTGACTCTGTATGGACGAATTTTCTTGAAATTGACAATGTTACGGGAAAAGAAACAAAAAAGGTCAAGCTGAAGAGAATCAATGGAGTGAAATTGGAACCTGACGTGGTTGCTGTGAATGTGATTGCTGATGCCCTAATAGAGGATACTGTGGATGTGCCAATAATAATGGTAAACGTGCCTGACAGCATCCAGCTGCATCTCACTTCAGAAAAAGTGAAAGTGTCGTTTGTTACCGGTGCAAGGAAAAAAGGGCAGTTCACAGCGATGGATTTCAAGGTGGTGACGGATTTCAAGAGTATGAACATGGAATCATTGCAGAAATTACTCCCTGTAATTTTGGAAAAGTATCCTTCGTCCGAGGTGATGAGACCCAAATTGGAGTTCAATCAAGTGGATTATCTCATCTTGCGATGACATGGAGAATGTAAATGTCAAAATAGCTGTCACCGGGGGGATAGGCAGTGGAAAGTCTTTCGTTTGTCGGTGGT
Organism: uncultured Prevotellaceae bacterium; assembly: GCA_900315745.1. Lineage (GTDB taxonomy): Bacteria > Bacteroidota > Bacteroidia > Bacteroidales > Bacteroidaceae > Prevotella. Next base: position 56,776 of record ONAG01000001.1, read on the forward strand.
TGGTTGAACATGGCTTCAACATTTTCGATTGTGATGCTTCTGCAAAGCGACTGATGCGTGAATCGGAAGATGTGAGAAGAGGTCTAATTGATTTGGTGGGAGAAGATGCTTATATCAATGGAAAGCTTAACAAGGCGGCTATTGCCAACTTCCTGATGACTTCAGATGACAATACGTCAAGACTGAATGCAGTGGTTCATCCCGCTGTGGCAAAAGATTTCTTGTCCTCTGGCTGTAAATGGATGGAATGTGCCATCTTGTTTGAAAGCGGCTTCAACCAGTATGTTGACAAGGTCATTTGTGTTGCTGCACCGCTTGAGGTTAGAATCAATAGAGTGATGCAGCGTGATGGCATTGATAGAGATAAAGTGCTCGAATGGATGGGCAAACAGTGGCCACAAGAAAAGGTTGTAGCTCTTAGCGATTATGTAATCGTGAATGACGGCATTGAAGATGTTGATGAACAGTTGTTGTCTCTGCTCGACATGCTTTATCCAAATTTTGATGGAAATGATGACCGCTTCTTTCCATTTATGGGTTAATGGATTTTTGTAAAATAATTTTTAACGTTAAATATATAATAAAATAAAATGAAAGAGACTATTCTGTCAATAGCCGGAAAACCAGGGCTTTATAAGTTGGTTTCAAGAGGTAAGAACAACTTGATTGTTGAAAGTGTAGATCAAAACCATAGAAGACAACCAGTATTCAATACTGAGAAAATAATAAGTCTTGCTGATATCGCCATGTACACAGAAACAGAAGATGTACCTCTTATGGATGTGCTTGTTGCAATTAGGGACAAGGAAGATGCCAAACCATTGTCTGTCAATTATAAAAAAGCATCAAGCTCTGATTTGAGAGCCTATTTCGCTGAGGTTTTGCCAAATTTCGATAGAGAACGTGTTCACGATAGCGACATCAAAAAACTCATGCAATGGTATGATATCTTGGTGAAAAATGGCATAACTTCATTTGAGGATGACTTGGAACCTACAAAGGGTGACAATATCGATGATAGAAAAGAACAATAATACATACGCTATGACGATTGTAGAGAGATTTCTCAATTATACAAAGTTCGACACCCAGTCGAGCGAGGAGTCACAGACCGTGCCAAGCACGTCCAAGCAATTGATCTTTGCAGAGTACCTCAAGGATGAGCTGATAAAAGAAGGATTTGCTGATGTCGAGATGGATGAGAAAGGGTATATTTACGCCACTCTCAAGTCGAACACTAAAAAAGATGTACCTACTATCGGGTTCATTTCACATTACGACACCAGTCCTGATTGCAGTGGGGCTAACGTCAATTCTCGGGTGGTGACTAAATATGACGGTGGCGACATCTTGCTTTCCGAAGGCATTGTCTCTTCGCCAAAAAAGTTCCCTGAGTTGATAAAACACATGGGAGAAGACTTGATTGTCACTGATGGGAAAACTCTTCTTGGAGCTGATGACAAGGCAGGTATAGCTGAAATTGTTCAGGCCATGTGTTATTTGCGCGACCATGAAGAGATTCCACATGGAGACATTAGGGTGGCTTTCAATCCTGACGAGGAAATTGGCATGGGTGCTCACCACTTTGATGTGGAAAAATTCGGGTGCGAATGGGCATACACCATAGATGGAGGCGACTTGGGAGAGTTGGAGTATGAGAATTTCAATGCTGCTTCGGCAAAAGTTCGGCTGAGAGGTGTCAGCGTGCATCCTGGTTATGCAAAGGGAAAAATGGTGAATGCCAATAGGCTGGCAGCGGAATTCATAGGACTTCTCCCAGCAGAAGAGACACCAGAAAACACGGATGGTTATCAAGGCTTTTACCATTTGCTTGGCATACAGTCGAATATTGAATGCGCTCAACTTTCTTATATCATCCGCGACCATGACAGGGACAAGTTTGAGGCTCGCAAGTTGAAAATAAAGGAATGCGCAAACTGCATAAACAGCAAATATGGAGAGGGCACATGCGAAATAGTGGTGTCTGACCAATATTACAACATGAAGGAAAAAATTGACCCCAACATGCATGTTGTGGACCTTGTACTTAAAGCGATGCAAGAGAGTGGGGTGACTCCGGTGGTGATGCCAATCAGAGGCGGCACCGATGGGGCACAATTGTCGTTCAAGGGATTGCCTTGCCCAAATTTGTTTGCTGGCGGTGTCAATTTCCATGGACCTTTTGAGTTTGTTTCAATACAAGTGATGGAGAAAGCCATGCAGGTTATTGTCAAACTTTGTGAACTGACTTCGCATTATAACGATTAAAACATATCTTGTCTTTTCTGACGGTTGGCATTGTTGTCAACCGTCAGTTGTCAAAATGCCAAATTATTAAAAGAACTGCCATGTCGGATTTGCCAATACTCGTCAAAGATCTTGCTCTGATTCTCATTGTTGCGGGAATAGTGACCATTGTTTTCAAAAAACTCAAGCAACCTCTTGTGTTGGGGTATTTGGTGGCAGGGTTTCTTGTGGGTCCTAACATGCCATATACCATGTCAGTCATTGAAGAGGAGAATATAGAGACATGGGCTAACATTGGTGTCATGTTTACATTGTTCTCTTTGGGACTTGACTTTTCTTTCAAAAAGATTTTGAAGATGGGGGCTGCACCCATCATTGCCACAATGACCATCGTTTTCTGCATGATAACCATTGGCATTCTCGCAGGACACCTTTTCGGATGGTCGAAAATGAGTTGCATTTTCCTTGGTGGCATGTTGGCAATGAGCTCCACCACCATCATTTACAAGGCTTTCGAGGACTTGGGCCTGCGCCAACAGAATTTTGCTGGTTTGGTGATGAGTGTGCTGATTTTGGAAGATATACTCGCTATTGTGATGATGGTGATGCTTGCTGCCATTGCGGATGGAGGGCAGGCGGGCGGCGGTCAAATGCTGCAAAGCGTTTTGCGTATTGGCTTTTTCCTGGTTCTATGGTTTGTTGTTGGTATTTTCATTGTGCCTTTGTTCTTGCGCTCCATGAGAAAGCTCATCAATGGAGAGACTTTGTTGATTGTCTCTTTGGGGCTATGCTGCCTTATGGCAGTGGTATCTACGAAGGCAGGATTCAGTAGTGCTTTTGGTGCTTTTGTAATGGGCTCCATACTTGCAGAAACGGTTGAGGCAGAGAAAATAATTAAACTGGTGGAGCCGGTTAAAAACTTGTTCGGAGCCATCTTCTTTGTCTCTGTAGGAATGATGGTGGCGCCTAAGGTGCTCATAGATTATGCATTCCCCATATTGATGCTCGTGATTGCCATAATTATGGGGCAGGGCATATTCGGAACTTTGGCTTTCCTTGTTAGTGGCCAGTCGCTTAAATCTGCCATGAGATGTGGCTTTTCCATGGCACAGATTGGTGAGTTTTCTTTTATTATAGCAAAACTTGGAGATTCGCTCAAGGTGGTGGGACCATTCCTGTATCCTGTTGTGGTGGCTGTGTCGGTCATCACCACGTTTCTCACGCCATATATGATGAAAGCTGCCGTGCCATGCTATGAGGTCTTGGAAAAACACTTGCCGAAATCATGGATAAGAAGGCTCAATCACCTCACCATGAGTCATCCTACGAGCAAAGGGGAACATGGCAAGTGGAAACGTTTGTTGATTCAGATGTCGGTGGTCACTGCCATTTATTCTATCCTTTCCTTGGCGGTGATATCATTGATGTTCGTTTTCTTCCTGCCTTTTGTCAGAAGGTTGTTGCCTCTAACATGGGCAAACATAGCATGTGGTTTGATAACAATCTCGTTGGTGGCTCCTTTCCTTAGGGCTATTGTGATGAAGAAGAACCATAGTGAAGATTTCAAGGCTCTTTGGACAGAGAACAGGCTTAATAGGCTGCCGTTGGTGTTTACTATTTTTGTTCGCCTTGCCATTGCTGTCGCTTTTGTCTTCTACATTTGCAACTACCTTACCAAGTTCTCAAGTGCGGTATTGATAAGTATAGGAGTGGCTTTGGTGGGTGTTATGATTCTTTCCAGAAACTTAAAGCATCGTAGTATCAGGCTTGAGAGGATGTTCATAATGAATTTGAGGTCTCGTGACATAGAGGCACAAGTAAGTGGCAGGCGCAGGCCACTCTTTGAAGGACATCTTCTCGACAGAGACATACATATTGCCGATTTTGAAGTTCCTGCAGGCTCTTTGTGGGCGGGAAAAACTCTCAAGCAACTTGCGTTGGCAAGCCTATATGGCGTGCATGTGAGCAGCATATTGAGAGCTGGAAGAAGACTCAACATTCCTGAAGGCGATTCTGTCATTTTCCCTGGTGACAAATTGCAGGTAATTGGCAATGACGAGCAGCTCGCCATATTCGGGAAGGCAATAGAAAGCCAACTGTTTGAAGAGGATTATGACTTGGAAAAGCGAGAAATGAAATTGAGGAGAATGGTCATCAATGGTAGCAGTGAATTCCTGAACAAGAATTTGGCGGAAAGTGGTATTCGTCACATCTTCAATTGCATGGTTGTAGGACTGGAAGAGGGCAAGGAGAATTTGTCTGTGGTAAAACCTTCCTATCGCTTTCAGAAAGGTGATATACTCTGGGTAGTGGGTGAGCAAGACGACCTTGACAGGCTTGTAAAGTGAGAATTTGTGTTGGCTTCCGATGAATCAATACCATTGAATGGCGTTGCTGTATCCGCTCTTCTTGTCATACTTCAGCGCATCGGTCAGGGTCGAGGCGTTGCATCGGAATGTAAAGTTGTAACTGGTGTATGGAGCCAGTACCAAAGAACAGGACATGTTGAAACAGTGAAGGTCACGAGACAATGATGCAGTGGTCATAGACATCTTGTGATTGTCGAAATCATAGCCAGAAGAAAAACTGATGTTCCAGCCATCGCTGATGCGGATGTTGCCGCTCATGTTCAGTGTTTGTGTAAACTTGTATGGATAACGCATCCTTTTGGTGTTGAATCTTCCGCTGGTGTTCTCTCGCATTGTTATGCCATAACCAAAAGTCAGCGACCAAGGCATGTTGAAGGTCATGTAGCCATCGGCATCTGTTTCTGCTTTGCCGCTTTTGGTCTTTTTGGCACCACGTTGGCCGTTCACCATGTCATCATCAATGTTGGTCTCTATATCTGTGTCGATGCCTTCGTCATCTTCATTGTTCTTGTTGCTTTCTTTCTTGTCGCTTTCGCCACTGAAGAGTTTCTTTATCTTGTCGGGAGTGAGTGTGTAGGATATGTTCTGAGACATTCCTTGGAAACGTCCCCAACGGCCATAGCTGTATTCTGTGCGTGTGCCAATGTATGGCTTGCCATCATCGTCGAGTTCATATGCATAAGTGGCGAAAACGGCATTCAGGTTGAACGTGTAGCGCTTCCACCATTTTAGTCTGATTCGCATGGTTAGGTCGCTGAGAGGCCTTACTTTGGCTGCCATGTTGTATGACATGGAAGCACCCAACTCGTCTATTATGCTTACCTTCTTCAAGGAATCATCTTTCGAGAGCATTTTCATCTCTATGTTGTTCGAGATATCGAATGATATGCTACCTGTCTTCCCTGTACCTGGCACGCCATACAAGCCGTTGGAGTATGGGGAGTATTTCACGAGAGACACATTGCCTTTCGCATCTGTCTTTAAATAGGTGTCGTAGAAACCATAGTGGCTCGCTGAGAAATCGGGTGCATAGCTGAAGCTGATTGTTGGTGTGAATACATGGCGGATGGCTTGTATCTTGTCTCCAAAAATCTTTCTGTTGGGGATGAATGTGCCATACAACTTGGTGGATAGTCCAAGGCTGAGGCTCCAGTTATAGACGTTGTGGAATCCGTATGTGGTGTCTGCCAACTCTTCCTGACGGCTTTCATCCCATGAACGAGTGATCTTGTTGCTGTACATCCTGTCGGTAAAGTTGAACGAAGGATTCACATTGATATAGTCGAATAGGGTGAAGTTGCCGCTTATGGGTATGTTGTGTTGGAAGCCATTCTGCCAATCTTTCACAATATTGGCATGCATCAGCTTGTCTTCTTTTGTGTTTATCGAGTTGCTGAAGTGACCAGTGTAGCTCATGGCTATCTTCTCAAACCATTTTTCTTTGCCCACAGCTTTCTTGCGTTTGAAAGGATAGAATCTACTGATGGATATGTTTAGGTCTGGCAGTGTCATGGCAATGGTCGTGTCGCGCATGTTTTGAGAGAGGTTGGCTGTGGTGCTCAAAGTCATGCCGATACTTGAAAACTGTGTGTTGAAGCTTACTGACGAGGTGCGGGTACTTTGAGTCATCGCCTGAGGATTGTACATGCTTGTCAGGTTGTTGCGCTCATAACTGGATGTGGCGAAGTTTACACTGGCAGACAAGGAATGGAAAGGATTGGCTTTTGCATCCTGATGGTGGCTCCACTGCACTTTGAAACTCTCCTGCTCTGCAAAGTCGGGCATGCCTTTGTCTCCTGTTTTCGTGTCTTGATAACTGAAATGGAAACTGCCATTGTAACGGTAGCGCTTTTTGTAATTGCTTGCTGCTGAGATGCCCCATGAGCCTTTGGTGTATATTTCGCCAATGAGTTTCAAGTCCATTTTGTCGTTTATGGCAAAATAATATCCACCATCACGCAGATAGAAGCCTCTTGAATTCTCGTCACCGTAAGTTGGCATTATAAAGCCACTGGAATAGCTCTTGGTGAAAGGGAAAAAGCCATAGGGAATTGCCAAAGGCAGTGGTACATCTGCCACTACCAAGTAGGCAGAGCCGAATACAACGTCTTTGCCTGGTCTTACTTTTGCCCGCGATAGAGCGATGTAGAAATCAGGATGCTCTTCATCGCATGTGGTGTATCTGCCATGTTCCAAATACAGGTTCCCGTTGGCATCGCGCTTGGCATGTTCGCTGAATATGAATCCATCCTGTTGCTCTGTGTATGCGTTGTCGATGAAACCTTTCTTGCTCTTGAAATTGTAAAGGATGGTGTCGCTTTCATATTCGTCGCTGCCCATTTTGAAGACAGGCGTGCCTTTGAGTCCTTTTGTCGCCGTACTGTCCGATATGCCGGTAGCGTCCACCAAACTCTTTTCCATGTTTATATGCACTTGTTCGCTTGCCAGGTGCATTTCTTCATAGTCCACTTTCGAGTCGCCATATAGATATGCATTTTTTGAAGATGCATCGTAAACCAGTGAGTCTTCTGCTGTAAATGTCACTGGTGAGTCTATTCCATTGGGCTTTGCACGGTTGATGGAGTCAAGTCTCAAAGAATCGTCCACCGCTTTGTTGTGATGGTATATCGCCAATTGCAGGGAGTCCATGTTGAGAGTGTCCACTGAAATGCTGTCGTCAATGGCATTTCCCATCATGATTGTGTCGATGAAAAGGCTGTCTTGGTTGTGGGGGACAAATGTCGTATCATCATCTACAACTTGTCCATGCCTGCCGTGGGGGATGGCACGCAAAGGAGTTTGGGCCATTGTGAGCACTATGGCCGCAAGCAGTAGAGTGATAACGCCTTTTGTTCTCATTCAAAATGCAAAATTACGCATTTATGATGGAATAATCTTTGGTTTTTCTTATTTTAACAACAAAAACAAGGAAAGTGGGGAAACAAAAATTATTCGCTGAACATTTGCGGACTGTGAAAATGTGTTTTCACTCGAAAATGCTTGCCCAATGACGGAAGCGTGCCACGCCTGCTGTTCCAAATTTTGATAGGCTACGTTCGGCTTGCTCTATGCTTTTCTCTCGGTCAAGATGTGTTTTGGAGAAAAATTTGTCGGCATAGCAAATCAACTGTTCGGTTATTGTCTCAGGAAGAAAACTCTGATGGGGGAGGGGCAGTTGTTGGCTTATGATGTCTTCGAGAGAAAGGCCTGCGCCAGTATGTCGTTCACATATTCGGGCGTGAGCCTCGTAACCTTCCGACCTCATGATTGTTGCTCCAAGTATGCCATGGCAGATGTATGGCTCTTTGCCATGACAGTGGATGCCTGGGGCGTCGGTCATGAATATGCCGATGTCGTGAAGCATGGCGGCTTCTTCCACAAATCTCAGGTCGAGATTTAGTTCGGGGTGGGAAATAGCAATCTGTAGCGCTTTGTGCGCTACAGATTGACTGTGAATGATTAGTATTTCTCGCAATTTGGTATCGTGCGGATAATACTTGTCGATGATTTTTTGGTAATCCAAAGATGCCATGGGCATTTTCTTGATTGATATCCGATGAGGCTTAATTGTCGTTCGGACGCTCAATGTATGCTATGACATCTCCCTTTTGCACCTTGCTGCCTCTCTTGGCATTGATTTCCACCAATTTGCCTCCAAGTGCTGCAGGCACATCTACTATCTCGCCCCATGGTGCTTGGATGTAGCAGAACTTGTCGCCCTCTTTGTATTCCTTGCCAATGAATGGTTCCACTGTGGGGGCACATTCTCCTTCACCGTTGAACTCCCAGTAAATCTGGCCCTTGACAGGTGCGACAACAGCGTCTGCCTTGGCATGTTTGAATTCTGACAGCTGCTGGGGAGTGAGCTTGGAGCCGAGTTTGGCATCCTTGGCTTTTTGCAAGTCGGCAAGGAAGTTCTTCTTGGCTTGACCGCTCTTGAAGTTGCGATATTGCTCTGGGTGCATTCCAAGTTCATATAGCTCTTCATCGTCTTGTCCATATTCCCATCCGTTCTCATCCATTTCCTTCCGGAAGTCATCAAGTGCATTCGGAATGAGAGTGTGTGGATCAGCATCGGTGAATTCGCGTCCTTGCTTTGCTGCCAACTCTTTTAGTTCTGGAGCGATTTCGCCAGGTATGCGTCCGCTCTTTCCAAGGACCATGCCCCACATGGCATCGTCCATCATCACATAGCGACCCTTGCCTTGTTCCAATGTGAGAAGGTTTGTAAGGGCGATGTTCTTCACGTATTGTGAGAATGGGGTCACCAATGGTGGGTATCCAACCTTTGGCCAGACGTAAGCCACTTCATCGAAGAGCTTTACCAATAGGTCGTCGATGCTCAGTTCTGGCTCACCTTTCTTGGCGCGAGTCTTGTTGATGATTTGATGTATGCCACCCAAGTCTGCCATCATGCTGCCCATCATGCCACCAGGTAGGCCGCATCCCAAAAGCAGAGAACTCATGTGTTTGTTGCCAGGGTTGATGAAATATCCCAGCCAGTCGTCAATGAACTCTTGCGTGAGCGAGCGAGCTTTCATGTAGGCTTTCATGTTGATGTCCGCCACTTCAAATCCCTCGTTCTTCAACATGCTTTGAACGGAGATGATGTCTGGATGCACCTTTCCCCATGACAATGGTTCAATGGCTGTGTCGATGATGTCGGCTCCATTGTTGCACACTTCGAGGATGGAAGCCATCGAGAGGCCTGGTCCGGAGTGCCCATGGTATTGGATGATGACGTCAGGGTGATTGTCCTTGATGGCTTTTGTCAATTTGCCCAACATGGCAGGTTGTCCTATTCCAGCCATGTCCTTGAGGCATATTTCCTGGGCGCCAGCAGCTATCACCTCGTCGGCAATGCGGCTATAGTACTCCACAGTATGTACTGGCGAAGTGGTGATGCAGAGGGTGGCTTGTGGTGTCATGCCTGCCTCAAGAGCCCATTTGATGCTCGGAATGATGTTGCGGGTGTCGTTGAGACCGCAGAAAATACGTGGGATGTCAACACCTTGGGCGTGTTTTACTTTATATTGCAACTGGCGCACATCATCTGGAACTGGGTACATGCGCAGTGCGTTGAGGCCACGGTCGAGCATGTGGGTCTTTATGCCTACTTCGTTGAAGGGCTTGCAGAATGCTCTCACAGCAGCATTGGGGTTCTCACCGGCCAACAGATTAACTTGCTCGAAGGCTCCACCATTTGTTTCTACACGAGCAAAACATCCCATATCGATTATCGCTGGGGCTATGCGCTCTAATTGGTCCTTGCGAGGCTGGAATTTGCCTGACGATTGCCACATGTCCCTGTAGACAAGACTAAACTGGATTTTCTTTTTCATTGTTATCAGTTTAAAGTTTGATATAAAGGTTTTTTGTGCTTTTTCTTTCGTGGGCAAAGTTAGAAAAAAAATGTAGAAAAGCAAACAATGAACTTGTTTTTTTGTAGGAAATGCATTATTTTTGCACTCCATACCTAAATTCATTCTGAGAAAATCCTCTTGATATGCAATTAAGATATTTTACTCTTTTTTCCCTACTTGTTGCTCTCGCCCTTTTTGTGGCGTGTGGTAAAGGTGAAGACAAACAAATCCAGAACGAAGACGTCATTCTACCAAAGTCATACATTTCCGTTGGCGATTCCATGATTTACGGGCTGGCTTGTGATGGCTGTTCTGATTCTGTGCTGGTGCTGCTGCCTGATTCTGGTGGAGATCCTGTATTTTACAACATCCTTGAAGCCAGAATGAATCGCAAAGTGTTTGGACGACCAAGTATTGGCGACAATTTGGCTATCATGACCGACTCTTTGAATCCAGACGTTATCACCATGCTTGTCAATATCGAGAAAGTGAAAGGAACTTGGTATTATTATGAAATGCCTCATTTGCGACATCATATAGCCCAACAAGACAGCAATGCGGTGAATCGTATGTTGACACCTGAGCAAAAGGAACGAAGGGATTCGTTCCTAAGGCAATACATGGTGCCAAGGGAATATGTTTACACTCTGAAACGAGACTATACCATGGTGACTTCTGGAGGACCGCCACGCAATTCCTCGCTCGATGCCAACACTCCCGTCGAGTATCCTAAAATCAAACGTTACACAGAATGGCACTTGCATAATGGCAAGCTCATTTTAACATACGGAGGCATGCCTGTTTCTGGAGGGCGTGATTCTGTCGAACTGGTCAACGATACCGCAGAATTTGTCTTGTTAAGGAACGACACCATGGCTCTAAGAATCAATGGTGAGGTGAGGGGATTCAAGTTGAAGCCTGACACCATTCAGTGAGACAGGTGGAACTTGGGTGGTAATGCTTATTGGTGCCTGAAAAGGCGCTCTTCAGCCATCTTCTCGTATTTGGTCCCTTTGATGCCATAATTTGCAAAGGGATGGATGCTGATGCCGCCACGAGGGGTGAATAACCCAGTCACTTCTATGTATTTGGGTTGCATGAGGGCTATCAAGTCTTTCATGATGATGTTCACGCAGTCTTCGTGAAAGTCTCCATGATTGCGAAAGCTAAAGAGATACAATTTCAGGCTCTTGCTCTCCACCAAGTGTTCGTCAGGGATATAGCTGATGACAATCTTTGCAAAGTCTGGTTGCCCAGTGATGGGGCAGAGTGTGGTGAATTCTGGGCAGTTCAACTGCACCCAGTAGTCATTTCCCTTGTGCTTGTTCTCGAAACTCTCCAGCACTTCTGGTGAGTAGTTCATGGAGTATTTGGTCGCCTGACCTAATGCCTTCAGGCCTTCTTCTTTCCTTTCCATAATCAAATGGTGAATATTTTTAGAATGTCATAATCGATGCCCTCGTCATAAGCATCTTCTTCTTCATGCTTTTTCACCCAATTCACAACTTGGATGGTGATTGGCAAGACCACTATCTCGTATGATGTCTTAATCACAACTTGCCAGAACATAAGCAATGGCAGTTCGCTGGTTGGAATGACACCCAAGAATGCAATAGGGAAAAAGATCAGAGAATCTGCACCTTCCCCCAAAATGGTGCTAAGTATGGCGCGTACCGAAAAATGCTTGCCTTTTGACTTCAATTTCATCTTGCTCATGACATAGGCATTTATGAAACTACCGATGATAAATGCCATGAATGATGCAAATGCTATGCGAGGAGCAAGTCCGAAGATGGCATGAAAGCCAGCGTCATTGTCCCAATATGGCGCACCTGGGATTATGTCGCATAATCCACATACAGCAACAAAAAAGAAATCCATCAGGAATCCTGTCCAAATGAGAAGACGTACCTTGCTGTAACCCCATACCTCACATACGCAGTCGTTGATGATGTATGAGATGGGAAATATCAATATGCCACCTGTTAAACTAATTGGGCCTAAGGCAATCTGTTTGGCACCCAAGAGGTTTGCTGTAATGAGGCAAACCGTGAAAAGTATGCTGAAAAGCATGAACAGCACACTTACTTTTGTCTGTTTTGTTTTCATTTTCTTGTTTTTAAAGAGGTTGCAAGCACTCTGTTTTCAAAAATAGGCTGCAAAGGTACACTTTTTCTCCCAAATAATGCACGTTTCAAATAAAAATATTATTTTTGCAATTGAATTTTATGTGGTTTACAAATGATGAAAAGACTTTTTTCTATTCTCGTGGCTTCAGCTATAGCTACATTGGTTGGAGCGCAGGTCCAAATGAAAGTTAGCGGCGTTTGTGCGGCCGACATGGATACTGTGGTGGTATTCGACTTGTCTCATGGAGTGACAAGGGCTAAAATACCAGTTAAGAATGGCTCTTTCTCTACCACATTGCCCTTGAACGAGAATGAACTCGTGGGAGTGGGAGGGAAAAAGTACTACATGCCCTTTTTTGCTGATGAAAAAGGGGTGGTGGTTGATTTGCTCAAACGTACTCTTGTAGGGTCACCTCTCAATGAGATGGCTTGCCGATGTGATAACTCAATGGACTCTCTTGACGTTGTGATTACAGCGAAAATGGAAAAAATAATGCAGCAGGCTAAAGAGGGTGACGAGGCTTTTGCGCGTGAGCAAATGGAAAGTCTTATGAAAGAACGGCTGACCAAGCGAAATGAAATCCTAAAACCATATAAGTTGACACTTGTTCCGGCTGCATTCCTGCCAGACATGTGCATGGAGATGCCTTATGAAATGATTGAACCGTGGCTCAAGGGGGATGCTCCTTATCTTAGTCATCCAAGAATGCATGTCGCCAAAAGTTATGCAGAAGGATTGAAGAAAAAGAGACCAGGACTAATGTTTACCGACTTGACGATGAAAGGTATTGATGGAAAAATCCATCGTTTGAGCGAATGGTGTGGAAAAGGAAATTATGTGCTTGTGGATTTCTGGGCAAGCTGGTGTGGGCCTTGCAGACAGGAAATGCCTAATGTGGTGGAATCTTATGTGAAATACCATCCCAAAGGGTATGAGATAGTTGGCGTTTCTTTCGACAGCAAGGATGAGCCATGGAAGGCTGCTGTTAAGCAACTCGGTATGGACTGGGTGCAATTATCTGACCTGAAAGGTTGGCAAAGCGCCGCTTCTGATGCATACGGGGTAATGGCAATACCTTCTAATGTACTGCTTGATGGAGAAGGGAAAATTGTAGCATACGACCTTAGAGGTGAAAAACTAATGTCAAAGCTAAAAGAAATCTATGGCTTTTGACAAAGGGCAATAGATGTGTCCTTTTGAAAAGTAGGTGTTCGAAAATATGACTCGCATTATTCTGAACACCTACTTTGTTGTTTCTAAATGACTTGATAGATAAGCCAGCTCAAATAAATACCAAAGAGAATGGTGAGAACTGCGCCTTCCCACCGTTCCACCTTGAAGCGGGTGAATGAAAACAGCCATAGCAGGAAGATGCTGATAGTCATTGTTCCCAAGTCTATAGGTGTTATGCCGCTTATGTGCATGGGGCAAATAATGCCTGTTGTACCAATGATTAGCAAGATGTTCATCACATTGCTACCTATTACATTGCCAATGGCGATGGCACTTTGACCTTTGCGGGCGGCTACCACGCTGGTGGCAAGTTCGGGCAAAGATGTGCCTCCTGCAACGATGGTCAGACCAATGATGGCTTCTGATACTCCTAATGATTGGGCTACCTTCGTGGCGGCATCAACGAAAATGTTGCTGCCGAAAATCAGACATGCCAAACCAACTATCACTAATGTTGTTGCTTGAAGTATGGAATGTGACTTGACTTCTTCTTCAGTATTGGAAGAAGGGTCGGATTGCTTCTTCTTTGCATTCTTCAATGTCAAGAACATGAATATGGTAAATGCTGCAAATAATATTATGGCATCTATTCGTGATATGTCATTGTCGAGGCACATCAGCATCAAGGCTACACTTCCAAATACAGCCCATGGAATGTCTTTCTTCACTGTGCTGCGCAAGATTGTCATAGGGGCTACCATGGCTGCCACACCCACGATAAGCATGGTGTTGAAGATGTTGCTGCCAACAACGTTGCCGACAGCCAAGTCGGGGGTGCCTTTCAATGCGGAAACCATGCTTATGCATAATTCAGGCATTGAGGTTCCCATGGCTACTATGGTCAGTCCGATTACTATTTGGGGAATTTTCAAGCGTTGGGCAATGGCAACCGAACCATCGGTCATGCGGTCGGCTCCCCATATTACCAATACTATACCTAAAACTATTAATAACAGATTCAATATCATTGTTTGCAACTTTTTTTCTTGTTGAGGAGAATGCTTTTCTTGAATTAATGAAACAACGGACCCAATATGGCGCAAATGCTTTCCAAGCCTTCACGGTCTGTATCGTCAAATGATTTCAATTCGGTAGAGTCGATGTCAAGAATTGCCACCACTTCACCATTTGTGCCTTTGACAGGAACCACAATTTCTGAACGCGAGAGGGAAGAACATGCTATGTGACCAGGGAATTGCTCCACATCATCTACGATGACCGTTTCTTCACGAACCCATGCGGCTCCACACACTCCGCGGCCACGACCAATGCTGAAGCAAGCAACAGTCCCTTGAAAAGGTCCCAATTGAAGCCTTTCACCTTCTACAATATAGAAGCCTACCCAGAAAAAACGCTCGCCAAATGCTGTGCGTAGTGCGGCCGTAACGTTTGCCAAGACTCCAACAAGATTGCTTTCACCTGCAATGAGACTTTCCAATTGTGGAATAAGTGATAGATAGACTTCTTGTCTGTCGGACTGCTCCCTTGATTCTATTTGTATTCCCTTGTTCATGTTTGTCTGAATGGTTTTCGGTATGCAAAGTACACTCTTTTTTTCGACATGACCAAATATGATGGCATGATAATCTGAGTTTTTGGGAAAATAAGCCATGAAAGGTGCCATAGGCAACCTGTTGGATGGGAAATGTGCTCAGAAAATGTGAAAAGGCGTAGTATCTTTTCCAATTAAAATGGCTTTGATTTGGATTGTTCAGAATATTGGAATATATTTGCAGTTAAGTTAGGTTCTTCTTGGATAATTATTCCTGCGAAAAACCTATTATGTAGAAGACTTTTTACAGAATAATACTCATGTTGTCCATTAATTGTAAAAGATATGACAGAAAAGGAGAAAATGCTATCGGGTAATGTGTATTCAGCTGTTGACCCACAATTGCTTGAGGAATTGATGGCAACGAAAGAAATTGTCCGTGAGTATAATGCGTTGCATTCATCAGAACATGATAAAATGATTGATTTGCTGAAAATGCTGTTGGGACACATTGCTGATGACAAAATAATAATCAACCAGCCTTTTTATTGTGATTATGGAAAGCAAATAAGTGTGGGCAAACGATTCTTTGCCAATTTCAACTTCACAGTGCTCGACGAGGCATGCGTCACAATTGGTGATGATTGTTTTGTCGGACCTAATGTAAGCATATATACGGCATGCCATAGTACAGATCCCAAACAACGGAACAGCCGAAAAGAATGGGCTATGCCTGTCAAAATAGGAAACAACGTTTGGATAGGGGGAAGCGTGACAATTCTGCCTGGGGTGGTAATTGGTGATAATGTGACCATTGGTGCTGGTTCTGTAGTGGTAAGTGACATTCCGCCTTGTTCCGTTGCTGTTGGTAATCCATGCAGGGTGGTGAAAACATTGGTTGTGCAAAAAGAGTAAAATGAAATAGTGTAACTTTTTGGGGGTGTTTTTGCGTCATATGTTCTTTTTTGTTTTGCAATTTGCTTTTTTATTTTAAGAATATAAGCTTTTTTACTTGCATTTTGGCTTGGATTGTTCTTTTTTTTGTACTTTTGCAATCCTTAATCATTTCATTCTTTTTATCATGGCCAAACAGAAAAGATTTATTCTCCAAGAAAGTGAAATCCCTACAAAGTGGTATAATATTCAGGCTGACATGCCTAACAAGCCTCTGCCTCCCCTCAATCCTGGGACCAAAGAGCCTTTGACTCCTGAAGACTTGGCGCATATTTTCAGTCTTGAATGTTCAAAACAAGAACTCGACGCCACACACTCGTGGATAGACATACCAGAACCAGTTCTTGAAAAATACAAGTATTATCGTGCCACACCACTTGTCAGGGCTTATGCATTGGAAGAGGCATTGGGCACACCAGCTCACATTTACTTTAAAAATGAAAGTGTGAATCCTCTGGGCTCACACAAAATCAATTCCGCACTTCCTCAATGCTATTATTGCAAAGAAGAAGGGATAACTAATGTCACTACTGAGACAGGAGCCGGACAATGGGGTGCCGCTTTAAGTTATGCTGCCAAGGTGTTTGGCTTGGAAGCCGCTGTCTATCAAGTGAAAATATCAATGCAGCAGAAGCCATATCGTTCTTCTATCATGCGCACTTTCGGGGCTACTGTGGAAGGCTCACCTTCAATGTCCACGAGGGCTGGCAAGGATATCATCACACGTGACCCAATGCACATGGGCTCACTTGGAACAGCTATCTCTGAGGCTGTGGAGTTGGCAACCACCACACCTAATTGTAAATATACATTAGGGTCTGTTCTTAATCATGTCTCTTTACACCAGTCGGTAATAGGACTTGAAGCTGAAAAACAAATGGAGATGGCAGGAGAATATCCCGACAAAGTGATTGCTTGTTTTGGTGGTGGCTCCAATTTTGGTGGCATTGCATTTCCTTTTATGAGACATAATTTTACAGGAGAGAAAAATACAGAGTTTATAGCTGCTGAGCCAGCAAGTTGTCCCAAACTGACACGTGGCGTCTTCGATTATGACTTTGGAGATGAGGCTGGATACACACCATTGCTTCCAATGTTTACTTTGGGGCATGATTTCAAACCTGCTAACATTCATGCTGGCGGACTCAGGTATCATGGTGCTGGTATGATTGTAAGCCAGTTGATTAAAGATGGATTCATGTATGGAGTGGATATTCCACAATTGGAGTCATTCGAGGCTGGTATCCTTTTCAGTCGTACAGAGGGCATCATTCCTGCTCCAGAAAGTAGCCATGCTATAGCTGCCACTATCAGGGAGGCTCTTAAATGCAAGGAAACAGGAGAAAAGAAAGTGATTCTCTTTAACCTTAGTGGACATGGCTTGATCGACATGACAGCTTATGACCAGTTTATTAATGGCGACCTTCGTAATTACGAACTGACCGATCAAGACTTGGCAAAGAGTATGGCAAACTTGCCACATCTTGTATAATTGTGAACATAACTGCTCAAGACATTTGATATGAAAAGCCATATCAATGTGCTATAAGTATTATGTTCTTATATGGATTAAAATTGAGCAATAAAAAACGCTAAGGACCTGCGCAAGTCCTTAGCGTTTTTTTGGGGGTTGGTGCTTTGTCAGGAAACAAGTATCATCTCTACAAGAATTGATACGTCAGCTATTGATATTTGTCCGCTGGAATCAACATCACCACGCTCCTCAACAAGCTTCAAGCCTTCTTCGTCTGTTTGTAAGTCACCTAAGATGTAGCTTACCAACAAGGTGACATCTGCAACAGATATTTCGCCATCATTGTTCACATCACCCATCAAAAAAGATGAGTTGTTGGAAAAATACATCTTGGTGAGGTCTTCCAGTGATATGACATGGCTTTCTGTGCCATTAACAGCTTTCAGCATTCCGTCGTTGAATGTTATAACTGTGCCTACAGCTGTAATATTCTCTGTTGATCCGCTCGCTTTCTCGAATGTGAGAAATTTGTAGTCGTCAGCAAAGACTGAACTTTCAATAACAAATGCCATGAGTATGGCAAGTATGTATCTCATAAGATATGTTGGTTTTGTAGTTTTGTCTCCATTCAGAGACTTATATTTGATGTTGCAAAAATACGAAGATTATTGTTAATACTAAAAAATAATCTACCAAAAAACCTTTTTCATCAACAAAAGGGGACTCTATATCTGATATGTAGGTGTTTGAAAATTGTAGATTGTTTTATGCTGCATGATGTATTATGGCTGTTGAATTTCCGATAGAAAGTGATATTGCTAAAATGCATGGGTGTTTCTTTGTCGTTTGCAAAAATATCATTACTTTTGCACCAATCAAATCAATAAATATTATAAATAATGTACAGGACTCATACTTGTGGAGAGTTGAGGCTCACTGATGCCGGCAAGCAGGTCACACTTGCAGGATGGGTACAGAGAAGCCGAAAAATGGGTGGTATGACTTTCGTGGATTTACGCGATAGATATGGGCTCACCCAACTGGTGTTTAACGAAGAAAAGGACAGCGAGTTGTGTGCACGTGCCAATAAATTGGGACGTGAATATTGCATTCAAGTCTCTGGCATCGTGAGCGAGAGGGAAAGCAAAAACCCCAAAATGCCCACTGGAGAGATTGAAATTATTGCCAATGAACTCTCTGTGCTGAGCGAAAGTGCCACTCCTCCTTTCACCATCGAGGACAATACTGATGGCGGGGATGACATAAGAATGAAATATAGGTATCTTGACCTCAGGAGAAATGCGGTGAGGAAGAACCTTGAATTGAGGCACAAAATGACTATCGCTATAAGAAATTTCCTTGATTCAAAGGATTTCATCGAGGTGGAAACTCCCATACTTATTGGCTCTACTCCTGAGGGCGCAAGGGATTTCGTCGTGCCTTCACGTATGAATCCGGGTCAATTCTATGCTTTGCCTCAAAGCCCACAGACTCTTAAACAACTGCTCATGGTCAGTGGATTTGACAGGTATTTCCAAATAGCCAAATGCTTCCGTGATGAAGACCTAAGAGCTGACAGACAACCGGAGTTTACTCAAATCGACTGTGAGATGAGTTTCGTTGATCAGGAAGATGTAATCTCCATATTTGAAGATATGTGCAGACACCTCTTCAAGGAAATTCTCAATGTGCAACTGCCAGAAAAATTGCAGCAAATGACATGGCATGAGGCGATGAGACGATTTGGAAGCGACAAGCCAGACCTGCGTTTTGGCATGGAGTTTGTGGAACTTATGGATTTGCTTAAGACTGGCTCCTTCCCTGTGTTCGACCAAGCTGCATATGTCGGCGGCATATGTGTGCCAGGGTGTGCAGCTTATACACGCAAGCAGCTTGATCAACTTACAGACTTCGTGAAACGTCCTCAAGTAGGAGCGAAGGGATTGGTTTACGTTAAATACAATGCTGATGGAACAATTAAAAGCAGTGTCGATAAGTTCTATTCGCATGAAACCCTTCTTGCACTGAAAGAGAAAATGGGAGCCAATGATGGTGACTTGGTGCTTATTCTTTGTGGAGACAATGCAAACAAGACAAGGGTGCAACTATGTACGTTACGTCTGGAAATGGGCGAAAGACTTGGATTGCGTGACAAAAACAAGTTTGAATGCTTGTGGATTGTTGATTTCCCACTATTCGAATGGAGTGACGAAGAACAGAGGCTCATGTCAACTCACCACCCATTCACCATGCCCAATCCTGATGATATTCCTCTTCTGGAAACTCAGCCTGAGCGTGTGAGAGCCAAAGCTTATGATTTTGTGTGCAATGGTGTCGAGGTCGGAGGTGGCAGCCTGCGTATTCACGACAGCAAATTGCAAGCAAAGATGTTTGATATTCTTGGATTCACACCCGAAAGGGCTATGGCACAGTTTGGATTCCTTATCAATGCATTCAAGTTTGGTGCACCACCTCATGCAGGACTTGCATTCGGTCTCGATCGTTTCGTGTCCATTTTTGCTGGTCTTGACAGTATTAGAGATTGCATCGCTTTCCCAAAAAACAATAGCGGAAGAGATGTCATGCTCGATGCTCCTTCACAATTAGACCCCAAACAGTTGCAAGAATTGCAAATTAAGGTTGATTTATGTCAAGAAAAACAATAAAATAGTTATTTTGAGCAAAATACATGCCATTTATTGGTAAAAAAATTAGATGGATTAAAATAAAACCACTAATTTTGCAGCGGATTTAAGATGTTGATACATAATAAGTTCAACTATATTTAATTTGTTTTACTAAAATTATGGCAGAAAAGAAGACAACAAAGGCTGCAACAGAGAAGAAAGTGGCAGCAGAGAAGAAGACAACTACCCGTAAGACAGTGAAGAGAGCTGAAATCGTTATCAATGCAGAAAACGTAGGCTTCAAGGCTGGTGATGTGTACCAGGCCTTGGCAGCTGATAAAAAAGCACTGAGCGTTAAGGACATTGCTAAAATAGCAAATATCACAGAGGCTGAAACACTGCTCGGTATTGGATGGCTCTTCAAAGAGGGTAAGATTAAGGGTGAAAACAATCTCATCACACTCGCATAATCTATAAATCACATAATAAAATTGCCAGCATTTAGATGATGCTGGCAATTTTTTTTGCTTTTACTCCTTTCTTTTTAATATCACATACTTTGTTTTAGGTTATTTCGTCTATTTGCCGCTTTTTTTTCAATGCTTTTTATAATTGACAATCAAAAAAATATACTATCTTTGCAACAATGATTAAATCATCATACTATGTCAAAAAGATATTTATTAGGTTTCGATGTCGGCAGTAGTTCTGTCAAGGCATCGCTCGTGGATGCAGATACAGGTGCATGTGCTGCATCGGCATTCTTTCCCGATAGTGAAGCTCCCATCAAGGCTCTGAAAGCAGGATGGGCTGAGCAAGAACCAGAATCTTGGTGGAACTATGCCAAGATGAGCCTGAAGAAGATAATGGCTGATACAGGGGCTAAGGGTGAAGATATCAAGGCTATCGGTATCTCATATCAGATGCATGGATTGGTGTGTGTGGACAAAAATCTGCAAGTTCTAAGACCTGCCATCATCTGGTGCGACTCAAGAGCTGTTCCGTATGGAGAAAAAGCTTTTGCTGAGATAGGTGCTGAAAAATGTTTGGGGCACTTGCTCAACTCCCCAGGTAACTTCACAGCTGCCAAGCTCGCTTGGATGAAAGATAATGAGCCAGAACTTTTTGAAAAGGTCTATAAGTTCATGTTGCCAGGCGATTATCTCGCCATGAAGCTTAGTGGTGTGGTGAACACTACTATTAGCGGACTTAGTGAAGGCATGTTCTGGGACTTTAGAGAGAAAAAGGTGGCTGACTTCCTTATGAAGTATTTTGGGTTCGACAACTCCACTGTGCCTGATATAGTACCAACGTTCAGCGTGCAAAGTGAAGTTTGTGAGGCTGCTGCAGCCGAACTTGGACTTAAGGCTGGAACTCCTATTTCCTATAGGGCTGGTGACCAACCTAACAATGCATTATCTCTAAATGTGTTTAATCCTGGAGAAATAGCTTCTACCGCTGGCACCTCAGGAGTGGTTTATGGCGTGCTCGGAGAAATCAATTACGACAAGAAGAGCAGGGTGAACACATTCGCACATGTAAACTATACAGAGCAACTCGACCGTCTGGGAGTGCTGTTGTGCATCAATGGAACAGGAATATTGAATGCATGGGTAAGAAGAACCATTGCGCCAGAGGGAATCTCTTATGCTGACATGAACGACTATATGGCTTCTGTGCCTATTGGAAGTGATGGCGTCACTATCATTCCTTTTGGAAATGGTGCAGAGAGAGTACTTGAAAATAAGGAAGTGGGATGCTCCATCCACGGTGTCAATTTCAATAAGCATGGTAAAGCTCATCTCATGAGGGCTGGCCAAGAGGGTATCGTCTTCAGCTTCTGTTATGGCATGGAAATCATGCAGCAAATGGGCATGGACATCAAAAAAATACATGCTGGAAAGGCAAACATGTTCTTGAGCCCTCTGTTCAGGGATACATTGGCTGGAGTCAGTGGGGCAACAATCGAGCTGCTTGAGACTGATGGCAGTGTGGGTGCTGCGAAAGGTGCTGGCATGGGCTGTGGCATTTACAAAGACAATGAGGAAGCATTTGCCTCACTCAAGAAATTGGCTGTCATCGAACCTGACGAGAGCCACCGCAAAGAATACCTGCAAGCATACGCCAACTGGAAAGAACGTTTGGCAAATATTATTTGACCTTTTTAATACTTTAATAATAATTGAATATTATCATTTTATTCACAACTTATTCTTTATAAATTATTATGGCAAAAGAGTATTTTCCGTTTACCGGTAAAATTCCTTTCGAAGGAAAAGAGAGCAAAAATGTAATGGCCTTCCACTACTATGAACCAGAGAAAGTGGTCATGGGAAAGAAAATGAAGGATTGGCTGAAATTTGCCATGGCTTGGTGGCACACACTGGGCGGTGCTTCTGCTGACCAGTTTGGTGGACAGACACGTAGCTATGAATGGGATAAGGCAGAGGATGCTGTACAGCGCGCAAAGGACAAGATGGACGCTGGTTTCGAAATCATGGACAAACTGGGCATCGAATATTTCTGCTTCCATGATATAGACCTCGTAGAAGAGGGTGCTACCATCGAGGAGTATGAGGCTCGCATGAAGGCCATCACAGACTATGCTCAGGAGAAGATGAAACAATTCCCAAACATCAAGTTGCTCTGGGGTACAGCTAATGTGTTTGGAAACAAACGATATGCTAATGGAGCATCTACGAATCCTGATTTCGACGTTGTGGCTCGTGCCATCGTGCAAATAAAGAATGCTATTGATGCTACTATCAAACTCGGTGGCACCAACTATGTGTTCTGGGGTGGACGTGAGGGTTACATGAGCCTTCTCAATACAGACCAAAAACGTGAGAAGGAACACATGGCAACAATGCTTACCATGGCTCGTGACTATGCAAGGGCTAAGGGATTCAAAGGCACTTTCCTCATTGAGCCAAAACCAATGGAGCCTTCAAAGCACCAATATGATGTGGACACCGAGACCGTTATCGGATTCCTTCGTACTCATGGACTTGACAAGGACTTCAAGGTGAATATCGAGGTTAACCACGCTACTTTGGCTGGACATACCTTCGAGCATGAACTGGCTTGCGCTGTAGATGCTGGCATGCTTGGATCTATTGACGCTAACAGAGGCGATGCTCAGAATGGATGGGATACAGACCAATTCCCAATCGACAATTACGAACTCACACAGGCTATGATGGAAATCATACGCAATGGTGGACTCGGGAATGGTGGTACCAACTTTGATGCCAAGATTCGCCGTAACTCTACAGACCTTGAGGACTTGTTCATCGCCCACATCAGTGGTATGGATGCCATGGCACGTGCTCTTGAAAACGCTGCTGCCATCCTTGAGGAAAGCGAATTGCCAGCAATGAAGAAGGAGCGTTATGCAAGCTTCGATAGTGGTATCGGAAAAGACTTCGAAGATGGCAAACTCTCTCTTGAGCAGGTTTATGAATATGGCAAGACCGTAGAAGAACCAAAGCAGACTTCTGGCAAGCAAGAGAAGTACGAGACTATCGTTGCTCTCTATGCCAAATAATAAACATGCTTGACATGAATCACAAAACGCCATTGGCCCTCAGGTCAATGGCGTTTTCCTTTATGGTTGGAAAGATATCAGGATTTCTTCTTTAAAATATGCTTGAATAAGAAGTAGGCACATACGACAAGAACAATACCTATTATACCCCATTTGATGTAGTCGCCATATTCCATTAATTTTTCATCAAGCTGGCTCTCTGGCACAAATGAGTGCATGTACCATCCAAGTGCTGCAAGAATGGCATGCCATACACCGGCGCCAATAGTTGTATATAGTAGAAATTTCCAATAAGGCATTTTCGACAAACCGGCGGGGATGGATATCAAGTGGCGTATGCCTGGTATCAGACGACCTGTCAGTGTTGCCACGACTCCATGATCGTAGAAATATTTCTCGCTCTTCTCTACCTTTTCTTGATTCAAAAGGCATAAATGGCCCAAATGGCTGTTTGCAAATTTGTAGATTATTGGGCGACCTAAGAAATAGCCTGCCCAATAATTGATGGATGCTCCCACATCGGCTCCTATCGTTGCAAAAAGAATGACTAAAAATACATTCAGATGACCTCCAGCGGCATGGTAAGCGGCAGGAGATACCACAAGCTCAGAAGGTACTGGAACGACGGTGCTCTCAAGCAGCATCAAGATGAAGATGGTCGTATAGTTGAGATTGCCCAATAGGGCAGATATCCAATTCATGATATTGGTTGTTTTATAGCGTAATTGTAATATTCATTTGGTGACATGCCCTCTGGAAACATTGTGCCCAACAAGGCACGTGTGGCAATAGGTGACTTTTCGATGGCTTCCTTTAGGTGTTGAAGAAAGGCATCGCGCATATTCAAGTCGTGGGCACAAATTGACAAGTATGCATGTGCTTGGGGTATCTTGTCCAAATCTGTGGCATCCAGAGAACTCAATATCTTGTAGGCAATCTCCACAAAGTCGTTGTCATATAGAGATACACCTACACGAAGCATTATATGTGGATCATAGTTGGAATTTGCTATAGCCGACTTGTAACAGTTGCGCGCTTCTTCTGTTTGGTCGTTCTCACAATAAACGTGACCACGAAACACCTGCAATTCGTTGGGGTCGCACAAAGGCGACTCCTCCATCTTGGCAAGACAATCCAGTGCCTTTGACAATTCGTGGTTGTGACTGTAGGCAAAAGTCTCCTCTTGATATATCTCCCATAGACGATCAGGGCAATATCGCTTGGCACGAACTTTAGCTTTATCCAGATAATTTAGTCCTTCTTCGTATTTGTCGAGGCTAAACATGCAATAAGCTGCATTGACATACCCATCAATATTGGTTTCGCGTACTTCAGATTGACGAAGAAAGAACTTGATGGCTCCTTCGTAGTTCTTCAGCCGCATCAGGGCTTGGCCTTTGTAAAGCAAGGCATCGTCATCGTTAGGATTTATGGCGATGGCATATTCGCTGCTGGTGATGGCGTCAGAGAGATTGTCCTGAGCCAGTTGGGTGCTGGCAAGCATGTCCCAATAGAATGATGTGTATGGACTTTCATCTATTAGTTGCTCGAAAATACGCTCACACCCTTCGTAATCCTTTTCATAGAACAAAATACGTCCCAATGTCTCGCGATAGTCGGCAAGATCGGTCTCTTCAGATCTCTCCAACCATTTCCTGCCTAATGTGGTGTGTTCGTAGTCAACAAACAGTATTGCAGCATCCAGAATGAAGTCACAAATTTCGAATTCGTCTATTTGGTCAAGGCACGATTCCAAATACAAGTCGGCATCCTCGCCACGGGCTGTAGCCACCAGTATTTCGGCTTTTATGTAGTAATATTCGAGGTCGTTCTTGTCGGCTATCTGTTCTGCAAGCATTTCTGCCTTTTTTGGCATATTTTCATTCAACAAGGCAATACGTGCCTTCAGCACCAAGGGACCCGTGGCGCCTTCAAACATGCTGAGAGCATAGTCAGCTACAGCTATGGCTTCTGATGACTTGCCTTTCCAATGGTAGTACTCGGCTATGTCAGTAAGCTGGTCGGAGTCGAGATATATCGGCTTGCCGACCTTTGCAGCATCTTCATACCTTCTCAGCAAGTTTTTGAAATCCTTGCTGTCGAAATAGTTGCCTTGCATTTGTCTGACTAATTCTTCTTCGACCAAGTGTCTTTCAAACCAACCGTCTTGTTGAATACAGGGTGTTCTGGAGTACTGGTAAGGTCGGGAGTGAAGTAGCCTATGCGCTGGAACTGCAAATAGGAGAGTGGCGGCATCGTAGCGGCAAATGGCTCTACATAGCACTTGCTTAGCACTGTTAGTGAGTCTGGATTGATAATTTGCTTCATCGCATCCAATGTCTTGCATTTTTGTTCTTCACAAATAGAAGCAAGTTCGTCGCGTGGGTTTTCCACTTTCCACAACCTATCGTAAAGACGCACCTCTGCTTCAACGGCATTGTGGCAGCCTACCCAATGCAATGTCTTTCCCTTGATTTTGCGGTCGGAACCTGGTAGTCCGCTGCGGGTCTCGGGGTCATAGGTGCAATATATGGTGGTCACGCGACCGTTTTCGTCTTCGTCACATGGATGTTGCTCGTCGCATTTCACTATGTATGCATTCTTGAGTCTCACTTCTTTTCCTGGAGCAAGACGCATGAATTTCTTGGTTGCCTCTTTTTGGAAATCATCACGCTCAATCCATATCTCACGACCAAATTCCACCATGTGTGTGCCGTCTTCTGGATTCTCTGGATTGTTTACTGCAACAAGTTCCTCGGTCTGTCCTTCGGGATAATTGGTGATGACTACACGTACCGGGTCGAGCACTGCTGAAACACGGAGGGCGCGGCTATTCAAATCTTCGCGAACGGCACTTTCCAGCAAAGCCATCTCATTCAGGGCATCATAGGTGGTGTAGCCTATCTTGTCGATGAATTTGGCTATGCTCTCTGGACTGTAACCCCTGCGTCGGAAACCGCAGATAGTAGGCATGCGTGGGTCGTCCCATCCACCTACGAGCTTCTCGTTTACCAAAGCCAGGAGATTGCGTTTTGACATGAGAGTGTAACTCAGGTTGAGCTTGTTGAACTCTGTCTGCCGTGGACCCTCATACGAGTTGAATATTTCTTCGTTCATTGGTAAAGGTTTTCCCTCTGCCTGAAGCTCGCTCATGTATTCCCTCATCCATGTCACGAAAAGGTTATAAAGTGGACGATGCTCCACAAATTCCAAGGTGCAAAGTGAATGAGTGACACCTTCGAGATAGTCGCTTTGACCATGTGTGAAATCATACATGGGGTATGCGTTCCAGCGGTTGCCGGTGCGTATGTGGGGTATGTTCATCACACGATAGAGCAAGGGATCGCGAAATAGCATGTTGGGATGAGCCATGTCTATCTTGGCACGCAATACAAGTGTGCCTGGAGTGGCATCACCACTATTCATGTACTCGAAAAGGCGAAGATTTTCTTCTATCGGACGGTCGCGGAAAGGACTGTTTATGCCGGCTTTAGTGGTGGTGCCTTTCTGCTCCGCTATGGTTTCGGCACTTTGCTCGTCAATGTAAGCACGTCCCTTGCGGATGAGCCAAATGGCAAAATCCCACAATTCCTGGAAATAGTCGCTTGCATAATATACGTTTGCCCATTTGTAGCCAAGCCATTTTATGTCGTGTTCGATGCTCTCAATGTATTCTGTGTCCTCCTTTATAGGATTGGTGTCATCAAAACGAAGATTGCATATGCCACCATAGCGTGCTGCTATGCCAAAGTCCATGGCGATGGCTTTGGCGTGGCCGATGTGCAAATAACCATTTGGCTCTGGGGGGAAACGGGTTTGTATCCTTCCGTTGTCCTTGCCTTCTGCCAAGTCTTTCTCTACCTGCTGTTCCACAAAGTTCAGACTTCTCTTCTCTGTGCTTTCTTCTGTCGTTGCCATAGTCGTTGTTTTAGTTGTAGCTGTGAATGGTTGGAATTCACGCTTGATGTATTCTCTTTACAATTGCCATAATATGGCGTAGCCATATCATGCCATGTTTGTCGAGTGTTGCTTTTGATTGCAAAATTACATTTATTTTCCCAAATTATTCCCAAATAAGCTATATAAAATTGTTGCCATCTAAAAATATGTTGTACAGCATAAAAAAATATTTGCGACTATTGTAAAAAACTCGTACTTTTGCCAACGTTATCCTGAATACAATCTTTTTACCTTAAAAAAGCTAATACCTATTGATATGGAGCCGCCCCCTCTGCGAAGAAGGGGCGGCTCGTCTTTGTATGCTTTTATCTCATTTCTTCTTCTTATTTTATGCCTTTTGCGTTGAGTGCTTGGTGGTAGCGACGTGCATTTGCCAAGTGTTCTGCTTCTGTACGGGCATAGTTGTGAGTGCCGCTGAAGTCTTCTTTCGCACACATGTAGATGTAGTCATGATGCTCGTAGTTGAGAACAGCTTCGAGGTCTTCCTTCATTGGTATGCGAATGGGGCCAGGAGGCAAACCTTTATACTTGTATGTGTTGTATGGGTTGTCGGTGGAGAGCATTCTGTTGAGGATGCGGCGAACGGCAAAGTCCTGCATCGCAAATTTGACGGTGGGATCGGACTGCAATAGCATGCCTTTCTTCAGACGGTTGATATATAAG
Organism: uncultured Prevotellaceae bacterium; assembly: GCA_900315745.1. Taxonomy (GTDB): domain Bacteria; phylum Bacteroidota; class Bacteroidia; order Bacteroidales; family Bacteroidaceae; genus Prevotella. The sequence goes on from ONAG01000001.1 coordinate 84,835, forward strand.
CCTGCTACGGTGGGCTTTTCCTGAGTGGCACGTGTCTCTTCTGTTACTATACTGGCAAGTGTGCTGACTTCTATCGGAGTCATGCCCAAGGCTTTGGCTTTACCCATGCGTTCGTCGTTCCAGTATTTGTCGTTCTCCTTTTTCATGCGGTCTAAGAATTCTTCCACCGTCACAGTCCAATACATGTTGTATGAATCGGGGATGAACATGCTGGCTATTGTTTGTACGTTATATCCATACTTTTGGCAGACGGTGGAATCGGTAAGAGCTTGGAGAAGTTCCAAACTGTCGAGTTCCAGTTTCTTTGAAACAGCTCCTGCAAGCCTGTCTAATGTCCTAACCGAAGGTATGGGAACATTGAGTGGTGTTTGCTCGCTGCGGTACAAGGTGTTAAAAACAGCTCGTGCGCCCATGTCGTCCCTCACTTCGTATCTACCATGCTTTATGTTGCTGGCAAAGTCTTTCCATTCTGCAAGGACCTTGAAGCCTTTCATTGAATGGGGGGTGCTGAATTCGGACAACTTAGTATATACTGAGTCTATGTTGTCGTCACGGTCTATGTAGAGATATTGTGTCTCGCTTTCTTTCAGCATCGGGGTGTTAAGATAATAGTAATGGATGCCGAACAGGCTCAGTGCCAATATGATGACGAGGGCCAGAATAATCTTTATCGGTTTCTTCATTTTGAATCTTTATTGTGGTTTTAGTGCAAGTTTGTCAAAATTCTACTACTCGACTGCCATCTTCAAGTTCGCGTATGCTTACTTTGACAGCGTCTTCGGGCAACAGTTCCTCTATCAGTTCAGGCCATTCTATGAAGCATAGGCAGCCGCTGAAGAAATAGTCTTCATACCCCATGTCGTAAACTTCTTCAATCTTTTTGATGCGGTAAAAGTCGAAATGGTATATCAGTTCTGCGTTCTTGGAGGAACGATATTCATTGACAATGGCAAAGGTTGGGGAGGTTACCACGTCTTCCACTCCCAATTCTTCGCATAATGCCTTGATGAAAGTGGTCTTGCCTGCTCCCATCGCCCCATAAAAGGCAAAGATTGTGTTCTCGCCAATTTGTGCTACAAATTCTTTTGCTGCAGAGCAAATGTCTGCAAGACTGTTTATGGTTATCCTCATGGTGTCTATCTTTTTCGTTGTGTAAGGGTTACTATGGGTATCAGCATCTCTTCCATGGAAATGCCGCCATGCTGGAACGTGTCTTTGTAGTAAGAAACGTAATAGTTGTAATTGTTGGGATATGCGAAGAAATCAGCTCCTGTGGCAAACACGTATGTTGTACTTAGATTGGGTGCGGGAAGTTGGGCTTCCTGTGGTTTCTTGATGGCATACACTTCTTTTTGGTTGTAGCTCAAGTTCTTGCCCAATTTGTAGCGCAGGTTGGTGTTGGTGTTTCGATCGCCAATGATTTTTATTGGCTTTGATGTACGTATGCTGCCGTGGTCGGTTGTGATTATCACTTTGTAGTCTGATTGTGCAAGATTCTTGAATAGTTCAGATAGAATGGAATGCTTGAACCAACTTTGAGTGATGGAACGGTAGGCTGATTCGTTGTTGGCCAACTCACGCACCATTTTTGATTCGGTGCGGGCATGGGAAAGCATGTCAATGAAGTTTATCACAATAACGTTCAGGTCGTTCTTCTGCAAGTTCTTGAACTGCTGCATGAAATTCTCGGCTCCTTCGGAGTCGTTCACCTTGTTATACGAGAAGGTGTTTCTCCGGCGGAATCGTTCCAGTTGTGTCTGTATGAGTGGTCCTTCGTTTAGGTTCTTTCCTTCTTCCTCGTCTTCGTCCACCCATAAATCTGGGAACATCTTGGAGATTTGTACTGGCATCAGACCGCTAAATATGGAGTTGCGCGCATATTGGGTTGCTGTCGGCAGGATGCTGCAATACATGTCTTCTTCAATGTCAAACATGTCGCCTATCTCTTGGGCAAGAACACGCCACTGGTCGAAGCGGAAATTGTCTATTACAATAAGAAACACTTTTTCTCCTTTGTCGAGCAAGGGGAACACTTTTTGTTTGAACACATCAGGACTCATCATCGGGCGAGACATGGTATTGCCTTTGCCAGAGTTGATTTGACCTACCCAATCGAGATAGTTCTTTTTGATGAACTTTCCAAAACCATTGTTGGCGTCTTCTTTCTGGGTCTTGAGCATTTCGCCCATGTTGCTGTCGGTACTGCTCAGTTCCAGTTCCCAATAAACAAGTCGGCGATAGATGTCCATCCAGTCGTCCATGGTCTTGCATTCGCTTATCTTCATCGAGATGTCGAGGAAGTCTTGCTGATAACTGCTTTGTGTTACCTCTGCCACTATTTCCTTTCGATGGATGTTCTTTTTTAGAGTCAGAAGTATCTGGTTGGGATTAACTGGCTTGATGAGGTAGTCGGCTATTTTTGAACCTATTGCCTGGTCCATGATGTTCTCTTCCTCGCTTTTGGTCACCATTACAACGGGTGTGGCAGGAGATATTTCCTTGATTTTTGCCAATGTCTCAAGACCTGAGAGACCTGGCATCATTTCATCGAGCAGAACAAGATCGAATGTCTGTTGTCTGCATTGGTCTATTGCATCAGTGCCATTGCTCACAGTGGTCACTTCATAGCCTTTTTTTGTTAGAAAGAGTATGTGGGCTTTCAGCAACTCTATTTCGTCGTCCACCCATAATAGTTGTCCGTTGCTCATTTCTTGTAATTGTTTTATAGGCTAAAAACCATCAAGGTCGTAGTATTCGTCCTCAAGGTCTATTTCTTCAAGTTCTTTTTCTTTTTTCTTCTTTGGTGTTTCTGGCACGAAATCTTCACCAAAACCATCATCGAACACTATGCCTGTGTCTTCTTTTTGTGGAAGTGGCTCCACTTGATTTATAATGGCTTTTGTTTGCTCTATTTGCTTGCTCGATGTTGGTGTCTTTGCCTTTTTCTTTTCTTTTTCAGCTTTTGCTTGCTGTTGTGGCTGGGTTGATTTAGAAGGCAGTTCAACTTGCTCTTGTTTTGTCTTCTCTGAATCCTTGATTCCAGGCACCAGATCTATACGCTTGTTGTTATTATTCTTTGGTCGTTCCAAATCCAGTTGATACTCGTCGTCGTTGGTTGGAGGTGTCGGAGTGTCGGGGATTACATTCACACCGCTGTTTGGAATTGTAATGTTCGTGTCATCTGTAGGCACGGTCATCCCTCCGTCGTCATCGGTGGGGATTGTCATCCCTCCGTCATCGTCTGTCGGCACAGTCATCCCTCCATTGTCATCTGTTGGAATAGTCATTCCTCCGTCATCGTCTGCCGGTACGGTCATTCCTCCATTGTCATCTGTCGGAATTGTCATTCCTCCGTCATCATCAGTCGGCACGGTCATTCCTCCATTGTCATCTGTCGGTATGGTCATTCCTCCATCGTCATTTGTTTGAGGTTTGGCACCTTCATTGTCTTCTGTTATCGACAATCCTCCATCATCTTCCGCCTTTGTGCCATTGTCGTTTGAAGGGATGTCAAAGCCATCTGATGCATCAAGAATTTCTTGATTGCCGTTGTTGCTTGGCTCGCCATTATCACCTTCTCGCCCTTTTAGTTCTGGCTCTTTTTCAAAGCCAATTTCTGCAGGTTCACTAAGCAGGTCGTCTTTTCTAACGATGAGTGGCGCAAAGTTCTTTTCGTAAAACAAGGTATAGTCATCGTAGCTGAACTGCTTGCCAAGCAAATCCAGGTTGTCTCTGCTTATTATAATGGTTCGTGCCTTTCCCATGCGCCGCATTATATTCTCCTGACGGTGTACTTCGCTGGCATATTGGTGGGCTTCATCGAAAAATCTGAAACCTGACACTTCCATAAGATGAATGCCGTCTTTGTCTTCTATTTGGATGTCGAAGTTTCTCACTATGTAAGTGGTGAAGTTGAAGCGTGCCAACTCAAACAGAAGTTGGTTCTCGTTTACTGAGTCAGGAGCGTAAGCCAGAATAAACAGGAATTCCTTGTCCCTGTCAGGGGTGAACTTCCGTGCTGCTATAGAGTCACTGTCATTGAGAACTGCACTTCTACGACTCCACACATCACTGAGGTCGAATCTTCCCCCACGCAGTACCTTTCCAGATTTCACGCCGTTTAAAATCATACCAGCCATTTCGCTTATACGTCCGGTTGGATGGTTTTTCACCACATAGTTCATGTCTTCAAGACACCCATCGGGGTTGTTGTCGTTCAGACGGCTCAAACCTCGGATGAAGACAAATTTGTCGCGATTGTTGCCTAAAGGAAAGCGTGTCTCAGAGATGGTGGTATTGGCATAAACCTCTTCATATCGGTCGGCTTTAAAGGCGTTGTATGTTGCTGAATATAAGGAATCCTCCATTTGTTCTCCCCATTTCGAGTTTTCCACGAAATAAGGGTCGGTGAGAATTTTCGTCCATTGGCTTTCAGGATACCCCTCTTTCAGGCGTTGCACGCATGTATCTGCCATGGCATGGTTGCCTTTTCGGGAATGTAAAAGGAAGAGGTGGTAATACGTTTCATCCATTTTCTCGAAGTCGGGATAGTTGGCTGTAAGTCTGTTGAACTGTTTCTCGCTTAACCTGAGGTTGTCGAATTTGTCCTTGAAGATTACTCCCGAATGAAATAGTCCATCAGAAATGATGGCATGGCATTCAGCTTTCTGTTCTTCTGAGAATGGAATTTGTGCCAAGTAATACTCTCTCTTGTGGGGGTCGTTTTGTGCGCTGTCTTGTACGGTGGCGAGGGAGTCTTGTGCAGCTTCTTGTGCGGCAATTACCGAGTCTGCCATCTCTGCCAAATCTTCTCCTGTAGAAAAATCTCCCACCACAGTCTTGTTTGAACGCTGCCAGTTGTCTTCATTCTCACGCTTGCCCCATTGGCGTTGGAATGTGCTCTTGCCTTGGGTTACAGCGAGTGAGTTGTAGAAATACCATTCTCCCTGTTGCTGGCCTTGCATGGGTTGATTGGTTTGACGCTGGTTGCGATTGTTCATGTTGGTGTTGCCGCGGCTCTGTGCTTGTTGCACTGCTTGCTCTTGTTGGGCTTTCTTTTCTTCCTTTTCTTTCTTCTTAAGAGCCTCTATCACCCTGTCTATAGCCTCATTACGTTCCTTTTCGGGCATGTCGGCTAATTCCAAGAGAGAGTCTTGCAAGTGAATGGCCTCTGTATATGGAGCAAGCTCATCAAGTATCTTTGAACGGTGTGACAGCTCTTCGTAGTCTTTTCTCTCCTTGTCAAGCATGCCTATTGCTGCACCATAGCATCGCTGTGCGTCGCCGAACTTTTCCTTTTCCCAGTATAGGTTGCCGAGTTTCAGCAGTAGCACGCCTTTCTCCACTCCGTTGCGTGTGCTCTTGGTGTTGCCCTTTTCGTATGCCTCGATGGCTTTTGTGGTATCTTTCTCTAACATGTACACATTGCCCATGGCATAGTACACTTGGTCGAGATAGTCTTTGTTGTTGTCTGAGGCTGCCATCCGTTTCAGACGGCTTATTGTCTTTTTTGTGCTATTGGCTGCCATCACTTCTGTCATGGCGATGCGTGCATTGAAAGCCAGTTCATAGGGAGGGTTCTGTGAGAGCACTTTCTTGTAGGCTTTGTATGCCTTGTCGCGATTCCCCAACTCAGCCTCCAGTTGTCCCAGCAAAAACCATTCCCTGGCACGTTGCTTTCGGCGCATCTCATGTTTGATTACCTTGCGCAGGTAGGGGATTGCTTGCTCGTATTCTCCAGCGTGTATGTAGTAGTCAGCGTATGTATAGTCCCACTCCTTTACAGCTCGCCAGTCGAGGGAGTCACGCTTCATGTTGCGTATTATGTCCTCTGCGTCATATAGCCATTCCTGCTCAATATAGCATTTGGCAAGCCAAGCCCGTGCCTTGCCATAGATGGCTGGCTGAGTCTGGTAAAGGCGACCCATGTAGTTGAATGTAGCTGCTGCCTCGTCGAAAGCTCCCTTGTGGAATTGAGAGCGCCCCATCAACATCCATGCTTTCCACATCATGGGATTGTATTCACGTCTGCTAAGCCACTCGATGTCCTTTTCGGTCTTCCTGCGGCTCTTTGTCCATTCCGGCCGTTTGTTGATGCTGTGTAGCTTGATGGCCTTTTGGCTTTTTTCTATGGCTTTGTCGAAACTGCCAGAGCCAAGAGACACGCTGTTTTTGTTGCCAACAGTGTATAGGGGGATTATTTCTGTGTAATTGTCTTTGTTGCCGTCTTCTTTTGCTTGTGAACCCTCAATATAGGCGAGTGTGCCGTTGTAGTATATGTTGTATTTTGCGGTGAAGGATTGCCAAAAACGGTTCTTTGCTGTATTCTTGTGTGAAGAGCACGACAAAATAGCCGACAGAGTAACTGCCAGTATCATGGGTATGATGATTCTTGTCTTGTTCATGCTCATTATAATTAACCCCAAAAAGGCACTTTTATTGTCTTGGGGATTGCTTTTCCGTGACGTCCATCATCATCACCAGTTCATCCTTTATTTGGTCGGGTACATTGATTCCGCGGAGGATTAGACTGCGATTCCACGACGCCACCTCCTCGGGACGCATGGTGTAGAGCACTTCGGCGAACAATTCTACTTCTTCGTCGTTGTATTTGTTGGATGGGCGCCCTTTGAAAACGTCCAATTCTTCATCATCAAAATAGTCTATTGGCCTCACCGCAGCTTCCATCATGCACTCTTGTTCGCATTTGCTGTTTGTTCCATCGCAGGTCGAGCAAGTGGATGATGTGGATTGGGGTGTGGTGTTGCCTTCCTCTTTTGGGGATGTCTTGGTGGTGATGGCAGCGACGATGCCAAGTGCTGTCAACGCCACGACCACCAGCAATATGTATGTCATGGTTCTTCTTCTATTTTGAATCCAGCAAGCTGCAAGTCTTCCCAGTAATGAGGGTATGACTTGGTGACAACAGTGGGGCTGTTGATGCGCAGGCCACTTATTTTGGCTGCTGCAGGGGCAAACGCCAATGCCATTCGGTGGTCATCATAAGTGTCGATTGTGGGATGGATGTCGGCTTGGCATCGTTTGCCATCCCATATCAGGTCGTTGTTGGTGTTGCTCTCCACCACATAACCCAATTTTGCCATTTCTATCTTTAATGCTTCTATGCGGTCGGTTTCCTTGATGCGAAGGGTGCTGAGTCCCTTGAAATGGAAGTGTATGCCGAGGAGGGCACATGTCACAACATAGGTTTGGGTGAGGTCTGGCTGGTTTACGAAGCTGAATTCCAATCTTGGAAGCTTAGGGGGATGGCATTTCAGTGTCACTGTAGTGGGTACACCTTTTTCCTTCACGTCGAAAGTCGTTTTTACCCCAAGGAGGCTGAAAAGATACCTGGCTACAGAGTCGCCTTGACGCGATCCGTCGGTCAGACCGTTTAGGCGCACCTTTGACTCTTCCATGCCGTTAAGTGCCAATATCTCATACCAATATGAGGCGGAACTCCAGTCGTTTTCAATGAGATAGGGGGTGGGTTGGTAGGGATGGGCTTTCACTTCGATTGTGTCTGGTCCTGTCCATTCCACCTTGGCTCCAAAATCGCGCATGGTGCATAGTGTCAGGTCTATGTATGGTCGGGATATTATGTCGCCAGTGAGATGTAGTTCCAGTCCATTGCGCATGGCAGCACCGGCTATGAGGAGGGCGGAAATGTATTGTGAACTGACGTTCCCTGGCACCTCTATGTGCCCTCCGTCAAGCTGTCGGCCATTGATGAGCAATGGGGGATAACCTTCAGCACCTTTGTAGGTGATGTCGGCACCCAGTCGGCGAAGCGCGTCCACCAATATTCCAATGGGACGGTGCCTCATTCTCTCTGTTCCTGTTATGATGTGTTCACCGCTTGTTGTGCATGCCAAGAAGGCTGTCATGAAACGCATGGCTGTACCCGCAGCCTTTATGTCGATGATTGGTGGCATGTCTCTTAGGGCATTCACTATCACTTCGGTGTCGTCGCAGTCAGAGAGGTTGTCTGGCTTTACAGTGCCTTTGGTGAAGGCGTGAATCACCAGTGCGCGATTACTGATGCTTTTGGAGGCTGGCAGGTTTACTATGGTGTCAATGATAGGCGGTGCAGCTATCTTGTATTTCATTTTTATGCTTTTTTGTTGGTCAGAAGCCATATCTATTGCAAAATTAGTTATATTATCCGATATTTTATCTAATTTTGCCGCCAAATTTCAACTCAAAATGTAATGATGAATAGATTTTTCTTTTTGGGGATACTTATAGCGGCTTTGATGATGAAGCCGGATATGACGAAAGCGCAAAATTCCTTGCCTGTAGTACGCAAGGCGGAGGCCAAGACTGAGGCAGCTAAGACTTATGGCAAACTTGCAAAGAAAGGCGATGCTAATGCTCAATATCTATTGGGGTGTTGTTACGCTGATGGCGTGAAGGGTATGCCATACGACCCAGCTGAGGCCATTCGTTGGTATGAACTGGCTGCAGATAATGGACTCGTAAATGCGGCTTGCAAGTTGGGATATGTTTTTTTGCAGGGTGATGGCGTAGAGGTTGACAGCCTTGCGGCTGTGTCATGGTTTGAAAAGGCTGCTCGGGCAGGGAGCGGAATGGCAGCTTCTCAACTCGGGCATTTGTTTGCAGATGCCATGCCTCCTGATTACAAGATGGCGGTACAATGGCTTGAGGTGGCTGACTCTATTGGTGGCGACACTATCGATGTGGAGGCACAATGCCTTTTGGCACATTATTACGAAAACGGTCTTGGAGTGTCGCAGAATGACTCTATAGCTGCAAAATGGTATGAAAAGGCTGCTTTGAATGGTAATGTGGATGCTTGCTATCGTTTGGCTTTGTGTTATGCTTATGGCAGGGGAGTAAGCCGTGATATGGATATCGCTGCCGATTGGTTCTATGAGGCTGCCGAGAAAGGACATGAGGATGCCCAACTCAATCTTGCCAATAGTTATTATTATGGCAAGGGTGTAGCTCAGAGTTGCAACGAGGCAATGAAATGGGCTTTGTTGGTGGCAGAGAAGGGGAATGCAGAGGCGCAAAACTTTCTCGGTGTTTGTTACACAAGTGAGGAGTGTGATGCGGCGGACATGAAGGAGGCTGCAAGATGGTTTGGAAAGGCTGCTCAACAAGGACTTTCCAAGGCTCAGTTCAATTATGCTGTTTGCCTCATGGCAGGCATGGGTGTGGAAAGAAATGCTAAAGAGGCTATAAATTGGTTTGTGAAGGCTGCAGAGCAAGGCAATGCGGATGCACAGAACAACTTGGCTACTTTTTATTATATTGGCGAGGTGGTTAAGAAGAATGAGACTGAGGCTGTGAAATGGGCACGTATGTCAGCTGAACAAGGGAATGCTGGTGGACAGTATATGCTTGGAGGCTTCTATTTGGATGGAATAGGAGTAAAGAAGAATGCTACAGAGGCGGTAAGACTTTTTCGCTTGGCTGCCGACCAAGGTTTGCAAGAGGCTAAATCTGAATTGGAAAGGCTGGGAAAGTGATTTCCTCTCACATCATTCCAAATGTATTTGAGAGGGCAACATTATAGGGAAGACAGTTCTTCTTAATCGAATAAGCGGGTGGATGACAATGCTATCCACCCGCTTGTTTGTTTTATTTCAAAAGCTACTGTTTGGTGTATGGTGACTCGTCACCAAATAGGAATGAGGGTTGGTAGCCGCCAGCATCTACCACGATTTTTTCGAATACGATGGCTGGGTCTGACGGCTTGATGGTCAGTTGATGCACTTTCTCGGAGGATTTTATCGGCAACTCCACTTTGCATTCTACTACTCGTCGTGCCACAGTGGGGTAGAAGATGGAATAGATGTTTTCCTTTGCTTCATTCAGACGATCGTTGAAATTGATGCTTTGGGCAGGACAGCCATCCAGTGAGACGGTGAACGTCATTCCTCCTTTGTTGAGATAATCGAGAGTTGATTTCACCACCACATGCACAGTTACTTTTTCTGGCATGGGTTTTTCTATTTCAAAACGATAATCCAAACCAGAACCATTGGTCGGCATGGTGTAAGGCATGAGGGTTATGCCGCTGAGCGTTCTGCCAAAGTAGGGTATTACTGTCCATTCTATGCCTTCCGGGGCTGTGGATGAATGAAAGTGTTCGGCTTCCATGGATACAAATCCGTTGGATGATTTGAATGTATATCCTCCAGGGGTACTTGACTCAACATTGCGAATGCGGGGTAGGCGGTCGCTGGGGAAATTGTCGTTCCATGATGTGTAGCCGATATGCTTTTGTGTCATCATGCCGTTCCATTTGCCACCTGCAATGTCGTGGTTGTAGCTGGCGCAAAGTATGGAGTCGCGTTTGAACGCCTCCTTCACTCGTTCTCCCCAATAGTTGGCTTGTGGGTCGTTGCGTGATGCCAACATGTGGTTCATGGCTTGTGCATAGTACATTTGGTGAATGTTGGACATGGCTTGCACGGGGAAGAGAACGATTTGCTGATAGCTGTCTTTGTATTCTTCGGGTAGGGTGAGATATTGGCGTAGAGCCTCTGCTTCCAACCGCATGTAGTCGTCTGCCACTTGGCGCCATTCTCCTGTTTCCACATTGTATGTGGTGCGGTCAAGCATCTCTGCAGTGCTTCGCCCGTTCATCTTGTTGCACAGGTTGAGTATGCGAGCTGCCTCTGCTGCTTGGCTGTCACCAAATTGTTGCTGGCAGAAACGGAGGGTGTGGTCTGTGATGGTCTTGGCTTCAAATTCGTGGGGGTGCCATGCCATGTCCATGAAGAGTGTGATGGGGTATTCCATGGGCTTGAGGTCTCCTACGTTGAGTATCCACATGCGGTCGATGCCGTAGTCGTATGCCAGTGTGAGTTGCTCCCACATGTTTTGTGTTGGGGTGACGTTTAGCCATTTCGAGTTGCGAGGCGCTCCCACATAATCCACATGATAATAGAGCCCCCAACCGCCTGGATGGCTGCGCTCTTTGGCGTTGGGCACTCGGCGCACATTGCCCCAGTTGTCATCACAAAGCAGGATTAGGACATCGTCGGGCACGCGCATCCCTTTGTCGTAGTAGTCGAGCACTTCTTTATATAATGCCCATACTTGCGGGGTCTTGTTCGCAGGCTTGCCCGTAACGTCGCGAATAATCTTGCGCTGGTTTTCCACTATCTTCTGAAGCAATTTGGTGTCGGCTTCCTCACTCATAGCCTCGTCACCGTCGCCTCGCATGCCTATGGTCACTATGTCGTCGGTGCCTTTCATGCGTTCAATACCTTCGCGGAAGAATTTGTCGATTACGGCTTGGTTGGTGGAGTAGTTCCATGCTCCATATTCATTGCGGTGGCGTGCCCATTCTTGGTGGTTGCGTGCCATTGGCTCATGGTGTGATGTGCCCATGATTATGCCCATTTCGTCGGCTTTCTTTGAATTTTCGGGGTCGTCGGCATAGAATGCCCATCCCCACATCGCAGGCCAGAGGAAATTGCCTTTCAGACGTAGTATGAGTTCAAAAACACACTCGTAGAATCGATGGTCGCCGTAGTTGGTGCCAAAAGTGTTCTTCACCCATGAGGTAAGGCAAGGGGCTTCGTCGTTGAGGAAGAGTCCGCGATAACGCACAGCTGGCTCTCCATCAGTATAGCATCCAGCTTTTGCGTATATCTTGTCGTGATGCTCTATGGGTACGTCAGCCCAATAGTACCATGGCGACACTCCTATCTGCTGCGACAGTTCATAAATGCCGAAGATGGTACCGCGCTTGTCGCTGCCTGCTATCACAAGTTGGTCGCCAATGGTCTTGATGAGATACTTCTCGCTCTTGCCTTTCAGCTCTGGCAACTCGCCTCCTTTCACCCATTTGTCTATTTGCTTGTTTTTGCCTACAGTGCCAATCAATATCTTAGGCGACTCTGTGGTGTAAGAAACTGTGCGGCCTGTCACCTTGTGAATGTCTTCTTGAAGGTTCTTTGCTGCTATTATCACTCCGGAGAACTCGTCAGTCTGGTATCCAATGCTGCTTTCGTGCAGTGGGATGGCTCCTGCTGTGGGTTCATACGTGATGAATGGCTCTGCAGCTGTTAAGGTCATTGAAATGATGCAGGCCATGGTTGTTAAAATCGTTCGTGTCATGCTGGTTGTTTCTTTGTGTTTTGATGGTGCAATTATTATCTTGTTTTCAAATTTTTACAAAATTAATGAAAAATTGATTTGGAAGGGTAAAAAAGCGAACTTTTTTCTTGGAGATATCAAATGAAAACCCTATTTTTGCATAAAAATGTAGTTTTTATTTATTTTGTACTATGATGACACTCACTATGCGCAATAGTGGCAGGATTATAATGTATCATGTTTTGGCAGTACTGGTGGTTGCCATATGGGGTAGTACCTTGGTGAGCACCAAGTTGTTGATGCAGCATGGTATGAGGGCTGACGAGGTGTTTGTTGCAAGGTTTGCCATTGCATATCTCGCCATATTGCCGTTTTCACCGAAAAAGCTATTTGCTGACAAATGGCGTGACGAAATGCTCCTTGTGTTGTTGGGCATAACGGGTGGTTCGCTATATTTCATCACGGAAAATATGGCAGTCGGCATCACTTATGTGAATAATGTGAGTTTCATTGTCAGTACATCCCCTCTCATAACGATGGTATTCATTCTCTTGACTTACAAGGGATTGAAAGTGAAGAAGGAACTGATTGTTGGCAGTGTGCTGGCATTGGTAGGCATTGCTATTGTCATTTTCAACGGACAGGTGATGCTAAAGCTCAATCCTCTTGGCGACTTGTTGGCGGCAGCGGCAGCTCTTTGTTGGGGCTTGTATAGTTATCTCATCAAGGTGCTTGGCGACCGCTACGACATGGTGTTCATCACTCGCAAGGTGTTTTTCTATGGTGTAATATCAGCATTTCCCATTTTCTTGTTTCATCCATGGCATTACGATTTGTCGGGCCTGATGCAGTGGCAGGTGATGCTAAACTTGCTCTTCCTCGGACTGATTGCCTCCTTTGCATGTTTTGTTCTATGGAATTTGGCAATAGCAAAGTTGGGTGCTGTCACCATTTCCAATTATGCTTATCTCATACCTGTGGCTACAGTCTTTTTCAGTGCCCTTTTGTTGGATGAGCCTATGACTACCATGGCTTACATAGGGAGCTTGATGATTCTCATTGGAGTGTATTTCGCCAACAAGGGCTGTGCTGATGATTGACAAAAACAGCACCATCCTGTACAAGGTGGTGCTGTCTATATTGATGCAATAGCAATAATGCTTGATTATTGGTTTATATACAAAAAGCGTTTGATGCTCTTCTTGGGCGTTTTCTCAAATTCTTCGTTGTGAATCCTGATGGAGGATATCTTGCTGTATGCTGGCAAGGTGTTGTTCAGATCCTTGCGGTTTTGCTCCATGATATTTTCCAAGTCTGTATTTGTGAATCCCATGGCTTGCGCCTCGTCCAAGTCGGGATGTACAAGTCCCACCAGTTTGTCGTCTTCCTGAATGACGATGCTCTCATTCACCATTGCCATGGAGTTGAGCTTGTCTTCAATCTCTTCAGGATAAATGTTCTGACCGTTGGCACTCAGAAGCATGTATTTGCTCCTGCCCTTGATGAATACGTTGCCATCCTCGTCCATTACACCCAAGTCGCCTGTGTGATACCAGCCGTCCTTGTCTATCGTCTCGCGGGTGGCTTCCTCATTCTTGTAGTAACCGAGCATCACGTTCATTCCGCGCACAAGTATCTCGCCTGGTATGTTTTGTGGATCGCGGCTGTCAATGCGCAACTCGTTGTGTATGGCAACCTTGCCACAACTGCCAGGCACAAAGTCCTTGTGGTCGGCATAGCATATGATGGGGGCGCACTCTGTTGAACCATATCCCACAGTGTATGGAAATTCTATGCGGTGAAGGAATGACTCCACTTCTTGATTGAATGCTGCTCCACCGATAATCACCTCGAAGAAGTTGCCGCCAAATGCTTGAATCACTTGGTCCCGGATGGTCTGTCTCACCTTCTTGTTTATGACAGGCATGTTGAGGAGGAGCCTCATGCGGTTGTTCTGGATCTTTGGGAATACTTTCTTCTTGATGATCTTCTCTATGACCAGGGGCACGGCAATGACTATCTTTGGGTGGATGTCGCTGAATGCTTTCGCTATGATGGCTGGTGATGGCACACGTGTAAGGTAGAATACGTGGCAGCCACGAAGGAATTCGAAGATGAACTCGAAAGCCATGCCATACATGTGGGCCATGGGGAGAATGCTGAGCACGTTGTCACCTCTCTTTACGTTGTTGCCCATGGCTTGACAAGCAAAGTCGAAGTTGCTCCATAGTGCACGATATGGAATCATCACGCCTTTGGAGAATCCTGTGGTGCCGCTGGTGTAATTGATCATGGCAAGCTCTTCAGGACTTGACTCCTTGTAATATACCACATGCTCTTGGCGGAAATATTTGGGATATTTCTTTCCAAACATTTCATTGAGGTGTTCACGAGCAAATGTCAGTTTGTCGGAGCGGGAGAATAGCAATGAGTAGTCTGGAATGTAGATGATGCCTTCGATGGCTGGCATCTTTGTCGGATCCACTTGTGTGGAAACCACATCACCTGCAAAGAGCAGCTTCGCCTCACTGTGGTTCACGATGTTGTGTATCTGGTCCGCTGTGAATTCGTGGAGTATCGGAACAGCGATGGCTCCATAAGTCAGCGTGGCAAGGAAGGCTGAAGCCCAGCCTGCACTGTTGCGGCCGCAGAGAGCTATCTTGTCGCCTTTTTTCACACCACTGCTTTCAAACATGATGTGCAGCTTCTCTATCTTGCGGGCTACATCGTGGTATTGCAATGTGATGCCTTTGTAGTCTGTCAGTGCATCGGCATTCCAATTCTCTTTGATGCTTTTTTCTATTAGAGTGTTGAAATTCTGTGTTGATTCCATAACGTTTCTTTTTTCAGACGTCTTGGTATAGGTATCGTTTTATGCTCTTTTTGGGGGTCTTGGCAAATTCCTCCTTTTGAATGACTATGGAGGATATCTTGCTATAGACAGGGAGTTGGTTGTTTAGCTCTTGGCGGTTCTGCTCCATTACGTTGGCTATGTCTTCCTCGGTGAAGCCCATGTTCTGTGCCTCTTCGCGGTCGGGATAAACAAGGGCTATGAATTTCTCGCCTTTTTGGAGAACAAGACTTTCGCTCACTATTGCCAATGAGTTCAGCTTGTCTTCTATCTCTTCTGGGTACACGTTTTGGCCGTTGGCACTCAGAAGCATGTTCTTCTTCCTGCCTCGTATGAAGATGTTCCCCTCGGCATCCATGGTGCCTAAATCTCCTGTGTGGTACCAGCCGTCGGCATCGATGGCTTCGCGTGTTGCCTCTTCGTTCTTGAAGTAGCCTAACATCAGGTTTCTGCCACGAGTCACTATCTCACCTTCTACGTGAAGTGGGTCGCGACTAAGTATTCTAACTTCCATACCTTCTACTGGACGACCACAACTGCCGGGTGCGAAGTCGTGCCAGTCGCGATATGATATCAGTGGAGCACATTCAGTCGTGCCATAGCCTACGGTATATGGAAATTCGATGCTTTTCAGAAACGTCTCCACCTCCTGGTTGAGGGCTGCACCGCCAATGATAATTTCGTATGCTTTGCCACCAAATGCAGCATATACTTGCTCGCATATCTTTTGCTTCACCTTCTTGCTTATCACAGGCATGTTGAGAAGAAGGCGCATCAAGTTGTTCTGAATCTTCGGGAATACGTTCTTGCGGATGATTTTCTCGATAATCAATGGAACGGCAATCACCACCGATGGCTTGATGTCGGAAAATGCTTGTGCTATGATGGCAGGTGATGGTAGGCGGGTGAGGAAGAAAATGTGGCACCCATGAATGAAAGGATAAAGAAACTCTATGGCAAGGCCATACATGTGTGCCATGGGTAGGATGCTCAGCGTGTTGCAATTGTTGGTCATGTGTGAACCTATGTATTTCAGGCAGAATTCCACATTGCCGTTAAGTGCTCTGTAGGGCAGCATCACGCCCTTTGAAAATCCTGTTGTGCCGCTGGTATAGTTGAGGAGGGCAAGTTCTTCTTCGTCATTCTCGTAGAAGTGCACATGCTCCTTGCTGAATGTCTTTGGGTATTTCTTTCCGAAAAGTTCATTGAGATGTTCGCGGGCATAGACCAAATCCTCAGAGCGGGAATGAAAGACCGACAGGTCGGGCAAATATATTATGCCTTCCAATGCTGGCATGAGTTCCGGGTTTATTACCTTGGCTACATAGTCGCCTACGAATAGAAGTCGTGACTCGCTGTGGTTTACAATGTTGTGAATCTGGTCGGCATTGAATTCGTGGAGTATGGGAACTACCACTGCACCGTATGAGATTACCGCGAGGAAAGCTACACCCCAATGCGCACTATTGCGACCGCATACGGCAATCTTGTCACCTTTGCGAACGCCTATTTGCTCCATGACGATGTGTAACTTTTCAATCTTTCGAGCCACATCCTTGTATTGCAAAGTTGCACCTTTGTAGTCGGTCAGTGCATCATGATCCCAATTGGATACTATGCTTTTTTCTATGGCTTGATTGAAACTGTTTTTCAATTCCATTGCACAAATTTTCAAATAATGTGCAAAGGTAATATCTATTCTGCACATTTCAAAAAAAAATGTGCAATTTTTGTGGCTTACTTGCAATTATGTTGCAAATAGACTACAAAAAAGGAAAAATAAGATATGAACCATTTGTTGTGGATGGTCGTCATTCGTACTTGATTGACTTTGCGGGCTGAATGTGGGAGATGAGATAACTTGGAGCGATGAGAACAAGAACGCTCACCACCAATGTGGCTACATTCAAAATGATGATAAGGGGGATGTTCAGTTCAATTGGCACCACATCCACATAATAGGTTTCGGGGTCGAGCTTCACTAATCCCATGTAGCGCTGAAGGATGCAAAGCCCTATTCCTATGATGTTGCCGATGAGCATGCCTTTTCCTATGATAAATACGGCAAACCACAGGAATGTGTGTCGGATGGTCTTGTTGCGTGCACCCAAAGCCTTGAGGGTGCCTATCATGCTGGTGCGTTCGATGATGATGATGAGAAGTCCCGAAATCATGGTGAATCCTGCCACTGCAACCATCAGTCCGAGGATAATCCATACATCGATGTCCAGAAGGTCGAGCCATGCAAAGATGTTGGGGTAGAGGTGAAGGATGTCCATGGATGTATAGACTGCGCCATATTTGTCCTCTGTGCGATCTACAATGTTGCTGGCATGGAAATCCACAGCATCAAGGTCGTTGAAGTCTTTTATTGTCAGTTCTGCACCACTGGCTTGGTCGCTTTCCCAACCATTGAGCTTCACTATGGTATAGAGGTCGGCGAAGCAGAGACTCTCGTCGAAGTGCTTCAGATTTGTGCGGTAAATGCCACTGATGGTAAATCTGCGTGTGCGCACTTCGCCGTCGCCCATGAAATATGTGAATATGCGCGTGCCGCACTTCACTTGCAGCTTGTCGGCAATTATTTGGGAAATGAGAATGTTGTTGGTGCTGGTGCTGTCGCTGAAGGTGGGCATGGTGCCTTCCACAATGTTGCTCGCTATGAAGGTGGAGTCAAATTCCGGACCCACACCTTTGAATGTCACGCCGAGAAAGTCGTTGTCGGTCTTTAGTATGCCTTGCTTTATCGCATATCGCTGCACATGCTTCACACCTGGTATCTGGCGCAAGGTCTCCATGGTGCTGTCATCCATACATACCGGATTGGGTGCTTCGTTGAGAAGGGCTTGGTAGTCTGCCACGGTGATGTGGCTGCCGAAACCTATCACCTTGTCACGTATGGTGTGCTTGAACCCGAGAACGACACATACCGACACTATCATTACTGCCAAGCCGATGGCAACTCCCGCGATGGAGATGCGTATGGCTGGACGACTGACTTTTTTCGTGTCTGTGTCGTCGCTATGGAGGCGTCGGGCTAAAAACAGGGGCAGGTTCATGGGCTCACTCGTCGTACACGTGGCCGGGGTAGGATTCCAATGCTTTGCGAAGCACCAATAAAGCTCGTGTGAGGTCTTCCTTTTTCAGAACGTATGCTATTCTAACTTGATTGATGCCGGCGCCAGGGGTGGTGTAGAATCCGGCTGCTGGAGCCATCATCACAGTCTCACCTTCGTAATTGAACTTCTCCAGGCACCAGCGGCAGAACTTCTCTGCATCGTCAACGGGAAGCTTTGCCACAGTGTAAAAAGCTCCCATTGGGATGGGGGAGTAAACCCCGGGGATGCGGTTCAGACCATCAATGAGGCATTTGCGTCGTTCCACATATTCGTCATATACCTCACGATAATACTCCTCTGTAGCTTCGAGCGATGCCTCCGCCACTATTTGTCCTATGAGTGGGGGGGAAAGACGTGCCTGACAGAATTTCATCACAGCTGCACGCACTCGTTCGTTCTTGGTTATTAGGGCTCCTATGCGTATGCCGCATTCTGAGTAACGTTTCGACACGGAGTCGATGAGTATCACATTTTGCTCTATGCCCTCCAAATGGCAGGCACTGATATATGGTGAACCTGTGTAGATGTATTCCCGATACACTTCATCAGAGAAAAGATAGAGGTCGTATTTTTTCACCATGTCGCGTATCTGGTTCATCTCTCTGCGTGTGTAGAGATAGCCTGTGGGGTTGTTGGGGTTGCAAATCATGATGGCGCGGGTGCGGTCGTTGATGAGCTCCTCAAATTTTTCCACTTTTGGAAGTGAGAACCCTTCCTCTATGGTGGTGGCTATTGTCCGTATTTTTGCTCCTGCGGAGATGGCAAATGCCATGTAGTTGGCATAGGCGGGTTCGGGAACAATGATTTCATCGCCTGGATTGAGGCAGGAGAGGAAGGCGAAAAGCACAGCCTCACTGCCACCGGAAGTTATTATGATGTCCTCGGCGCTAACATTGATGTTGTATTTGGCATAATACCCCACAAGTTTCTCGCGATAGCTTAGATAACCTTGTGATGGAGAGTATTCCAGAATTTCACGGTCGATGGTTTTCAATGCCGCGAGGCCCTCTCGGGGTGTTGGAAGGTCGGGCTGACCGATATTGAGATGATAGACTTTGGTGCCTCTCTTTTTCGCAGCGGCTGCCAATGGAGCCAATTTGCGAATAGGAGATTCGGGCATCTCCATTCCTCTTATCGATATTTCTGGCATTTCAAATAATGTTTCTGTTCAAATAATTTGCAAAGATAGTGCAAGCCGAGCGGAATACAAAACAAAATACGAAGTTTTTGTTTTAATTCCCGAGGCGCCGCCTATCTTCGCATCCGCAAAGTAGTGCAAGCCGAGCGGAATACAAAACAAAATACGAAGTTTTTGTTTTAAAGTCCATAAAGCCCTTTCTACTTCACCGACCATTCGAAGATGCCGGATGAATTGTCATCTGGCAATGTCACTTCCAATTTTATTCCAGTGGTTTCTACAGCTGTGAAGTTCACTGTGCATGGCTCGCCTTTAGTAGTGGGGTAGTGGTCGGCACCCTCCACAGGCACCCACTCTCCTGAAGTATTCTTATAGAGCAGACGCCATGACTTGGGCACCCTGCATCCACCCCATGGACCGTCGTCATACCAATAGATAGTGGCGCTTTGTACAAGCGAACTGTTTGGAAATTCGTATGAAAGCCATTCTGTTGCACCTTTCTGAGGCCACCAGTGGAAATAGGGTATGGAACGGTCGTTCTCGTCTTTTGGCACCAATCGGTCATTTATTGCGTTCAGGGATGGTGACTCGTGCGAGGAGGCTATCTTAGACTCCGATGCAAGTGTTGCTGGTTGGCTTGGATTGGTGGCGCTCAAGTCTTGGGCTTGCCATACACGCATCTTGCCAGGACCACGATGGCACCATGCGTAGTAGGGGATGAGGCGTAATTCCACATCATTGGCTGTCAGGCGTCCTGTCTTGTCAAAGTCAAGGGTTTGTGCCTGGGTGGAGAGCATCTTGATGGGTGTGTTGGCTATGGTTGCATCGCTGATGTTGAACTCAGGTGTTTGGTTTATCAGTCCGCTCATCAGGTCAAAATCGTTGTCTGCCCATTCTGCACAATATACTAATGGACCGCGTTCTATGCTCACCATGCCACGGTCGGCTTCCACTTTTTTACTTGCCTTCACCAAGCGTGGCTGCATGTCGAAGTGGATGCGCACCACGTCGCCCTTGCGCCAGCGGCGGTCGATGGTCAGATAACCGTCGGGGGTAAGTTCTCCGGCAGTTTTCTTGCCATTGATTGTCACCTTGTAACCCAGGCGCTTGTTGTCGATGTATTCATAGAGCTTGCTTGGCACCACTTGTCCCCGAACCCATCCGGGAATGCGTATCTTCATCACAAACGAACCTGTGCCGTTTTTCTTGACGGTAAGTTCTATGTCACCATCCCAAGGATATTGTGTGCTTTGTTCCAACGCCACTGTCTTGCCTTCAACGTCCATCTCGCTTGCGTTCGAGAGGAAGAGGTTCACATATACGTTGCGGTCTTTCACTGCATATACATAGCCTGGAAGCGATGGTATGAAGCGGCAGATATTGCTGGGACAGCAGGCACAGCCAAACCATGCCTGACGCTGGTGCTGGCCCATCGACTCCAATGGGTTGGGATAGAAGAAACCATTGCCCTCAAGTGACACTCCGGAAATTAGCCCGTTGTAGAGAGTGCGCTCCAGCACGTCGTAGTATTTCGACTCTCCATGAAGCAGGAAGAGGCGGTAGTTCACATATACATTGCCAATGGCGGCGCAGGTCTCGCAATATGCACTCATGTTGGGCAGTTCGTAGTTCTTCCCAAAAGCTTCTCCGTTGGATGTGGCTCCTATGCCTCCGGTGATGTATAGCTTCTTGCTTACAATGTTATCCCAGATGCGGTCAATGGCATGGATGTATGCGCTGTCGCCTGTCAGGGCAGCCACGTCTGCCATACCGGCATACATGTAGGCGGCTCTCACAGCATGACCCACAGCCTCGTCTTGTTCCACCACTGGCTTGTGGGCTTGCGAATAGTCATGCACGATGGTTGTCTTTCCACGGTAGTCGAGGAAGAATTTTGCTTCGTCGAGGTATTTCTTGTCACCTGTGACGAGATAGAGCTTTGCCAATGCCATTTCTGCTATCTGGTGTCCTGGCACCACGCAGGCTTGACCTTCATTCGGACCCACTTGACGCACCACGCAGTCGGCATAACGGATGGCTATGTCGAGAAACTTGCGAGAACCCGTGGCTTGATAGTGGGCGATGGCCCCTTCCACCATGTGCCCTAAGTTGTATAGCTCGTGGCTCAGGTCTTCCTCTTTTGACCATCGTCTGCTGCCCGACCACTCATGAGGATGGCCTGGGTTCTGAGTGCGTGATGTGTAGAGATAGCCGTCTTGTTCTTGTGCTGATGCTATGATGTCGAGCACAGAGTCTATGTATGCCACAAGTTTCTTGTCTGGATAGGTTTGCAAGAGGTAGCTTGCTCCTTCTATGGTCTTGTATGGGTCGGTGTCATCAAACGACAGACCGCCTACTTTGAAAGTCTTAGATGGGTCTTTCAGATGTTCTGCGGCATTGGTGAAGTTTGTGTAGCGTCCCGTCTCTTCACATTTCGAAAAGGCTAATGGGATTGTGACGTTGCGGCTGGCTTCAAGCCGTTGTCCCCAGAAAGTGCCTGGCGTAACTTTCACTTGCGTGAAGGACACGGGGGTGATGGGATAGCCAAATGTCTGTGTCTCTTGGGCGTGACCTAAAGTCATTGTGGCACAAGCGGCAAGGGTGATGATTATTCGTCTCATGATTTATGATTGTTTTCTAAAGATTCAGTTTGATGTAGTCGCGCAACAAGTTCGTCTTGACCTGTTTGCAATCTTGTTTGTCGTCCGACTGCATGTTGTCGGGCTTTACACTCGTCTTCGTAAGTGTGATGAGCAGGAGGGACTTGTTGTCGTCATGTATTTGGATTGT
Source organism: uncultured Prevotellaceae bacterium (assembly GCA_900315745.1). Taxonomy (GTDB): domain Bacteria; phylum Bacteroidota; class Bacteroidia; order Bacteroidales; family Bacteroidaceae; genus Prevotella. The sequence continues at coordinate 106,811 of ONAG01000001.1, forward strand.
CTCTTGGTGAAACGAATATGTGTTTTCGCCAAAGCTATTTTGAGCAAGCAAAGGTAAGAAAAATAAATGAAAACAGGAACTATTATACCATAATTCACTGTTTTTTGCTACCTTTGCCCAGAAAAACAAACTATATTCTATGAAGAGAACTATATTTTTTGCCGTCTTGTGGGGAATGGCAATAGGGGCTTCCTCACAAATCAAGGAAGTATCTTTCACTCAAGTTCATCTTAACGACAGATTTTGGTCGCCACGTATAGAAACCAATCGCACGGTTTCCATACCTTCTGCTTTCAGGGAGTGTGAGAGGAATGGGCGATTTGACAATTTCGCCATTGCAGGAGGACTAAAGAAAGGTGAGCATAGGGGCGACTTTTCTTTCGATGACACTGACCCTTACAAGGTGATAGAGGGTGCTTCTTACTCTCTTGCCGTTCATAGCGACCCTGCGCTTGACCATTATCTCGACAGTGTCATATCCATCATTGCAGCAGCACAGGAGCCCGACGGATACCTTACTACTTGTGTCACAAACCGTTGCACGAGGCTAAGCGGATGGTGGGGCTCTCACAAATGGGAGAAAATCAATTCTCATGAACTCTACAATTCAGGACATCTCATAGAGGCGGCTGTGGCGCATTTCAGGGCTACAGGGAAGAGGTCGCTGCTCAATGTGGCGATAAAAAATGCTGACTTGGTGTGCAAGACTTTCGGACCTGGCGAGGGGCAGATTCACCGTCCAGGAGGGCATCCTATCATAGAGATGGCTCTCTGCAAACTCTATAAGGTGACTGGAAACAGAAAATATCTGGAAGGGGCTCGCTATTTCGTGGAAGAGACGGGGCGCTGCACCGATGGACATCGTCCTAATGAGTATTCGCAGGATCACAAGCCAATATTGTCACAGGAGGAAATAGTGGGCCATGCGGTCAGGGCTGGGTATCTTTTCAGTGGTGTTGCCGACATGGCGGCGCTCACTGGCGACAAGGCTTATTTTCAGGCGTTGGAACGCATATGGAACAACATGTCGTCGCGAAAATTGTTCATCACCGGTGGCATTGGCAGCAGGGCGCAAGGCGAGGGGTTCGGTCCAAACTATGAGCTTAACAACCACACTGCTTATTGCGAGACGTGTGCTGCAATTGCCAATGTCTATTGGAACTATCGCATGTTTCTTGCCACTGGTGAGTCGAAATATGTAGATGTTTGCGAAAGGGCATTATATAATAATGTTTTGAGCGGCGTGAGTCTGTCGGGTGACAAATTCTTCTACGACAACCCGTTGGAGTCGGGGGGTGAGCATGAAAGACAGGCTTGGTTTGGCTGCGCTTGCTGTCCTGGCAACATCACGCGGTTTGTTGCAAGCGTCCCCGGGTATATATATGCCACTGATGGCAAAGATGTGTTCGTGAATCTTTACGTACAGGGAAAGGCTGAAATTGGCAAGTTGACAATAGAACAGACGACAGACTACCCCTGGGATGGATTGGTGAAGATAAAAGTGCTGAAAGGTGGCGGCAATTTCGCCATGAAGTTCAGAGTGCCAGGGTGGATGAAAAAACATCCCATAGGAAATGACTTGTACACTTATGCCGATAATCCGAAAATGATGACTTGCAAGGTCAACGGACAGACGGTGGATGTTGATATGGAGGCTGGATACGTCGTGGTGGAAAGGAAATGGAAGAAGGGGGATGTCGTGGAACTTGACATGCCTATGGACGTGAGGAGAATTTTGGCTAACGACAATGCCGAGGACGATAGAAACAAAGTGGCTTTGGAGCGCGGACCTGTTGTTTATTGCATTGAGGGCATAGACCAACGCGACCGGCATGTGTTCAACAAATACGTTCTTCTGTCAGAACAGTTGAAGTGCCATTTCGACGATTCCTTGCTCGGGGGGGTAGTAGTGATAGAAGGCAATGCCAAGGAGGTGGAAGCTGACGGAGTGGTCAACGACGTTGATTTCAAGGCTATCCCTTATTCTACGTGGAACAATCGGGGAAATCATGAAATGGAGGTATGGGTGCCTTTCATGCCTAATGCGGCTGTGCCTACGCCGAAGCCTACCATCGCAAGCAGGGCACAGACATTCAGCAATCGCGGACCTATTCAGAATGATGCTCCAGAAACAGCGCCTACCGATGGTTGGGCTGGTGGTGTGAACGACCAATGGGAGCCAAAAAGAAGCAGCGACACTTCAAAGCCTTATCACTATTGGTGGCTGAAGAGGGGTACGGCAGAGTCAATATCGTATGTCTTTGATAAAGAGGAGCTTGTGAGCAATGTGCAGGTGTATTGGCTCGATTTCGACCATTACGATGGTGACTTCCGCGTGCCAGAGTCATGGCATCTCTTTTATCTGGATGGTGAACAGTGGAGAGAGGTGGAACAGCATACAGAATATGGGGTGGCACGCGACTGCTACAATAGTGTGGACTTCAAACCCGTAAGGACAAAAGCTCTCAAAATAGTGGCACAACTTGGAAAGAATGTTTCTGGTGGCGTGCTCGAATGGAAAGTTCAGTAGTAGTAATAATTATCGCATATGATTATCCCATACAATTAGCGCATCCAGGAAGGATGCGCTAATTGTATGGGATAATGTTTTTGTCGAGCCGAAACTGCGTTAAACGGCTTATTCTATTTCCTCGATGTGGAAGATGGTGTCTGTCTTGATTACCTTCACGCGGTGGGCGCCAGCGATGCCATTGTCGTAAAATGTGTACTTGTACCAGAAATCGTCTTCTGGGCGTACGCTTACAAGGCTGTAAACATCGCCATCTCCGTCTTTGTCACTTCTGAAAATCCAGTATGCCAGACCATCTGCCTTGTATTTCTTGGCATATTCATCCTTCATTTTCTGGATTATTGCTTCCGAACAGTGAATGTTAAGGAAGGTGTCCTCCTGGAAGAGCTGGCGGTTGTACATGTCGATTAGAAACTCTTTCACATCCTTGTCGAATGCAGCTTTCTCCTCAGCGGTCAATGTGTCGGGTCGCTCCACTGCCACGCTGTCGGCAGCGGTGGGAGCACTCTCGTTTTTTGAGCCTTGGCATCCTGCCATCAAGAATGACAGTGTCATCATGCCCATGATGATTTTGCTTCGTGTCTTCATGATTTGTATGTTTTGTGTTGAAAACCTACTTGTTTGGTGTTTTGCTCACTCATTGTTCAGTGCCAACTCTATCACTTGGTCAACTGCTGCTGAGATGCCGTCTGGATCCTTGCCGCCTGCTGAAGCGAAATGTGGTTGGCCACCACCACCGCCCTTGATGTGCTTGGCTGCCTCGCGCACCAGTTTGCCTGCATTCATGCCATGTTCTTTCACAAGGTCCTCGCTTATCATAACGTTTAGTGTTGGCTTGCCGTCTTTCACTGCTCCTACCACGCACAGTAGGTTTTCAGGAATGTCTTGCAGAACCTTGAATACAAGGTCTTTGGCTGATGCGGCATCGATGGGCAATACTGCCTTTACTACGTTCACACCTTTCTCTATACGGCATTTCTCCACCAACTGTTTCTTTATTCGTTCTGTGGCTTGTGCCTTGAAGACATCTATCTGCTTCTTCATCGAATCATGCTCGTTGATGTATTTCTCTATCACACCACGCAAATCCTTTGTGTTGTTGAAGATTTCGCGGATGTATCTCAGCATGTCTTCCATTTGGTAGAGCAGGTTTTCACATTCCTTGCCCGTTTTGGCTTCCAGACGGCGGATGCCGGCAGCTACACTACTCTCGGAGATAATCTTGAAAAAGCCGATGCGACCTGTCGATTTGGCATGGATGCCGCCGCAGAACTCGCAGCTGGGACCGAAACGAACCACACGCACCTTGTCTCCATACTTCTCACCAAAAAGGGCGATGGCTCCCATTTCCTTGGCTTTCTCCAATGGGGTGTCGCGATGTTCGTCCAATGGCAGGTCTTGACGTATCATGTCATTCACCAAACGTTCCACTTCTCGCAGTTCTTCGTCTGTCACTTTCTGGTAGTGTGAGAAGTCAAATCTCAGTGTGTCGGGACTTACAAAGGAGCCTTTTTGTTCCACATGGTCGCCTAAAACTTGCTTCAGTGCGTAGTCGAGCAGGTGGGTGGCGGTATGGTTGGCTGCGCAAGCGTCACGCAAGTCGGTGTCAACACAAGCCATGAAGTCTGCCTCTGGATTCTTTGGCAATTCCTTCACTATGTGGATGCTTTGGTTGTTCTCACGCTTGGTGTCTATGATTTCCACAGTTTCATCTTCACTTACCAACACTCCGCGGTCGCCCACTTGACCACCCATCTCGCCATAGAATGGGGTGTTGTCAAGTACCAGCTCATAGAATGTGTTCTTCTTTTGTGTCACCTTGCGGTAACGCAATATGTGGCATTCGTATTCTGTGTAGTCATATCCCACGAATTGTTGCTCGCCTTCTTTCAGTTCCACCCAGTCGGAGTTTTCCACCACGGCGGCATTGCGGGCGCGTGCCTTTTGCTTCTGCATCTCCTCGTCGAATTGCTTCTCGTCAACCGTGAAGCCGTTCTCACGCAATATTAGTTCGGTTAGATCTAATGGGAATCCGTAGGTGTCGAAGAGACGGAATGCCTGCTTGCCGTCGAGTATTGTCTTTTCATGGGCTTTCAATTCGTCCATGTCGCCGTTGAGCAGGGCGATGCCTTTTTCCAATGTGCGCAGGAAGGCTTCCTCTTCTTCTTTCATCACGCGGCTGATGAGTGTTTGCTGACCTGGCAGCTCTGGATAGGATGCTCCCATCTCTGCCACAAGTGTCGGGATGAGTCGGTAGATGAAAGCCTCTTTCTGTCCGAGGAAAGTGTAGGCGTAGCGCACTGCACGGCGCAGAATTCTACGAATCACATAGCCAGCCTTGGCATTGCCTGGCAGCTGGCCGTCGGCAATGCTGAACGAGACGGCTCTCAGGTGGTCGGCTATCACACGCATTGCTACGTCGATATCTTCTTTCTCACCATATTTCAGACCGGAGAGTTGCTCTATCTCGTGGATGATGGGCTGGAAGATGTCGGTGTCGTAGTTGGAGTGCTTGCCTTGGAGTGCGCGCACCAGTCGCTCGAAGCCCATGCCAGTGTCGATGACGTTCATAGACAGCTTCTCCAACGAACCGTCGGCTTTGCGGTTGAATTGCATGAACACGAGGTTCCATATCTCTATCACTTGTGGGTCGTCCTTGTTCACCAGGTCGCGGCCGGGTGTCTTGGCTTTCTCTTCGGCAGAACGTGAGTCAAGGTGTATTTCTGAACAAGGTCCGCATGGGCCAGTGTCGCCCATTTCCCAGAAATTGTCGTGCTTGTTGCCGTTGATGATGTGGTCGGCAGGTACATGCTTCAGCCAGAAAGAGGCAGCTTCGTCATCGCGCTCTAAATTGTCTTCCTTGGAACCCTCAAACACTGTCACGTAGAGGTCGGCAGGATTCAGTTTCAGCACATCCACCAGATACTCCCATGCCCAAGCTATGGCTTCCTCCTTGAAGTAGTCGCCGAAGCTCCAGTTGCCTAACATTTCGAACATCGTGTGATGGTAGGTGTCGTGACCCACTTCTTCCAAATCATTGTGCTTGCCGCTCACGCGAAGGCATTTCTGGGAGTCTGCCCTACGGCGTGGCTCTGGGTTGCGGGTGCCCAGGATGATGTCTTTCCATTGGTTCATGCCGGCATTGGTGAACATCAGGGTGGGGTCGTCTTTCACTACCATGGGGGCGGAGGCCACGATGGCGTGACCTTTCGACTCGAAGAACTTCTTGAAGGAGTCGCGGATTTCGTTGGCTGTCATCATTTTTCTATATCTATCTTGTTTTTTGTCCTTTTTTCAAAATATCGGGTGCAAAATTAGAAAAAAATACGCAAAACAAAGCATTTACACAACTAATTCAATGTATTATCGCACTAAAATGCTACTTGTTCTGCATTCGTTTCCTTTCAAAAAATTCACTCGTTTCATTTTTTTCTCGTAATTTTGCAAACCAAAATAACGACGCATTATTGTTCAACTTATATGTGTGATTGTTTATTTCACAAATAATCATTCTTTTTACATGGCAGAAAAGAGAAACGATAGCAAGAAGTCTCTAAAACTATATTACTCTACCAAGGAGGTGGCGGAGATGTTTGGCGTGAAAGAAAGTCTTCTGAGGTATTGGGAGACCGAGTTTCCACAAATCAAGCCTCAGACCACTGGCAACAAGGTGAGGCAATACACACAAAAAAACATCGACCTCATCGCCGTCATCTATAATTTGGTGAAGGTGAGGGGATTCAAATTGGCTGCTGCTCGTAAAATGATAAATGAAAACAGGGAGGGGGTTGAGAAGACTGCCATAATCCTCAACACTCTTATTGCCCTTCGCGACGAACTTACTGAAATGAAGCGCCAACTCGACAGCTTGGTTTAGTGTGCTTGCAATTGGCATGTTCACTATGTAGCGAGAAAACTAAAAAGCCCCTGCCAATTTATGAGTGGCAGGGGCTTTTTGGTGTTATTTGAGCTTATTCATTTGAGAATCCGTAACCATTGGTGAAACCGCCGGTGGTCATCACGTTCGGGGTGAACGGCCAGAGGTAGATGGGGGCTTTCACGTAGTCATAGTCGATGAAGAGGTACTTGTAGTACTCATCGTCGTAGCTGACCAGGTCAACACCCCAGTTCTCCTTCTTGTACCCATCGGCTTCAAGGGCAGCAGCTTCAGCATCGCTGATGCGGCTGAACAATCCCTTTATGGCAAGGTTGGTGGCTGGAGTGCTGGAACCATAATTCAGTCCATACGACTCCCAGTCGTTGTTCTGTCCACGCCATCCTGGATACAGCACAGGGTCGTCTTCCATGCCGGCGGGAGTGATGCCGGTAAGACGGTATCCGTAGATGCTTTTGGCGTCAACCAACTTCGTCCATACGTAATTGGAGATGACGTTGCCGTTAGCAAACTCGTAGTAACCATTGTTCTTCAGACCATCGAGCATGGCGCGGGTCAGTTCCTTTACTGCCTTGATCTTCTCTCCTACAAGACCGGAACGGATAAGGGTGAAGCGACGGTCGCCCTCGCCGGCAAACTCAAAGCCGCGTTCATCGATGATGGCGTTGTAAAGAGAACCTGACTTGGCAATGAATGCGTCGGTATTGGCTCCTCCATTGGGGAATGCACGGTTGCGAATAATGTCAAGATAGGTGCGGGCGTTGCCGTTGTCGCCAGTGGCTGCGCATGCCTCGGCATAGCCAAGGTATATTTCCGACAAGCGCATGTATGGCTGGTTGAAGCCTGCCTTGCGCTGGTTGGCTGTCCACACGTTCTTCTGGCGGTTCTCGTCCCATTTGTTGGTGGAGATGCCGCCGCCGCTGGCTTTAGAGTTGGGCTTGAATGGAATCAGGCGCTCCACACCCTTGCCAGTACTGCCGGTCACGGTGCAGGAAACGTCACGGCGCACATCCTTCGGGTCGAACATGCCATAATAGAATGCAGGGTTGATGCGCCCTTGGCCGTATGCCTTGCAGGGATAGGCGTCTTTCGAACCACCGTCGCTTGGACGGCCAAAGGAATAGCTGCGGGCATCGTTGCCACCGCCTTGCTGCATGGGAGCCTCGTAGATTGACTCGTCTGCGTAGTTGGCGTCACCTTCATGCATCTGCAGGAAGAATGTTTCGTAGCTTGAACTGAATTTTGCACTTCCAGGATTGTCGATGACTTTCTTGAAGTAGGTCTTTGCTGTATTCATGAAAGTCTGCCAGTCGGAACGGCGGCCGTAGGAGGCGCCATTGTTTTCTGAACCTTTCTTCTCGATGGTCAAAGGGCTGCCCTTGCCGTCAATGGGGGTGATGTCGCCACGACGTGTCTGGTAGCCTCCTGCCTCAAGGGCGATACGTCCGATGAGTCCCTGAACGTAGGTTTGCGAGAAGTAATTCTTCACGCCTGACTCATAGTCGGGGCAGCTGCCGATGGGATACATCAATGGCTCTATGGCGATAAGGTCGGCAAGAATGACGTCATAGATGGAGTCGCGAGGTGAAAGTCCACTTACCGACTCGCCTAATTTGGCTTGATAAGGCACGTCACCCCAGTTCTTGATCAGCTCACGATAGGCTGAGGCTTTCAATGCTATCGCCTCTCCATAGAGCTGGCTCAGACTGTTGGGACTGGTGGCGTTGGTGATTTTTGATTCATAGTCGTTCATGCCTTTGACGGCTGTGATGATGGCATTTGCCTTGCTTACCACATTGAACAACTTGGCGTAGATGTCGTCTTCCTTCAGATAAGAGAGCAGACCATATTGTGAGGCATAATTGCCGTTCTGGTAGAAACTCTCCGGGTAGTGGCGTCCAGGTTGGTTGGAGAACGCCTCTGGGTGACGCATGATGTCGCTGCCAGCCACATCGGCGGCATACCAAAGACCGTCACCAAACACACCATTCTGCAGAATGTCGCGCCAAGCTTCATAACCACCGTCCATGGCAGCATGGGCGGTCACCATGTTGGAGAAGACGAAGTGGGCGTCTACTGTTGAGGGCGAGCTGGTCTCCAGATAGTCACTGCAAGATGTCATGGAGAACACGCCGGCCGCAAACAATGATATATATGCTATCTTTTTCATGTTGTTTCTCCTTAATTGATTAGAATGTTACGTTTAGTCCGAAGGTGTAACTGCGAGTCTTCGGATAGGCTTGGTAGTCATAGAAGGGTGTCGGGAATCCGTCGCCACCTGCATTCATGTTGGTGTTCACATCGGGGTCTAAGCCGCTGTAGCCTGTCAGGCAGAAAAGGTTTGCTCCAGTGAAGTACACGCGCACATTGCTGATGCCCACGCTGCTGAGCCAGGTCTTTGGGAAGGTATAACCCACGGTGAGGGTGTTGAGACGCAGATAGGAGGCGTCCTCGATGAATTCTGATGAGGCAAGTCCGTACTCGGAATAAGGAAGGGCATACTTGGCTCCGGCGTTGAGGGCGCTCAGAGCGCTTGGCTCTGTTACGGCTACGAGGTTTCCGTCGCTGCCCACATCATAGATGCGGTAGCAGTCCTTGATGATGGCGAGGCGGTTGGCTCCTAACATGTTGTCTTTGTCGCCCATCATGTCGTGCATGGCATTGGCATTATACACATTGCCGCCAATCTGATAGGTGAAACCGAGTGAGAAGTCGAGGTTCTTGTAGTTGCCGTTGATGTTGAAACCACCAGTGTGGTGGGGCTGTGTCTTGCCGATTTCTGTGGCGTCAGCATCGTCTATCACACCGTCTTTGTTGACATCCTCAAACTTCACCATGCCTGGGAATGCGGTTTGCCCGTCTGCTTTGTGTCCCTTGAAGGCATCAGCGGGATAGTTCACGATGCTCTTGGTGTCGGGAACGCCAGCCTTGAGGGTGTAGATGCCGTTGGCGTAGTCAAAGTCGTCAAGTGTGTAGAAGCCTTTGCTCTTGAAGCCCTGGATGGTACCCACGGGATAGCCCGGACGGATGATGTAGTCGTAGAAGGGCTTGCGCATTGACGAACCCCAGCCAGTGTGGGTGTCGGGATTGATGTCGATGTTGGGATTGATTTCATCAACCATGTTGTTGTTGTAGTTGTAGGTGAGGTTGAAGCTCAAGCCGAAGTCCTTTGTGCGTACTGCCTCATAGAACAAGGCGAGTTCAACGCCTCGGTTGGAGGTCTGGCCTACATTCTGATATTGGTAGCTGTAACCTGTCGAGGGGTTGATGGGCACCTTCATGAGGATGTCCTTCGTGGTGTTCCAATAGAAATCGAGGCTACCACGCACTTTTCCTCTCAGAATGCCGAAGTCAAGACCGATGTTGCGTGATGTGGTGGTCTCCCAGTTGAGGTCGGGGTTTGCCATCAGCTCACCTGGCTGATATACCACTTTGTTGACGCCATCCACGCTGATGGTCTTGGTCACCCAGGTCTCGCGCCATAGGGCGGCTGAGATGTTGTCGTTGCCTGAGGTTCCGTATGACACTCTCAACTTCAAGTTGTCAAGCCAGTCGCGGGTGCCTTCCATGAATGCCTCGTCGGAGATGCGCCATGCAGCGGCGGCTGCTGGGAAGTAACCCCAGTGCTTGTTGGGTGCGAAGCGTGAACTACCGTCAGCACGGAAGGTTGCTGTTAACAGGTAACGGCCAAGATAGGAGTAGTTGACACGTCCGAAGTATGACTGCACATGCTTTGGCTCGCCAATCACGTTGTCAAATTTGTCGAGACCTTCGCTGCCCTTTGTCTTGCCGGTGAAGTTGATCATGCCGAAAGCATCGTCCATGGAGAACTCGGAAGGATAGCCGTATCCGTAAATGTTGCTGTAATTGGTCTTGTCGGCTACCAACTCATAGCCAGCGAGGAAGCCAAGGCTGTGGTCCTCGCCAAGACCCTGTACGTTGTAGTTGAGTGTTGACGACCAGCGCACATTATAGCTGTTGGCTTTGTAGAGGTTTGCTGAGCTGTAGCCTTGGTCAGCCTTGCCTCCGTCCCATGTGCGGCGCTCTTGCCAACCGCGCATCAGGCTGATTTCTGATTTGGCAACGAGTCCTTTGATGATGTTCCATGTGAGACCTGTGTTCACACGAAGACGGTTGATGTCGGTGTATTGGTCGTAGTTCTTTGTGTAGTCCAATGGGTTGCGGCTGTACTCCACATAGGTGGAACCTTGACCCATCTGTGAAGGATCGGCATCTGCTCCGAGTGGGTTGTCAACAGGGCGGAACTGATAGGCTGATGTGGCGGTGTTGTAGCGTGTGCCACGGAAGCGCATCTCGCTGTAGCGGGCATCCAAGTCCCATTTGAGATTCTTGCTGATGTCCTGTTGGAACTTGAAGCTGGCATTCCAGCGGCGGAAACCAGTGTTGATGCGGGCGCCGGTGTCGTTCATGTAGTTCACAGAGGCGCGGTATTTGGTCGTGGCAGAACCACCATTGAGCGAAAGGTCATGGTTCCAGGCATGCGAACTGTCCATCAGGTCATCTACCCAGTTGTGGGTGCTCATGTTCTTGTATTCGTTGATATGATTGCCATATTTCGTGCCGAGGCCGAAGTATTTGGCTACATTGTCACCATACGACTCTCCGTATGCAGAACCATAGCTCCAGGTGTGAAGCACATAGTCATAGGGGTCGAGCACATCCAGTTGTGCCGGCTTCTCCTTGGCTTGATAATACATGTTGTATTTCACCTGGTTCTTGCCTTCCTTGGCGCTCTTGGTGGTGATGAGGATAACACCATTGGCACCTGATGCTCCGTAGATGGCGGTCGATGCGGCATCTTTCAGAACGTCGATGCTCTCGATGTCGTCAGCGGGGATGTCGTCGATACGGCCGGTTACCACACCATCTACCACGTATAGGGGTTCGTTGGATTGTGTGATTGAACCACCACCACGCACACGGATGGACATTGTAGCTCCTGGACGACCGTCTTGTGAGATGACGGACACGCCAGGCAACTGGCCTTGGAGAGCCTGTGCCACATTGGCTACGGGGTTCTTGGCGAGTGTCTCACCGGTGACGGAGGCTACGGCTCCTGTCAGGTCGCGGCGCTTCACTGTACCGTAACCGATGACCACCACTTCGTCGAGTGACTTGTCGTTGGCTTCCAGCACCACTTCGTAGGTGTTTTGCGAACCTACCTTCACGGTCTTTGTCTGGTAGCCGATGTAGGAGATTGTCAACGTGGCGCCTGTTTCTACACCTGATAGCGTGAAATTGCCATCGATGTCGGTAATAACGCCGTTGGTGCCTCCCAACGAGACGGTGGCGCCTATCAGCGGGTCGCCAGCCACGTCTTTCACTGTTCCTGTGATGGTCTTCTGGGCGTTGCCCACAAGGCAAAACAGGCTCATGCATAAGGCCATTACAGCCTTCTTGATGAATGGATACATAAACTTTGTTTTAGTTATAAAATATAAAAATAGTAGGTTGAAAATTCTTCTTTTTGTAGTTTGTAGCTTGGGTTTTTGTTTTAGTCCTTTCTACTGCTTCTCTTCACAGATAGGCATGTCTTGGTAGATTGGTCTTCAAAATTAGCAACATTTTTACTATATTAATGTAAAATTGGTTACATTTTTGCTTTTTTTAAGAAATCTTGTAAGTATGTGTTCAAAAAAAGTTGATGCCCATGGGGTTTATGGCATCCAACTGCTTTTCATGCTGAACACACGCTCTTTTGTGATGGCTGCTGCTTCTTTCTTTGTCAGCTGTCGGCTCCAAGGGGCGCGATTGTTTGTGGCTGCTCCTTCACCTGTGTTGTTGTATTCCAGGTAGCGGGCGGTCTTCTCGTTCTCTTCCTTTCCCCAGTTGTGCCAACCTTCAGGACGTATGTGCTTGCCCAGTTGGCAGTTCATGAAGAGTGTGTAGGCGTATGGGCGCCACGGGCGGCCCAGATACACCTTCTCTGCGTTTTCATCTGCTATGAGGCGGCAGCGGTTGAAGATGTAGCCGAATTCCACGTCTTGTGGTGTTGAGGCGGCGGTGACATACGAGTTGATTTTGCTCTTTATGGTGCAGTCTTCAAACCATGCTGTCGAGGGACCGAAGATGAAGTCGGTGGTGCCTTCTATGTAGCATCGCTCGAAATAGAGGCGTGTGCCTGCCTTTCCAGTATATACGGTGTCTTGATGTCCAAGGAATCGGCAGCCTATGAATTTCAGTCTGTCGCCCTCGGTGTGGAGTGCCACCGCTTGTCCCAAGCGTGCGGAGTTGTTCTCTATAGTGATGTTTTTCAAGGTGATGCCATTGCCCTCTATTTTCATCGTGTAGGTGCGGAAGGTGCCCATGCCTTTCTCTGTGCCTTCCAAGCGGATGTTGGCATGGTCATCGAAGGTGATGATGGTCTTTTCCACGTCCTCGCCCACTATTTCGATGTTGTCGAGCCATGAGGGGATGATGATTTTCTCCTTGTAGGTACCGTTTTTCACAAATATCACCTTGTTGTAGTCCATGAAGGCGCGGCACACTTCCACGGCATCGCCCACGTTGCGGAATTCTCCTGTGCCGTCGCGTGCCACGAAGATGGTGTCGGGATTGTCATAAGGATTGGCTGCCATTGCAGCAACGCCCATCAACAGGGCAAATAGAATGCTCTTTGTTCTCTTCATTTTTTTGTTATATTGGTTTCTATGGTCGTTGCGTTTCCGGCGGACAATCCTTTCCTCCAGTCCTATTGCTTCTTTTCTAACCTTTGGGCTTCTTCCAACCCTTTTATGCTTGAAAGCGAGTCGATGATTACCTGCACGTCGTCCTTGTCATGCACCCTTAGCTCTATTATGCCTTCGAAAATGCCTTGGTCGGTGGAAATCACTAATTTGCGCATGTTGACGTTGAGCTGGCGGGAGATGATGGCTGTCACATCGTTGAGAAGTCCTATCTGGTCGATGCCTTTGAGCCTTATGGTGGCATCAAACAGCATGGTGCGGTGCATGTCCCATTTCACGTCGATAATTCTGTTGCCGAAACTTGATTTCAGCTTGACGCCCACGTCACAGTCGCGATGGTGCACCTCTATGTGGTTCTTGTTGTCGATGAATCCCATGGCATCGTCGCCAGGGATGGGACAGCAGCATTTGGGGAACTTCAGAGTGTGGATGTTGTTCTCGTTTATGTAGAACGGCTTCTTCCGGTTGAAGTCCTTATCTACTACGAAAAGGACAGGCTTGAAGTCTGTTGGGTCACTTCCACCTTCGTTTCGCTTCTTGTCTTTGTCCTTGTCCTTGTCCTTCTCGCTGCTCAGGAATGGCACCAGTCGTCGCCAGCCGGTCTTGCCGGTCGTCTTGCGCTCCAACAGCTCGTCGATGTCCTTGTCGCCCAAGATGATGGTCTTGTTGCCTATGTTGTAGAAAAGCTTTTCCTGTTTCTTGATGTCGTGTATCTCGCAGAGGCGGTCTATCACGGCGTTGCTCATCTCTAATTCGTGCTTCTCAAGAAATTCCTTCAGCGTGTTCTCGCCTTGTTTCTGTATCTCGCGCATGTTGCGCCGTAGTATTGCCTGTATCTTGGCTTTAGCTTTCGCCGTGGATACGAAATTCACCCACGATGGATCCACGTGTTGCGACTTGGAAGTAAGTATCTCAACCTGGTCGCCGCTATTGAGGCGGTGGCTCAGTGGCACGAGCTTGTGGTTCACCTTGGCGCCGATGCAATGGCATCCCAAGAAGGTGTGTATCTGGAAGGCAAAGTCGAGGGCGGTGCATCCTGCCGGCATGGTGCGTATCTCTCCTTTGGGGGTGAAGACGAAGATTTCCGAGGCGAAGAGGTTGAGCTTGATGGTGTCGAGGAAGTCCATGGCGTCGGGTTGTGGGTCGTCGAGGATTTCCTTTATGGTGTGTATCCAGTCGTTCAGCTCGGAGTCTTCTCCCACCTCGCCCGACTTGTATTTCCAGTGTGCGGCGAAGCCTTGCTCGGCTATCTCGTTCATGCGCTCCGAACGTATCTGCACCTCTATCCATTGCCCTTGTCTCGACATCAGTGTCACGTGTAGTGCCTGATAGCCATTGGCTTTCGGGTGGTTTGCCCAGTCACGCAGACGGTCGGGGTGCGACTTGTATATCTTGTTGATTGCCACATAGATGCGGAAGCAGTCGTTTATCTCTGTCTCTCTGCTTTCTGGGGTGAAGATGATGCGCACTGCCAATATGTCGTAGATTTCCTTGAATGACACGTGCTTGTTCTGCATCTTCGTCCAGATGGAGTAGGGGGCTTTCACACGAGCTTTTATCTCATATTTCATGCCCATTTCGTCGAGTGCCTTGCGTATGGGTTTCGTGAATTCCTCAAACAGCGTGTTGCGCGATTCCTCGGTCGTGGCAAGTCGGTTCTTTATGCTCTCATATTCAGTGGGATGCTCATACTTGAAACTCAAGTCCTCCAGTTCGTTCTTTATCTTGTTTAGTCCAAGGCGGTTGGCAAGTGGGGCATATATATATAATGTCTCTCCAGCTATCTTGTATTGCTTGTTGGCTGGCTGGCTGCTCAGTGTCCGCATGTTGTGCAGGCGGTCGCAAATCTTAAGTAGTATGACGCGGATGTCGTCGCTCATGGTGAGCAGCAGTTTCTTGAAGTTCTCTGCTTGCGCCGATGCCTGGTCGCCAAAGATGCCACCAGAGATTTTTGTCAGTCCATCCACGATTTGTGCTATCTTGCTGCCGAAGATGGTTTCTATGTCTTCTACTGTATAATCGGTGTCTTCAACCACGTCGTGCAGCAGGGCGGAGCAGATGCTCGTCGATCCAAGCCCCATTTCTGCCGAGGCTATCAGCGCCACGGAGATGGGGTGCATGATGTAAGGCTCGCCTGACAGGCGTCTTACTCCCTTGTGTGCCTGGCGTGCGAAGTTGAAAGCCTTGTTGATGATGTCCACCTTCTTGCGGTGGGGCGAGACCATGTAGCTGTTGAGCAGTTGCTGGTAGGCTTCGTTCACCATCTTGTCGTCGGCGGCTTCGCGTTCGGCATCTTTTTGTATGTGGTTGCTTTCGTCCATGTGTTTAGTGTTGTTGTCTTGTTGGCATCTCAGCCTCTTCGCTTGCGTCCGCGCGATGATGACGAGGTGTATTTGCTGCTCTTGCTTGTGGCTGAGGCGTATTTGTTGTTGCTCTTGCCGTAGCGTGAGTTGTTGGAGCTGTTGTCTGCCTGTTGTGTTCCTCGTCCACGGCCATAACGGCTGCCTCGATAGTAGCTGTTGCTTGTGCTGCCGTAGCTTGTGGTGTTGTTGCTGGCAGATGTGTTGCTTGAGCGTCGTGACCAACTGCGCCTGGTGCTCTTGGGTTGAGTGTCCTCAACGGCGGTGTAGGTATGGCTGCTGCTCGTGTGCAGCGCGTCATAGTTCATGATGGAGTCCTCTTGATCAACAAACTTGTTTATCGACGCCATTGGCATTCTGATTGTTGATGGTTCCGACAGGCCGTTCACAAGGTCGCGACGGTATTGGGGGTTCAGCTCACGCAGTTGGTTGATGTCTATGTCGCAGAATTTCGATATTGTGTTGAACGACACGTTGCGTGTCACCACCACCGTGTCGGTATGCTCGGGCAGTGTGGTGAGCATCGGACAGATGTTGTGCTCGCAGTAGTATGTCATCACGTAGTTGGCTGCTATGAAAGCGGGCACATAGCCTCGTGTCTCTGCTGGCAGGTATTGGTAGATGGTCCAGTAGTCCCTGCTGCCTCCGCTGCGGCGTATGGCTTTGTTCACATTCTCCGGTCCGCAGTTGTAGGCTGCTATCGCCAAGGTCCAGTCGCCAAAAATGCGGAACAGGTCGCGCAGGTAGCGTGCTGCCGCATACGAGGAGCGGATGGGGTCTCTCCGGTCATCCACAAGCGAGTTCACGCGCAGTCCGTATTGCTTTCCGGTGGCAAGCATGAACTGCCACAGGCCGGTGGCTCCCACCCTCGACACTGCCTTGGGGTTTAGGGCGGACTCTATCACTGGCAGGTATTTCAGTTCGATGGGCACGTTGTACGACTCCAATGCCTGTTCGAAGATGGGCATGTAGAAGTTGGACGACCCGAGCATGAGACTCACAGTCTTCCTCATGCGGTTGACGTAGCGGTCGATGAATTTCCTCACTATGGGGTTGTATGGCATGTCGATGCGTGTGGGCATGCGGCTGAGGCGGTCGGCAAGTTGCTCGTCGGTGTAGTAGGGACTTTCCTCGCTTGGCTCGCAGGCATCGTCGATGGTTAGGTAGTTCTGCACTTGGAATAGTTGCAGCAGACTATCTACCTCAGAGATGTAAAGGGCTTCGGGAGCATAGATTATTTCGCTCTTTTGCTCGTCGTCGCCAAATAATATTTCTTCGAATTCTTCGATTTGTGCTGGCAGAAGTGTGGGTAGGCATAGAGCCAAAAGGGTGATGACGTACTGGGGCGTTTTCTTCATGTCTTGTTGTCGTTCCGTTTTCTTTCGATTAAAAATTCAAGCTGCACTGCAGTCCCAAGGCATTTGAGCGGATGGGGTTGCGGTCGTTGCTGTTGTTTATCATTGTAGGCGACACGCGCAAGGTGAGGTCCTTGCTGATGTCGAAGTCTGAGAGCGACGCGTCCACGTAGGCGTCTATCACCGAGAGGGCATATACGCCCACCATGATGAAGAAGCTCAGGTCGCGGTAGCGTCGGTAGTAGTCCTTGCGGCGCTTGAAGAGGTTTCTGAAGCGTTCGGCCTTGCTGTCGTTTTCGCTTTCGATTTTTGTACCCAAATGCAGGAACTGGTTGTAGCTTTGCGTCGCGGGATTGTTGTCCGAGAGGTCGAGAAAGGCTTGTGAGTAGTCTTTGTACATCTGGTTGTTCCATGACATTGCATAGGCGCATCCCACAAATCCTCCATACACGATGGGCAGTTTCCAGAATTTTCTGTTGTATATCTGTCCTGCTCCTGGTATCACCACTGCCAACCATAGGGCACGCTTCGGGTCGGGGCGCCATGTGCTCCAGTCTCTGCGCACCTTTTCCTTTTTCAAGGATGGCTCGAAATGTATGGTGTCGAGGGTTGATATGCTGTCATCCATCATCACCAATGGTTCTTCTTCCATCATCACTAAGCTGTCGGCAACGTCCTGGCCTTGGCAGGGCAGTGCTTGCACGAGGATGGCTGTGAATGCCAGGGTGAGGCAGTGGAGGATGTGTCGGTGTATGCTCACGGCCTCGCTCAGTTTTGTTTCAGGTTGTCGAACACACGCATGATGTGCTCCAGTTCTTCCTCGTTGGCGAAGGGTATGCTGATTTTGCCCTTGCCATTCTGTGAGATGTTCAGGGATATCTTTGTCTGGAAGAATTTCGTCAGTTGCTCGCGCAGGATGTCAAACTCCTCTGCGAGATGGTTGGCTGTGCCCTGCTTCTTTCTCTTGCCCAGCACGTCTTCGCCATTCTTCAACTTCTTCACCATCTCCTCCACTTGGCGCACGGAGGCTCCCACACGTTGGATTTCCTCAAAGACCTCCAATTGCTGCGAGGGACTGTCCAATGACAGCAGGGCGCGGGCGTGTCCCATGTCGATGGTCTTTTTCTGCAATGCCATCTGCACTTGTGCCGGCAACTTCAGCAGTCGCAGGTAGTTGGCGACGGCTACACGGCTCTTGCCCACGCGGTCTGCCACTTTCTCCTGTGTCATGCCTTCTTGGTCGAGCAGATGGGCGTATGCTAATGCTATGTCTATGGCATTGAGGTCTTCACGCTGTATGTTCTCCACCAACGCCATCTCCATCACGTTCTCGTCGTCGATGGTGCGTATGTAGGCGGGTATGGTGGCGAGGCCTGCCATCTGCGATGCCCGCCAGCGGCGCTCGCCAGCCACAATCTGGTACTTGCGTACTGCTGTCTGGCGCACGGTGATGGGCTGCACGATGCCTAATTCCCGTATGCTGTTGGATAGTTCTTGAAGACTTCCTTCATCGAATTCCCTGCGTGGCTGGTTGGGGTTGGCTTCTATCTCGTCCAAGGGTATTTCGTTGATGGTCGAACTGCCCGGGGGCAGCACTTCATCGGTGGAGATGAGGGCGTCGAGGCCTCTGCCTAAGGTGCTGTATTTCTTCTTTACTGCCATTGTTTCAATGTTTGTTGTTGGCTCCTTCATTGCCTGAAGGTAGCTTTGCCGCTCAACTGTTCTTGTTGATGATTTCCTTTGCTAATGCTAAGTGGTTCTTGCTGCCCGTGCTGTCGGCGTCATAGAGTATCACGGGGATGCCGTGGCTCGGACTCTCGCTCAATTTCACGTTGCGCTGGATGACGGTCTTGAAGACCAATTCCTGGAAGTGGCGCTTCACCTCGTCGTATATCTGGTTGGCAAGCCGTAGGCGGCCATCATACATCGTGAGCAGGAAACCTTCGATTTCAAGTCTCGGGTTGAGCTTGCTCTTTATTATCTTGACGGTGTTGAGCAATTTGCCTATGCCTTCCAGGGCGAAATATTCGCATTGCACGGGTATTATTACCGAGTCGGCTGCTGTCAGCGAGTTCACTGTTATCAGTCCCAAGGATGGTGAACAGTCTATGAGTATGAAGTCGTAGTCGCCGCGAATGGGTGCCAGCAGACGGCTCACCACTTTCTCGCGGTTGGTGATGTTGAGCATCTCTATCTCCGCTCCCACCAAGTCTATGTGGCTGGGGAGGATGTCGAGACCTTCTATGTCGGTGGTGTAGATGGCCTCGCGAACATCGGCCTCGCCCACCAGGCATTCGTAGAGCGAACAATCAAGGTTGTTCACATCCACGCCCAATCCGCTGGAGGCATTGGCTTGAGGGTCGGCGTCTATCACGAGAACCGACTTCTCCAAGGTTGCCAACGACGCTGCCAAGTTGATGGTCGTCGTCGTCTTGCCCACGCCTCCTTTCTGATTGGCTAATGCTATTATCTTTCCCATGTTTGTCTTCTCTGTTTTTGCAAAAATGCAACTCTCCACAATAATGCCATGGCTCTCATTGGTGCTTCCGTGGCATGACTAATTGTGCTTTTTGACCGCAAAGGTACATATTTTATACGAGAAACATGTATTTTCAACCTTTTTTAGTACTTTTGCAGTAAAATTAGAGATGATGCCGCAAAAACTCATACTTATATCCAACGACGATGGCTTCCAAGCCAAGGGCGTGAATTCTCTCATAGACATGGTGCGCGACATGGGCGATGTCATCGTTTGTGCACCCGACGGACCGCGGTCGGGGTATGCCACCGCTTTCTCTGCCACGGAATATCTTAGACTGAGGCTCCGACGCGAGGAGGACGGACTGCAGGTGTGGTCGTGCAACGGCACGCCGGTGGATTGCCTAAAATTAGCTCTGAGCCAGTTGTGTGGCAATAGAAAGCCCGACATCATCATCGGTGGCATCAATCATGGCGACAATGCCTCTGTCAATGTGCATTATTCGGGCACCATGGGCATTGCCCTCGAAGGATGCATGAAGTATATACCTTCTGTGGCGTTCTCTTTGTGCGACTTCAGCGAAGATGCTGATTTCGAACCTCTTCGACCTCTTGTGAGAAGCATCACCGGCAGGGTGCTGCGCGACGGACTGCCCTTGGGCGTGTGCCTGAATGTGAACTTCCCCAAGGGGGAGTTCCGTGGGGTGCGCGTGTGCCGCATGGCAAGGGGAACGTGGTACGACGAATGTGTGAAGCAGACGCACCCACGAGGGTATGACTATTACTGGATGGTGGGAAAATACCGCAATGACGAGCCGGAAGACGACACCACCGACAACTGGGCATTGCGCAACGGATATGTGGCAATCACTCCCACGCAGGTGGATGTCACCCACTATGAGGCTCTCAACATGATGGCTGACTGGGATTGGCTGCAATGACGGCGGCGTGTGACTTGAAGTTTGACTCCTATGAAATATTACATTATTGCAGGCGAAGCGAGTGGGGACTTGCATGCTTCTCACTTGATGAAAGCTTTGAAATATCATGACAACGATGCACAGTTTCGTTTCTTCGGAGGCGACTGCATGGCAGAGGTCGGTGGCACGATGGTGAGGCACTATCGCGATACGGCATACATGGGCTTTGTCTCCGTAATGGCTCATCTGCCTGCAATATTCCGCAATATGGCTTTGTGCAAGCGCGACATCCAAGAGTGGGCGCCTGATGCTGTGATTTTGGTGGATTATCCTGGCTTTAACCTTGATATTGCGCATTTTGTGCATAAGAATGGGTTGGCAAAAGTGTTTTATTATATTGCGCCAAAGATTTGGGCTTGGAAGGAGCACCGCATAAAAAACATAAAGAGGGATGTCGATGAACTTTTTTCCATCTTGCCTTTCGAGGTACCTTTCTATGAACAGAAGCATGACTATCCCATACATTACGTAGGCAATCCTACTGCAGATGAGGTGAGGCTGTTCTTGCAAGAGAACAATGAAACATTCTTACAATTCTGCTCACGGAATAAGTTGGATGAGCGTCCCAAAATAGCTCTTCTCGCTGGCAGCAGGCGCACGGAAATCAAGGATAACCTGCCCCGCATGATGCAGGCGGTAAGCCATTTCCCTGACTATCAGTTTGTCTTAGCTGGGGCTCCTGCAATCGAGGACGAGTATTATCATGATTTTATCAATGGCTCGGAAGTGGGGTTGATACGCAACGACACTTTTGCTCTTCTCGCTCATTCCACCGCAGCTTTGGTCACCAGTGGTACTGCCACGCTCGAAACGGCGCTTTTCAATGTGCCGCAGGTGGTGTGCTATGCCACTCCGATGGCTCCCTTGTGGGGATTCTTGAAGCGACATCTTCTAAAGGTGAAATGGGTCTCGCTCGTCAATCTTATAGCCAACAAGGAGGTGGTAGCCGAACTGGTGGCTGATGATTTCACCACCACGCGCATGATGGATGAGTTGCAGCGCATAATGCCAGGAACTCAGGGGCGTGAGACAATGCTTGCAGGATATGCTGAAATGAAACAGGCAATAGGCAAGCCGGATGCTCCGGGCAATGCCGCACAATTGATGGTGAGTGTCCTGCGGTCAACTTAGCCTTCCTTCAATGGTCGGCCTCCGGCGAAGCGACCACAAATAGAAAGTACTTTTTCATTGCAAGATATTTGGTGTTGTTTCCTTTTCTCATTAACTTTGCAACTCCGAAAAATCCATGCGGCATCTGCTGGTGGATATATCATTAATTTTGAATACAAAACATATTTATGAGATCAAGAACAGCTGATTGGTTTGAGACAAAAATCCGTTACGAAAAGACCATGGACGACGGATTGCAAAAGAAAGTAACAGAACAATATACAGTAGATGCCCTCAGCTTCACCGAGGCAGAATCGTCTATCACCGAGGAGATGTCTTCCTATATCAGTGGAGAATATGAGGTGTCCGACATAAAGAAAGCTGCTTACAAGGAGGTGTTTTTCAGTGAGAACGACAGCGACGACCGTTGGTATAAGGCTAAGCTGCAGTTCATCACCATCGATGAAAAGACACAGAAGGAGAAGCGCTCAAACGTGTATTATCTCGTTCAGGCTGCAACACTGCCGGGAGCAGTGGGCCATATAGAAGAGGTGATGGGCACTACAGCCATCGACTATGTCATTGCAAGCGTGGCTGAAACGCTCATCATGGATGTCTTCGAACACAAGAATGTACAAAAGGCAGAGTAATGTCTTCTATCAGCGAAAACCTTAAAAAGGTGCTCAGCACATTGCCGGATGATGTCCGTCTGGTGGCTGTGAGCAAGTATCACCCCGCAGAAAGCATCTTGGAGGCATACAATGAGGGACAGCGGGTGTTTGGGGAGAGCCACGTGCAGGAACTGCAGGTCAAGCACGAGACTTTGCCTAATGACATCCAATGGCACTTCATCGGACACTTGCAGACCAACAAAGTGAAGTATATCGCTCCATACGTCAGCATGATAGAGGCGGTGGACTCGCTACGGCTGTTGCAGGAAATAGAGCGGCAGGCTGCGAAATGCGGTAGGGTGGTGGATGTGCTGCTCGAACTGCATATTGCAGAGGAGGAAACCAAATACGGACTGACCATCAACGACTGCCGACAGTTGCTCGAAGAGGGTGAATGGCGGCAGATGGAGCATGTGCGCATCTGCGGACTGATGATGATGGCTTCGTATGTGGAGGACAACGACCAGATTGCTCGTGAGATGTCGTTGGCTGCTGACTTCTTCGACGAGGTGAAGGAGCGGTTTTTTGCTGATGCCGATTATTTCTGCGAGCGCAGTTGGGGCATGAGTCACGACTACCTTATAGCTTGTCGATGTCGCAGCACCATGGTGCGTATCGGTACAACAATTTTCGGCGAAAGGACTTGACCTTTCGCCGATTTTTTTTAAGCAATTAAGTCTAAGGAGTTTAGGAGTAAGGGAGTTTTTTCCTTGCGCCTTTAGGCGCCACTCCTTGACTCCTTGACTCCTTGGAGATTTATTTATTTTTGTCTAAGGAGTTTAGGAGTAAGGGAGTTTTTTCCTTGCGCCTTCAGGCGCCACTCCTTGACTCCTTAACTCCTTAGAGATTATTAAGTCTAAAAAAATGAAAATACTCAGCACCCCATGATAATGTAAGTCAAGCGAATCAAAAAAGAGTCGCCTACGGCGAGAAATCTCACAAATCTGTTCAAAATCTCACAAATCCAATGCTCTTATTTGTCAGATTTGTATGGATTTGCAAGATTTCTGCCCCGAAAGGGGCACTCCTA